>DBQS01000023.1:0-95599 GCA_002305355.1 Patescibacteria group bacterium UBA1388
TCTGATGGCGAAAATGTGACCCCACGGGGAATCGAACCCCGGTTGCCAGGATGAAAACCTGATGTCCTAACCGCTAGACGATGGGGCCGTCTAGTTACCACGTCACATTGGCGTAGTGTTCTATTTTACCAGGTAATACCGATAAAATGTCAAATCGATAATCTCCAGTGTATTTTAAGTTTTCGCACACGGCGTTGGCGACATAGCGCATCGAACGCAGCTTAAGATAATTTACTGCTTTACTAGGATGTCCATGGGTGGCACTGTGCCTGGTTTTTACTTCGATGAATACTAACTCATGAGCGATTTCATCGTAGCCTAAAATATCAACTTCATGATTTTTAACGCTCACGTTCTTAGCTAAATAACTGATCTTAATCTTTTGTAAATAAACCAGGGCTCGCTTTTCACCCTGGGCACCTAAAGCAAATTTATGTTGTTGCTGTTGTTTTAGAGATAATACTCTTCTCTTTAATCCTGGAAGCAGCTTTACCGATGCGATCACGCAAGTAGTATAGCTTACTACGTCTGACGGCACCTTTACTCTTGACTTCAACTTTCACGATACCAGGCATATTTACCGGAAAAATTTTTTCAACACCAATTCCATTACTCCCAATTTTACGGACTGTGAAGGTCTTTCCAACCCCCCTATTTTTAATGGCGATCACGATACCTTCATAGACTTGAATTCTTTTTTTATCCCCTTCAACGATCTGTTGATGGATACGGACAGTGTCTCCTGTACTGATGTCTTGATCTTGAAATGAAAAATGTTGTGCCATAATTACTTCCATTAAATTGCCCGCTGATAGAAACATGTATTTTACTTGACTTGAAGACACTTTGCAAGGAGAACTGATTATTATTTGTGAAGAAAAAGTACGCTTAACAAAAAAACTATTGTTTCAATTATTTGGAGGTGTCAAAAAAGTTGCAATCATACAGACTTTAATCAAAATGATTTATGATTATTTTGAGGATTTTTCTGATGCTTTGAGAAACTCTACAAAAATCGGATGCGGATTGAGGGGACGACTCTTATATTCAGGATGGGCTTGGGTAGCAACAAAAAATGGATGTTTATTCTTAGGTAGCTCAATCATTTCTACAAAAAAATCATCGGGAGAAGTACCGGATATGACAAACCCCTTTTCTTCTAATTGCTGCCTGTATTTGTTATTAAACTCGTAACGGTGCCGATGTCTTTCTGAAATCAAATTTTGCCTCGCATTTTTAAAGGCATGGTGTTTTGCATAAATTTGATGGGCAAGAGTACCAGGTTTGAGTACACAATCATATGCTCCCAACCTCATGCTGGCTCCTTGACCTTTAATTTGTTGGTACTTTGCCTCAAATGGAATGTCATGAATGATGGGATGAGGAGTGTGAGGGTCAACCTCTTTAGTGTGAGCCCCTTTAAGACCAACTACATTGCGGGCAAATTCGATGCTTGCAAGTTGCATGCCATAACATAGACCTAGATAAGGTACTTTCTTTTCTCGGGCGTATTGAATAGCTTTAATTTTGCCTTCCACACCCCTCTCTCCCCAACCAATGGGGACGATGATGCCGTGCGCCCGATACAAAGTATCGAGCGCTTTCTTGCTATTTTTTTCAAGAGCTTCAGCATTGATAAATTCAACGTTAAGTTCCAGCTTATCATGCCAAGCCGCAAAGTTTAGCGATTCCAACAATGATACATAAGAGTCTTTTAATTCAAAATTTCCGGTTGCAATGTACTTGGCGATGATGGCGATCGTGACAGATCGGCTTTTTTTCTGATTGATTGTTTCTACAAAATTTCGCCACGGCTGTAAGTTGCTTCGATTTTTTGGCAAACTTAGTTCATCAAGTACCAGTTCATCAAATTTTTGATCATGAAAAACTAGCGGAATTTCATAAATGGTGCTGCAATCAGGATTGGAGATAACATGGGCTTTATCCAAGTTGCAGTAATAAGCTACCTTTTCTTTGCGCTTGTCATCAATTTCAGTCTCTGCTCTGCCAACCACAAAATCGGGTTGGATACCCATGCTATTCAGCATTTTGACCGATAGCTGAGTAGGTTTAGACTTCATTTCGTTGATGTGGACGGGATTGGGAAAATAGGTAACGTGAATATGAATCGTATCTTGTGGAAATTGCAACTTCATAATCCGGTAAGCTTCGTAGTAAATTGCGTTTTGATACTCGCCAGCTGTACCTCCCAATTCCACCAAAATAATATCAAACCCTTCCACCGTTTCCCTAATTCGGCGGATCACTTCTTCCGGTACGTAAGGAATAGCATCTACAGTTGCACCGTTAAAATGAAGATCTCTGGTCTTTTGAATGACAGCCGAATAGATTTGTCCCATGGTCGTGAAGTTTTTTTGACCAACTTCTTGAGATAAAAATCGTTCATATGTTCCCAGATCAAGATCCGCTTCCAAGCCGTCCTCACACAAAAAAACGTCGCCGTGTTCGACGGGATTGATGTTGCCTGAATCGAGATTGAGATAATTTTCACACTTAATATTGGTAACTGCATAACCGCGAGTTTTGAGCAAATAACCAAGTGAAGCCGCCGTCACACCCTTCCCAAGACCTGATAACACGCCTCCAGAAACAAAGATATATTTAGGGGATTGTCCATGATTGCTCATGGAAGCACATTGTATCGATAATCCTGGGTTAAGGAAAGAGGGAAAACTTAAAAATTTTTGTGTCGTCGTTCAATCAACTTATCTAGCAGTAAGCCGATGGTAAACATAATAGTCAAAATCACAATACTGCCAGTTATAATACCAAATATGATCACACGCAGAGTGTTATCTCCGCCGATTTGAAGCGGAAAAAATTGAAAAATTGCATAGAAAAGCAGACTGATAGCTTCAGCAACCAAAAGATATGGCGCAATTAAATATAACGCAAGCACGCCAAGTACCAGATTGCTGCTTTCATCATTAAAAATAAAGGTGTTGAAAAATAAAGTTAATAAGGTCAATAATAAGGGCAAAACAGCGATCAATAAAAAAATAATTCTAAATTTATACTTACTCATTGTTTTTAAACCATTATTGATCGAGCATCTTTTGAACGGAACTTTCAAGCTCATCAGACCATGCCACTCCATATGGCAAGAGCATACGATGTGGCTGTGAACCATTCGGAATTAAAATTACCACTGAATCATCACCGGGGTGATTTTTTAACAACTTTCCTAGTTCTTCCAGAGTATTTTTATCAGTATTTCTAGGAATAAATATCTCATGGTCAGCGTCGATGGCTTGTGAAGCTTCTTCTAGTTGTTGATCTGGGGAAGTAATTTTTTCCACGATCAATTGCATTTCATCATCACGATCATCAACTTTTGCTTTGATCAAAACAACTGCATCCTCACGCAATAAACCATTATATTGAGAATATATTTTAGGAAAAACAACAAATGAAGCACTGCCGCTCTGATCTTCAAATTCACCAAACGCCATCAACGAACTGGACTTTTTTGTACGCACTTCCCTAATTTTATTAATCACTCCCCCTAACAAAAATGACTGCCCTTTATGAATTGATAGGTCAATTTCAGCAATGGTTTTGGTTGCTCGCTTAGCCACCGCTTTTAAAGAATTTGCCATAGGATGATCAGTCAAGTACATACCAAGCAGCTCTTTTTCAAATGAAAGCAATTCTTGGTTCGGATATTCTGGAATCTTGGGAAAAGTATCTTTCGTCTCGGATGCTGACTTAGAAACACCTTGAAACAATGAATCTTGACCCTTGATGTCGGAATTGAGTTGAGAAGCAGTTTGCCGGATCGATTCCAAATTTTCCAGCATACTTGCTCGAGTGCCAAACCTATCCATCGCGCCCACTTTGATGAGACACTCAAGGGTTGTTTTGTTAACCTTACGACCATCCGTTTCGTGAATAAATTGAGTGAGCGAGGTAAATTTCCCCCCCACTCTCTTCCTGGTTTCCAAAATGTTTTCGATTGAAGCCGACCCGACGTGCTTGATGGCATTAAAACCAAATCGGACCGCCTTTCCCTCCATTGAATCTGAATCATCGCTGATAGAAAAATCATCACTGGATAAATTGATGTCTGGTGGTAATACCTTGATGCCCATTTGCTTACTATTTTCTACTGCGACAGCAACGCGTGTATCGCGATTCATGGAATGGGACCCGGATTCAACGCTCATCAACGCCGTCATGTATTCCACAGGATAATTTGCTTTTAGATAGGCAGTTTGATAGGCAATCATGGCATAACTAGTAGCATGTGCTTTGTTGAATCCATAATTGGCAAAGGCTTCAATAAATCCCCAGACTCGTGATGCCACCTCGCGGCTGTAACCTTTGGCAACTGATTGGGAAATAAAACGCCGCTTATTCTCATCAAGTAGTTTTTTCTTTTTTTTACCAATCGCTCGTCGAAGAATATCTGCCTCACCCAGGCTGTAACCAGCCATTTCGTGGGCAATTTGCAAGATCTGCTCTTGGTAGACCATGACGCCATAAGTTTCCTCTAAAATGTGTTTTAGAGTTTCGTCTGGATAGCGAATTGATTTGGGTTGATGCTTTCCCTCGATAAATTGTGGGATCAGATCCATCGGGCCAGGTCTGTATAGAGCCACCATAGCAGTAATATCGGAAAATTGACTTGGTTGCAAACTTTTTGCCACTCTGCGCATCCCTGCTGATTCCAATTGAAAGACGCCCATCGTGTCTCCTTTTGAAAGCAACTCAAATGTTTTTTGATCATCAAGCGGAATGCGATCAATATCAATATTTTTCTTTTTTTGTTCTCTTATTAATTGAAGAGCGTTTTGGATGATCGATAAATTTCTGAGTCCTAAAAAATCAAACTTCAGTAAGCCAATCGCGTCATCAGAAATATTACAATCTAGGACGTACATGTCATATTGAGTTAAGGTTTTGCCAGACTTAGTATCACGCTGCACAGGAGCATATTCTGGCAAAGGTTTGTCAGTAATCACTACTGCTGCAGCATGGACTGAAGAGTGTCTGACCACGCCCTCAACTTTTTGAGCTAAATTGAGTAATTTTTTGAACTTTGGTTGCTTGTAATACTCACCGAGTTCAGGGACAGTTTCAATTGCGTTTTTAAGGGAAGTCTTTTTACCAGGTAAATTGGGAATGAGTTTGGCAATTTTGTCCGGATCTTCGTATGGCATGCCCAATACTCTTCCGATGTCCCTGACCGCTACTCGTGCCTCCATGCGTCCAAAAGTAATAACGTGCGCGACGTGATCATCGCCATATTTTTTAGCGACATATGCTATAACTCGATCTCGGCCAGTATCGGCAAAATCAATATCAATATCTGGCGGCGTGGGTCTTTCTGGATTGAGAAATCTTTCAAACGCTAAACCGTGTTTTAGCGGGTCAATGGTGGTGATATTTAAAACGTAAGAAACAATTGAGCCCGCTGCAGATCCCCTGCCAGGGCCAACACTAATTCCTTGCTTCTTAGCCCAGTTTACAAAGTCTTGAGTAATCAAGAAATAGGTTGGGTAACCTTTTTGAATGATAATGTCCATTTCATATTTTAGACGATCGGTGATTTGTTTGGTGAGAGTGCCATATTTTTCCTTAGCGCTCTTCATGACCAGCTTCTTAAAATAAGACTGATTAGTTTCTCCTTTGGGTAATGGAAAATCTGGAAAAATTAATTCTCCTCTTGGTATAACAACGTTGCATCGCTCGGCTATTTTGACAGTGTTTGCAATTGCATCAGGGTATTCATGAAAAAGATCGGCCATTTCTTGAGAGGAACGAAAATAAAAGTCCGGTGAATCAAGCATTGACATCCTATTTTGATCAGTGATCAGCTTTCTAGTCTGGACACACAATAAAGCATCTTGGGCAACTGCTTCATCTTGTTCGATGTAGTGCACGTCATTGGTTGCTACCAACTCAATATTAAATTTTCTAGCCAACTCAACTTGCAACTTAGTCAATTTTTTCTGATCTTTAATCTTAGGGTGTGCTTGCAGTTCGATATAAAAACGGTCTCCAAATACTTCGAGATACTTGTTGACTTCTTTTTCTGCTGCCGCTATTTCTCCTTGGAGTAGATATTGATTGAACAGACTACTCATGCAGCCAGAAAGCACGATAATTCCTTGTGAGTGCTCTTTCAATAATTCAAAATCAATCCGGGGTTTATAAGAGAAACCCTCTAAATTAGCGGCTGAAACCAATCTCATTAAATTTTGATAGCCCGTAAAGTTTTCAGCGAGCAAAGTTAAATGAAATTGATCACTGCCCATCTTGACTTGTTTATCAAATCTTGAATTTTTAGCTAAGTATGCCTCAACACCAATAAGAGGTTTAATATTATTGGCTAAACACTGATTGTAAAAATGAACCACGCCGTACATACCACCATGATCGGTAATAGCGAGAGATTTTTGATTGAGTTCTTTAGCTTTAGCCACGAGTGGAGAAATTTTTCCCAAACCATCTAACATTGAAAACTCAGTGTGAACGTGTAGATGAACAAAATCTATGGTTGATGACATGGGATGCGGTCATCCTATCAGTTGTCGAGATATTTGTGAAGCGTTGAGCGGACCTGCTGAGGATCAGCTTTCACTTTCAAATTTTTCATGACTTGACCCATAAAAAAACTAAGCACTTGTTTTTGTCCAGCATGATAGCGATTCACTGCGTCTTGGTGCTCGGCTAACACTTGCCTGATAATCTTTTCTAGATCGTTGTCATCGACAGTCGCAGTTGCATTGAGAGATTCAAATTCTTCCAGAGTTGCCTCTAAATTTTGGTAGTTGACCGTGATTTTTTTATTGACAATTTGGTTGGCTAGCTTGGAAGGTTCGAATTTTTTGTTCACGGCGAGTTTGAAGAGAGAATCAAGTTGCTGGGCGTGTTTGGTATCTTCTGACAAGCGGGTCGCAAACTCTGGTTGTAAATGATAATTACTCATCCAACGTTTCGCTCTCTCGAGCGGTAATTCTGGTAGATTTTGTTTAATAATTTCAATTTGGTTAGTTGATAAACGAATTGGCGGCAAGTCAGGGTCTGGAAAATAGCGATAATCTTCAGCTTCTTCCTTGGTGCGTTGCAAAAAAGTTTTATTTTGTACAGCGTTCCAACCGCGCGTTTCTTGATTCAACTGTTCCCCATTTTGTAAAACCTGTGATTGCCGCTCAATTTCATAATTGATTGCCTGTTCCAAAAAACGAAAGGAATTGATGTTTTTCAGCTCAATTTTATAATTTGGTAGTTCTTTTGTTCCTACAGCTTGCAGTGAAATATTCGCCTCGAGTCTCATGCCACCTTGTTCCATATCGCAGTCAGCAATGTGGAGTTCCCGCAGGATGCCTCGCAAAGTTTTAGCATATTCTTTGGCTTGGGCAGCAGATTTAATATCTGGCTCGGTCACAATTTCAATTAAAGGTACCCCACTACGATTAAAATCTACCAAACTGACTTTCTGGTTGTGAACTGTTTTGTGCAACAATTTACCAGTATCTTCTTCTAAATGGATGCGGTGAATTCTTACTTTACCAGCAGATGTTTCAAGGTAACCATCGTAGCAAAAAGGCAAATCATATTGGCTAATCTGATATCCTTTGGGTAAATCGGGATAAAAATAATGTTTGCGATCGAATTTTGAAAAGAGATTGATTCGGCAATTTAAAGCTAAACCTAGCTTAATCGTCCATTCAATGGCTGTGCTATTGGCAACAGGCAATGCTCCAGGTAAGCCCAAGCATGTTGGACAAGTATAGCAATTTGGTTTGGAGGCATGAAAAGGATCATTTTTGCATCCGCAAAACATCTTTGATTTTGTTTTGAGTTCGGCGTGGACCTCCATTCCGCAAATGAGTTGATATTCCGTTTGCTTCATGCTTTGTTTCTCCACTCATTCCAACTAGTTGCTTTTTCATAAGCATCGGCAACTTTAATGACTAAATCCTCACGCCACATCGGGGCGACAATATTTAAACCCAGAAAGAGATGAGTTTTTTTATCTTGATAACAAGGTACATTAATACCTGGTAAACCGGTGATAGAACTTGGTTCGAGCAACATGTCCTCTAGTTCGCCAAACATGGCAGCATCTGCGGTTGCCCCCACTTTTTTGGCAAATGAGGGCGAGGTAGGACTAATGAGAACATCAAATTTTTTGAACAACTTTTTAAAATCTTCAATAAACAAAGTTCTTACTTTTTGAGCGGTGTTATAGTATTGATCAGCATAACCTTTGCTTAAGGTGTAAGTACCTAACATAATGCGCCGCTTGGCCTCATCACCAAAGTAGCTCCGGTCATTACCAAAACGAACACCGTCCATTCTAGCTAAGTTGCTACTCACTTCTCCTCTCTGGACAACCGTATAGACACTAATAGCAAGTTTGGGATCCATTGCTGACACGGAATCAACTTGTGCGCCCAGTGACTCAAGTACCTGCCCCACCTTTTGAAGATGGGGGTCGACTATTTCTAAGCCCTTAATGCCTTGATAGAGAATGCCCACCCGTAAATTTTTAATTGATTGATTAATGTTAGTAGTGAAATCTGGCGCGCTTTGAGAGGAGGTAGTACTGTCGTGATGATCATGGCCAGCAATGAAATTTAACAAAATGGCTGCATCTTCAACTGTTTTAGTGATTGGTCCAGGAGAATCTGTAGAAGATGCCATCGCAATCACGCCGAAACGACTCACCCTACCATAACTTGGTTTTAGACCGACTACTCCACACCATGCAGCCGGTTGGCGAATGGAGCCAGCGGTTTCTGTTCCTATTGCTGCGGCGCACATGTTGGCTGCTACCGCTGCTGCACTACCGCCCGACGATCCCCCTGGCAAATAATCAGGGTTGCGCGGATTGAGCGTTCTTCCATATTGCGAAGTTTCGGTGGATGAGCCGTGTGCCCAAGCATCCAAGTTACTCTTGCCGATAATACTTGCTCCAGCTTGATAAAGGCGATGAATAATGGTGGCATCAAAAGGTGGACGATAACCATCCAGCACGGTTGAGGCAGCGGTGGTTTGGATATTTTTAGTAGAAATATTATCCTTCACCACTAAGGGAGAACCTGCTAATGGTGAATCAAGTTGTTCAGGATGATTATCCAAAGTGGTGGTCAGGAGGATATTAAGTTTTTGATTGTGTTTTTCAATGACACTTCTATAACTGGACAATAACTCAGAAAGACTAAACTTTTTATCGCGTAGTGCTTGAATCGTGTCTGCTAATGTAAGCGTTGTCAAATCATTCATCTTGATCAATTAATCTTGGTACCACGAAGTAACCTTGATAAACATTTTTTGCGTTTCTCAAGGCTTCCTTTTGACTCAACATACTGGATTCATCAACTTCATCGTCACGCCAAATGTTTTCTAGACCAGTCACCTGATGAGTTGGTTCTGCACCTTCTACCTTTACGGATTGCAAATTATCAATGACTTGTAGCGTTTCTCTAAAGGCTTTTTTAAAGGCAACCGATTGGCGATTATCAATTTCAAGATGAGCAAGTTTAGCGATGTGTTTAACCTGAGTGGATGTAATTTTTGCCATTTATAGTTGTTCCTATTAACTTATCATTCCTCTCAAGACAGCAATCCTATTGGATATGGGGGGGTGAGTTTGAAAAAGATTGGCAAACCAGCTCACACTATCATGCTTGTGGTTTTTTAAAGGATTGCTAATGTAAAGATGAGCGGTGGCTTTATTGGCTACTTCAAGTGGTTCGTGGTCTTGGCTAATCTTTTCAAGAGCTTTCGCCAATCCCTCTGGATTGCGGGTCATGCGAACGGCTGAGGCATCCGCCAAATACTCTCTATTGCGGGAAACAGCCAGCTGAATCAACTGCGCAATAAGAGGAGAAAGTAACACTAATACTAAACCAACAGCAAACAATATGATTTGCACATTTCCTCCTCCCTCCTCTCTTCTTCGACTGCCACCGAAAGCAGTCATGCGGAGCATCATATCAGCCAGTAAGGCAATCATGCCTACCAAAATGGTAACAATGGCCATTAAGCGGATGTCATAATTTTGAACATGGGCCAGTTCATGAGCAACTACGCCCTCAATTTCAGAGCGATTTAATCTGTTTAATAAGCCGGTGGTAACTACTACCGCTGCGTGATTGGGATCTCGACCAGTGGCAAACGCATTCATGGCGGTGTCATTAATCACGAATAGTTTGGGTAAAGGCATGCGTTGCCCATGAGCAATGTTCTCCGCCACAGTGAAAAAATCAAAATGATCTTCTCTGTTGGCAGGTTTGGCTCCTGAAATACTGAGAATAATTTTGTCAGACCACCAGTAGGAGGCAAATGACATCACTCCAGACAAAATTAAAGCGATTCCAACCATGTCTAAACCGTATCCAAAACTATAACTCATGAGATAGGAAGCACCTACTACAAAAGTAATAAATATAGCCATGATCAACCATGACTTTCGCTTGTTTATGTTAATAATTTGGTAATGAGTCATATCGTGGTTATTACAAGCTAGATACTGCAGCTTAATTGTAACCTAGCCAAGGTGATTTGCATCCAACAAAACAAACCCAATTTTGGGCTGGCAAGTAACTTATCATCAGTTGAAGTTACTTTTCGAGATCAACTTTCACATCTTTCATTTCATCTGTTGAAACTTCCATGTGTTGGCCAGTCTCAGCGGTAACGATACCTTTTTCAGGTTTAAAGCCAAAAATATTAGCTACCAAATTAGATGGTACGGTCACCAATTTTTCATTGTAACTTTGCGTGAGATCAATCACTGTGCGGCGAGCATACATCAATTTATCAGCTGTGTCAGTAAGTTCACTCATGAATTTATTCACCGATTCATTAGATTTGAGTTCTGGATTATCCTCGACTGCCACACTAATCTGTGGTACTAAATTTTGTACACTTGCAATTGCTTGATCGATATCTTCTGCGTTGCCAGATTTATCTGCTTTTGCCACAGCCTTCCTAGCGTTGGCCAAAAGATCAAAGATCCCCTTTTCATGTTTCAGATAACCCTTAACTGTGGTTTCCAGATTTGGAATCAAAGAAGCTTGGCGTTTCAATTGATTGCCAATTTCTTGAATGGCGGCTCTGATTTGAGTCTTAAGTCTTTGGAGGGTGTTATAAATACTAATTACGTATAACACCAGTGCGCCCAACAAGACGAGAATCCAAAGCGTATTATTCATAAGTCCTTTCTTGATTTGCAATTGACTAATTATACGTAATTAACGGTGAAATTGAAACTACCGATTAATCGAGTTATGTAAGATTTTGGTATGAAATCTCAGCTTGGCTTTTCTTTGTCAGGTAGCTATAATAGCGCTTCGGATTGTGGATTATTTTCTAATAAAAATCATCCACTTCCAGAGGACCCGTGGTGTAGTGGTTTAACATGCCTCCCTGTCACGGAGGAGATCGCCAGTTCGAATCTGGTCGGGTTCGCTTACTATACCGTCATACTACACCGTTCAAAAACAGTCACCTTCGCTTAAATATTCCACTCAACTCTTATACACCAATATTTTTAATACATTCTCTCATGCGCTGCCAAAGATTCTTTGAATGAATTTATTTGAAAGGTAAAGCCAACCAGGCTACTCCAGTAATCTTTCTTTTGTTCACAGCGTGCGATTGTTTGGTAATACCAAATTTAACAGCAACATGCTCGGTTGGAACTTTTTTACTTAAATTTGCTTGATTGGTGTCAATAATTTCTAAATTTGTTGTTTGTCCAGTTATGCCCTCTACCACTACTACATACTCAAAATAATATTGATAATCTTTTGAGGTCTTCTCAAAGGAAATCACGTCACCTTTCTTAATGGTGTTGAATAGTTGATATAGGTCGGTAGACAAAAAAACATAATTGTACCCTTTGAGAATGACCAACATTTCCACCTGCAATTGCTATGGGGATGGCTAGATATTTGTAAATTAGATAGATGATACACAGAAAAAATAATACTAGTCCTATAACTTTGAAAAATTTTTACATCACCTCATCGTAACAGTAACTTCAATCATTACCCATACTGGGGAAAATATTATTTATTGCAAGACTGAAAATTACAAAAAATTAGTTTGAGTGATCTTTGATCATCAGTGCTGATGAGTGAGTTCAAAATAAGCAGTCAAATGAGACGTTTTGATATAATTAATCGATTAGGAGTTGTCAGATGAAGCAGTTGAATTGCTTGTCAGAAAGAGTTTCCAGCCGTGATTGAAGTCAATACTATTAGAGACTTTATTAAATACATCTATTATTATCTACCTTGGATGATAGCGGGTGTGGGATTTATAAGTGTGGTTGTAATCGCAAGTTTATGGATGCTGATGGGAAAACCTGAAGAGGAGCGTTTTGCGGAGCGTTTAGTTGATCAAGATCAAATTGCATCTCAATTTCCGCATATTTCACCTCATACGGTTCAACCAACTTCAACTGTTTACAAAAATGATTCTGTTCAGACTGAGCAACAATTTCAAAATGAAATCTCAGTGCTAGTTCCAGACCAAACTGATCTAATTTCTTTTGGTTCACCTCAGCCACTTTTGGAAATTGTGGGCTTGCATGATCAGGTTAAGCCTCAGCAAGAATATGTGGTGAAAACTGGTGACACTCTGTGGCAACTTGCGTCAGATTATCTTGGAGATGGCACCCGATATCTAGATATTGCCTTGGCTAATCAAATTGCAGATCCAGATATTTTACTGGTTGGTAAAACAATCATCCTTAATTCTGCTCAGCTAAAACAAGTTTCACGCGATCAAATATTAACGGGGATCACCACCGAAAAAACCCATCAAGTGCAGGCGGGTCAAAGTCTTTGGATAATTGCTGAGGAGGAGTTGGGCGATTCTTATCAGTGGGCAGAAATATATGAAATTAACAAAGCCCATATTGGAGATAATCCGAATCAAATTGAAGTTGATCAAGTGCTAATCATGCCTTAGGGAGAAGACGATGAAGTCACCAGAAAACCGAATTGATAAGTTGATGACTTCGTTTATAGAGAGCGCGTGGGTTCGATATTTATTAGATATGGCAATCGCGGCTGACCAATTTTGGGCAGAAAACTTGATTGCGACATTAGAAAAATCTTATGAGAGCATTACGGGCTTGCAGATAACAGTAATCCCAAAGGAAGTGAAACATCGGGTTGAGGCAATCGTGCATGATTTGTTATTTGAGATTGATCCCGAAGATCGGCGTAGGATGAGAATTGCGAATGATCCAAAAATTGAAAAAATTATGTTTTTGGGTTTAAAAAGTCATCACGATCTAGAGAATTTAAGACTTAAACCAGATCTTAAGATCATGGTGATTGTTGATGACGATCGATCATTTTTATATTATCCAGGGGAAATTAGGAGGCCTGTAACAAGGCCTCAGGCAAACCCTCAGAATATCTTGGCAGACAGATTGAGTGAGATTTCAACAGTTGGAAAAATAGATTTGCAGGTGATTTCAAGAAATGATGTCGTGGAGATGCAGTTAAGAACGGCTGGTATGATCAATCGTTTAAAAACAGATGATTATCAAGTTAAAGTTTTGGAGATAATGAAGGATATGCGTCGTGGTTTAGTTGTTTATGATCATGCTCAACAAAAGTGAGTTTGGTACAATCAATCATGAGAATGTGCGGTGGTAGCTCAGTTGGTAGAGCGTCTGCTTCCCAAGCAGAAGGTCGCGGGTTCGAGCCCCGTTCGCCGCTCCAAGATTCACCAAGGAAATTTCAGGATTGAGAGTAAGTTGCTAAAATCATCAGTCCACCTGACTGTTTTTGAATAATCGAGTGGTGTGGTGTTAGACAGAGTTCCTTCAAGTTGATCTGCCAGCTTGCTGACTAAAATCCAGTCGCTGGTTGAACCAATTTGTGAATCAGTATCATCTACTAAGACTCTATAAGCGAAGATACTTTCTTCCTTAACATGGTTGGCAATCACCTTCTCCAAATCTAAATATCGATTAGAAATATGAAAAGCGATGATGCCGTGATAATTCAACTTCTGCAGGTATAGTTGAGTTGCTTCAAGGGTAAGTAGATGTGTGGGAATGGAGTCATCAGTGAAAGCATCGACCACGATAATATCAAATTTTTCTTCACTAGCTGACTGTTCTAGTAACTGGCGAGCGTCTCCTAAATGAAGTTTGACGTTAGGACAGTGCTTTAAAAAAGTAAAGTAGTTGTTGGCGACTTCAATTACCATCGGATTGATTTCATAGAAATCAAATTGATCCTCTGATCGACAATAACTGGCAAGCACACCACTGCCTAATCCAATTACTGCCACTTTTAAAGAGGGCTGGATGGATTGTAGGTGCTGAATCGTTTGGCCTACACCAGATTCATGCGAATAATAATTAAGTGGCAATAGGCTATCTGCTGGCTTTTTTAGTTGGGCGCCGTGAAGAATGGAACCATTGAATAACGCAACTTTCTGATCGTTTTCCATTACTCTTAAGCCACCATAAAAATTTCTGTCCTGGTAAACTAACTGATTGTTGATACTTGTCGTCAGCTTGATGACGCCCGCGCAACATAAAATTACTATGGAAAATATGGTCATTATTTTCGCGGACAATAAATATTTTTTACCAAAAATCTGCAAGTAGACCGTACTTGACTTTGAAAAAATGACGAGACTGATGGTGGTGATCATAATCAATAAACCAGGTAGTTCCCAGTAGCCAGCAAATAGTACTGGAAAAATAAAATTGACCAAGAATCCGCCCACCACTCCTCCCACTGCGATCGCCAAATAAAAATAACTTAAGGCGCCAGTATGAGGTCTAGATTGATAAAGTTGGGTGTGGAAAAGTAAACCAGTCAGAAATACGGTCAGACTAAAGATGATTACTTGGGTGGTGTAAGTGATTACATCCGTGGCGCCAATGGTGAGGGATGTGATACACCAAAGTGAAGTGGCAAGTGAAGCCAAAGAGGCAACTGCTCCAAATTTGAGTAATCCAAAACCCACAATAAAGGATACTAAATAAAGTGCCAAAGGAAGAATCCACAGATAAGGAAAGGGGGCGATACCTTTTGTGATGTGTTCAGTCACGACCAACATGTAGGTGACTGGTAGGCTAGCCATCAAGACCCAGAGCAACCAACTTCTTAAGCTAGGTGGAGTGATTTTTTGAGTTTTTTTGTTCAAATTGATCAACTTTTTTGCAATTAGTAAGTATCCGAACGCGATCATCACTGCAAGCATCAGTAAGACCGCTGCGTAATGCCAGATGACTAACTGGGTTTTAATTGGCAACAGCGGTTCCACAACGAGTGGATACAAGAGTAATCCCGCAAATGAACCGGCATTAGAAAGTCGATACAAAGTGTAGGGATTTTTTGAGCCTAAGTTAATAGCAATAATTTGGGTGACGGTACTGACTGTACCCAAGAACATAAAACTTAACCCAATTGAGCCCATGCCTAGCAGAAAGATGTGGGTAATAGCGGAGGTCTTAGGAGCAAGGGATGAGCCAAGCAGGTTTATTAGTTGGGGTGCATTAAGCTGGGATGAAAACAATGGCAGGACAACCATCGCCAACACGACTAAACAAAATAAGAAATGTAGCCATAGCTGACGGGTTGGATTGAGCTGCTGTAAAAATAATGCATAGCTGTAACCTATCAGTAGCAATATTTGGAAGAATACCGAGGAAGTGGTCCAAACAGCTGCCGAACCTCCAAACGTTGGCAACAAGGCCTTGGCGAAAAGTGGTTCCATTAAAAAAATCAGCATGGCTGCGACAAACACGATTAGCGCCGCAATGGACTGGAAATTGACAAAGTGGAAAAGTTTGCGGATCTTCACTAGCACATTATATGAGCTTGCTATAATATTGACTAGAGAGAGTATAGTGTATCAGCCTATCATGCCGAGATAGCTCAGTTGGTAGAGCGGCGGTATCGTAAACCGTAGGTCAGGGGTTCAAGTCCCCTTCTCGGCTCCATAAATCATGGATCATCACAGGTACAAATCGTGGTTGGTGGAGGAAATGTTAAGAGGTTTTAACTAAAATTTACGTTAGGATTGAAAATATTCCCCTTCAATGAGGGCAATTGACACTGACATTTAACTAGTTTCAAATAAATTTGATATACTTGTCAATATGGCAGCCCATTCTAGAGTCTCTTCTCGACTAATTAAAAAAGAGCGTCAAAAACTCACCAAACAAATTATTTGGTTTTCGGCATTGTCCGTCCTGTTAATATTATTTTTCCTGTTTGTAGTCATGCCAATTTTTGTAAGAGTGGTGAATGGTATTATCAATACTAATCCCATAAACAACGACAATGAAGAGGTCTTTATTCAAGCTCCTGCCTTGGATGCTCCACCGGCATATGTCGCAAATAGCAGCTTGCAAGTGACGGGTTATGGTGAGGAGCAAGCTGAGATTGTATTCATTATCAATGGCAGTGAGGATGTGACGGTTTTGGCTGCTGATGATGGTCGGTTTGAAGCTATGCTTGAACTTACTGAGGGAGAAAATGTGATTTCAGCATATTCTCAAATTAATTCAGATCAAGTTTCACCTGCGAGCAAGCAGTATCTAGTCGTATTGGATACAGAACCACCAGTTATTGAATTGATTTCTCCAGAAGATGGCAAAACTTATAATATCAAAGATCAAACCCTTAATATTGAAGGTAGTACAGATCCGGAGGCAAAGGTGTATCTCAATGAACGGCTGATTTTTCCTTCAAGTGATGGCAAGTTTGTGAGTAAATTTCAGCTGCAAGAGGGCGACCAGACAATCACCATCAAAGCAGTTGATCAGGCGGGCAACCAGTCAGAGGTTGTGCGGCATATTAAAGCCGAATAGATTCAGTTTTTATTTTGGGCAGACTTGAAAATCCCATTCCTAAAAACAAAAAAATAAATGGTTCCAGAAGAGTATTATTGAACTGTGAATGAATGAGGGTAGCCAATAGTGCACCAAACATCAGCCAGTCATGCCTGACTAACCAGATTCCATATTTCATAAGCAAGGACATAAAGAGCAACAGCCCCACCATGCCCGTGCTGGTAAACACGAAGATAAAAAGGTTGTCTGGTACTCTGGCGTGTGTGGGATGAAGCGGATCAGTTTCCAGCTGTAAAAGATCTGCGCTATAAAAGCCCTTACCCACCCAAAAAGATCTAGGGGTATGATTTTCAAGCGCAAGTTGCGAAGTTTTTACGCGAGCTTGGATGGAAGCGGTTCTTGATAAATTCACTCCTTCTCCGCCTGGTTTGGGAGCGAGCAAGTATGTTAATAGCATGACTAGTAAAGCTGCCAGTCCCCAACCACTTCGCTGAAACAGATCATGTAGTGTACGATGCTTGATAGAGCTGAAATTTTTGGTTTTAGGTGAGCAAATGAAGAGTCCTATCAACACAAAAAAAGCCAGGTAACTGGCGCGCGAATAAGTGACGGTCAGCGCACTAATAAGAAGGAGGTTGGTGATCACAAAGTGGGGGAATGACATTAGTTTTTTTAGGGAATATAAGTATGTCAAGACTAAGACAATGATCATACCTGCAAAATTAGGATCAAGAAAGGTGCCGATTAATCGATAATAATGATCATCCCAACCAAATTGAAATAGAAAAGTGGTATCTGGCAAAAATAGATATTGGAGAATGCCATACCAAACATACAGCAAGCCAAGTAAGACAGTGATAACTCTGAGGACGACAAGTTTGTTTTGAAAAGCTATTCGCAGACTTACCAAAAACAGAGTATAAAAAACAAGTCGGAGTAAGTAAAGCCATGGAGCAATCTCAGGTGTAGCAAAAATCATGCCAAATATTAGCCATCCACCAAAAGCTAGTTCTCTCCACCATATTCTCAAATGGGCAAGATAATTAGCTGCTTTTACATATGATAAAAGCTGTAGGGAATTCAATGCTAGCCACCCTGCAATGAGAAGGTCGTGTAAATAAAATGATATGTCATGAAAAATATTGAACCTTTGTAATTGGCCAAGACTTAACACTATCAACA
This sequence comes from Patescibacteria group bacterium UBA1388, assembly GCA_002305355.1. GTDB lineage: Bacteria > Patescibacteriota > Microgenomatia > UBA1400 > PJMF01 > UBA1388. The sequence goes on from DBQS01000023.1 coordinate 18,002, forward strand.
AAGTAAGTAAATACCACCACTTTATTAGTGATAACCCTACTTTAGACGGAACTTGATTCAACTTGATTTGCCATATTTTCATAGCGAAAAATTCTGACTAACAAAGAATGCAAGGCCATACAACCAGCATAGATTAACCCACGCCAGCCATCAGCAATGCCGCCTTGAATTAAAAGACCAAACAATAATTTTCCAGGTGGAAAAAATATCAATTCGAGTAAAATTCTACCTAAAGAAGTTGAAGGCGAATTATTGGCAACAAGTTGAGCATAATGAGTGACATCGTTCACAAATTCAGAAATGTTGGGGTGAGCAAAATGCAGGATTTCTAAATGAAGGTGTTTAATTTCACCCTTTACTTGAGCAATTTCATGTACTTCTCCGACAAACTTTGCTTTCCCCTTTTTTACAAATCGAATAATTGGTTGGTGACCGGCTTCACCGTAGTTGAGCTTTTTCCCGTAAAAGACATCACTTCGAAAGCATAAAGCTCCACTAAAATTGTTATTTACCATCAACTCTGCTATTTGAGGTAGCTGATCGACCGGAAACTTTTCGTCACTATCCAGGAAAAATACCCAATTATGTTTCGCCTCTGCCATTGCTTGGTTACGGACAGCTGCAAAATCTGTAATCGGGTTGCTAATGGCTTTATACGTGACGTTTTCATTTTTTGTGAGCTGATTTGGATCTAAGAAAGCACGATTGTCTATTACCATGATTTCATCTGCCCAGTTCACACTCTGCAACGCTTGTTGAAAAAGTTGACCAGCTCGGTGAGTAATGATAATTGCCGTGATAGGTAAATTTTTCATTTTAGTATTTTTATTATAGCGAATAGTAAAAGGGGAAGTGGTAGTAGACGAGCGATAACCCAGGCAATACCTGCGCCTGTGAGTCCATAATGCTGGCTTAGAGAAATTAGGAGGGGAGCTAAAATAATTAAGGTCAAAGCCCGGTGCCAATTCATCAGCCGGTAGCTTTTTTGACTGATTAATAGGTTATATGCCAGTTTAATGATGGTTTGGGAAATACCAGCCAGCCCCAACCAGGGTAAGACAGGAGATAAACTCATCCACTTATTACCTAGCACAAACATGATGATTGGTTCAGGAAAAAAGATGAGTGGTACTGCAGCCAAGGAGCTTAAAAGCATGAGGTTTCCTGAGGATTTGATAAACGCTCTTCTCAGCCGAGTGCGGTCAGCCCCAATTTTGGTAAATACGGGCAGTGTGCTGTGATTGAGGGCTTGTGCCAATCCCACAGTGGGACGATGACTGAGTGAATAACCGGCATGATAAGTGCCTAAATGACTGGTGCCAAGCGTGCGACCAAGAATAATTTCATCAACATTTTCTGTGAAATAATCTAAAGCGCTGGTAAGACTGAGCCCACGCGCGTTGAGCAAGATTTCTTGAGCTTTATTTTTTGAGAGCATAAAAGCAGGTTTAAGTTTGAGTAATCCAAAAGAAATGGTGACCTCAAAAACAGCTGCTACCAGTACAGAAAATATTAACACTTCAACACGCGGCCAAATTAGAGCCAAGAGTATGGCCGACAGTGTTTCGACAGCCACCAAACTCAGTCGATAAGAAGTATCAATTTCAAACTGCAGGTTTTTTTGCCAGGATGTAATTGCTGGATTAATAAATCCCTTAATGATTGGTACTATTCCGGCGATGGCAACTAAGTAAATGAGTGTTGGTTCGTGGTAGATTGTGGCCATAATCACCCCCATCAGACCCATGATGATGGCAATCACAAAACCCCTGATGATGGCAATGACCCAAGCCGTATTGAGGTAATAGGTTATCGGTTTTGATGACTGAATGATCGTGATGTTGATACCGGTTTGGGTAATCGCCTCAGTCAGACCTAAAGCGATGCTTATCAGGGCAAACAATCCAAAATCTTGTTGAGTGAGGAGTCTTGCGAGCACTATTAGTTTTCCAGCGGTAATGCCGGTTGACAACAGAGTTGCCGCTGACTGCCAACTAAATCCCCGTACTGCGTCTTTAGTATATCCCATGCTAGTATTATCTCGTTTTAGTGGTTGAAACTCCAGTAGTGAACGAGGATAATTCCTTTTATGGCAAAATTTGTAATGTCTGTGAGTGGATTGTTTCTTGATCTAATCGAGACTGTGGTCATTGGACTATCTTTATTTTTAGTGGTTTATTTGTTTTTTATGCAACCTCACCAGGTGAGTGGTGAGTCGATGGAGCCCAACTTTTTGTCCCGCGACTATGTTTTAACTGACAAAATCAGTTATCGATTGGGAGAGCCTCAGCGCGGAGACGTGATTGTTTTTCATGCTCCTCCACGGGCACAATGTCCAGAGGGAACCGGCTGCGATTACATCAAAAGAATTATTGCATTGCCTGAAGAAACAGTGGAAGTTAAAAATGGTAATTATTATATAAATGGACAGTTGTTAGTAGAATCTTATATACCTGATTCTAAAGAAACATTGCCAAATGCTTTTGTAAATGGCAGGGTGATAACCCTTGGTCCTGATGAGTATTTTGTATCAGGAGACAATCGGCCAAACTCAAGCGACTCTAGGGCATGGGGGCCGATTACTAGTAAGGAAATAGTAGGCAGAGCCTTTTTTAGATATTGGCCACTAGATAGCATTGCGGTGATTAGATCAGCTGAATACCCACCAGAATTTGCTTCCTCAGACAACCTTCAACTTGAGTCGGCATTGGTTAATTAGTTTTGATATTTTTCCGTTAAAGACATGATTTTTTCGAGGTCTTTTTGAGTTTGATTGGGGTCACCTTTTAAGGTAATAGTGATTCTGGTTGAAGTAGTTGACCTGGTGAGTTTCACGCTTGATTTAGCGGCTAAAAGTTTTTGCAACGATTTTTCCCAAGCTTCTACTTTAGGATCAGTGACGTGGGTGGTGCCAGGCATCATTCGTTCCACAGGGGATCTAGAATGAGCTTGACGGTAACCTCTTGCTAATTCCTCTGCCCTCCTCACTGATGCATTCTCAACAAGAATCTTTTTGTAGATATCGATCATGGCAGATTGATTTTCAATACCAGCAATCGCTCTCGCATGGCCTTCTGTAATCTGGCGACCGCTCAAACCATCTTTGATCGCGTCAGGTAATTCGAGCAAACGCAAGGTGTTGCTAATGTAAGAGGTCGATTTGCTAATTCTTTCTGAAATTGATGCGGGTGTGAACCCAAAATCTCTAATCAGTTGTTGAAATGCCTGAGCTCTCTCCAAAGGACCGAGGTCGGTACGTTGCACATTTTCAATAATAGCCATTTCCAGCATTTCACGAGGACTGGTTTTTTTGAGAATAGCAGGTACTTCTTGCAGGCCTGCGGTAACTGCTGCCCGCCATCTTCTTTCTCCAGCAATGATTTGATATCCGGCAGGAGTTTCTGCCACAATAAGGGGTTCTAAGACCCCATATTGTTTAATTGATTCTGCCAGTTCTGCTACGTCTTCAGGTTTAATTCTATTTCTGGGTTGAAAAGGGTTGGGTTGTAAGACGTTAACTTCTAAATGGATAATAGAGGATTTGTCTGTCATATCTAACAGATATACCACAGGTCAAGTTGACTGCCAATTACCAAAGTGAAAACTGTGAAATGAGAAAACTAAGAAAGGACCGATACGACTGTGCGCCCCATTTTTTTCGAGAATGCGACTGATCCAGCCACGAGTGCAAAAATAGTGTGATCTTTTCCCATACCTACGTTTTGACCAGCTTTATATTTAGCTCCTCGCTGACGGAGGATAATGTTGCCAGGCTTGACTACTTGTCCACCTGACTTTTTTAATCCAAGTCTTTTACCATGACGCTTGCCTTGGGCATGTTGGGCTACTGCTCCAGACGCTTTAACTTTTGACATAACTAAACCTCATTTTTCGCTAATATTTAAGAAATGATACTCAAAGATATAAATCTCGCGAGCAATCACTGCCCCTGGACGATGATAAAGTATCGGCTCAGACTGAGTAATATATCCTAATTTACTCAAGTTGTCAATCAATTTGTGAAGTGTGTAATCTTTTTTTAACCCTGAAGAACTTGCCAGGGCGCGAGGAAATACCATTACTACTTTAGCATGATTAGGTAAAAATTTTCTCCAATTTTTAAAACAACCCAAGTACAATTTACTTAAACCCTTAAAAATATTTGGGATTTGGTCAGCTTTGGGTTTGGGTCTTCCCAAAAAAGGTTCGGTGACAATGAAGGCTGGTTGTTGAGAAGGTTGAAACTGAGTAGCATCGGCATTAGTGATCATAAAATTAAGTGGCAAATTCATCTCTGTAGCCAACCAATTTAAGTTAGTTGTTGTTCCATCAACAGCTGCTTGATCATTATCTGCCCCAATCACAGTTAAAGATTTTTCAAGTGCTTCCATCAGAATAGTGCCAGTGCCACAAAACGGGTCACACAAGACCTGCCCTGCAGAGTCAGCGTTGCCAACTGCCAAATTAACCATGATACGTGCCACTTTAGGAGGAAGCAGGCCTTTTTTGCGATTTGCATAAGGCTTGCCACGATCTTTTTTTGACCAGTGGTCAATATTTTGAACTGCCACGGTTTGGGCAAGGTAGCAACCATCTTGGGTTTGAATCAGCACCAACTCAATCACTTCTTTGTGCAATAACACGGCTGCCGATAAGCCATGGCGCGATCCAGCAACATATCTGACTTTTTTACCGGCCAGTTCCAGATCTTTTTTTAGACTTGATACTTCCATTTTTGGCAAATGATCCCTGCCAATTTCTGCTAAACCAATGGTAATTTTTGGTGCTTCAAGATTGGAAAGATACTTGGTCAGTTGATCACGGAGTTGGTCTTCATTAGTAATATCCAATTTTTGAAGGTGCTTGAAAATTTTGATAGTGCCACCTAATTGATCAATTATTGTTTGAGGAGAAAAATCTTGATGAAAGTGACCAGTCAAAATTCCAGGTGCAACCAGTTGCCACCCAATTTCAGGATAAACTGATGCTAATTCTGAGCGTGACAACTCAAAATTTGAGCCAAGCTGAAAATAATATCGAGAAGACATGGTGTCAATTTATTTTTTATAAAAAAGCAAACTGCTTTATTGTAGATTAAGACTGAATGCTTTTCACTGTTAGCACAGTTTGAGATTGGCGGTGGCCATAAGTACGACGATAGCGTGACTTGGATTTGTATTTAGCAACTCTGATCTTTTTTGATTTTTGGTGATGACTAACCTCACAGGTAACGCTTGCGCCCTTGACAAGCGGTGTGCCAACTTTTATCTTCTCTCCATCTGCGACCAACAACACATCACTTATTTGAAGTGACTTTTCAGGTTGATTGGGCATCCGATCAACAATTAGTTCTTGACCTTCTGAAACCTTAAATTGTTTGCCAGCTAATTGGATGATTGCGTAGTTCATATTTTCCTCTTAGAAAACCAGAAGTGGTATTATAACACTTCTTTAGGCAATGTGGAGTCCCTCATTCTCAGTATCGGCATTGATGATTGCTTGTGCCACGCCAAGTATAAAACAAATGGCAATGATTGAACTTCCACCATAAGAAATCAGGGGCAATGTAATTCCTGTGATGGGGAGCAAGCCAATATTCATGTTTACGTTCACGGTTGCCTGAATGAATAATAACAGGCCTGCAAGGGTGAGAAATAACCGGCCATAATGATCCGATACGTGATTAGTCATAAAAAAGAGATAGCTAATTAAAGTTGTGAGTAAGACTAGCACGATTGATGAACCAATTAACCCATATTCTTCAGCAAGCGAAGCAAAAATAAAATCGGTATGTTTTTCTGGTAAAAAATGAAGCTGAGACTGCACTCCCTCACCTAAACCACGACCAAAAATTCTGCCAGACCCAACGGCAATCAAGGCTTGATTTGCGTTGTAACTCGCACCATCTTGGGAGGAACTTGAGGAAACGAAGGAAGTTATCCGTGATTTTTGATAAGGTTGCAAAAGTGTTAACCAGCCCAATAGTGAGACACTTACTATAATGAGCGATAGGTTGACTAGGATTTTTGCGCTTATGTTGGAAAATAATAACAAACTACCAAGTACCACCAGATAAATTACCGTAGTTCCAAGATCTGGCTCAATCAAAATTAATCCCGCGGGTGGGAGCAGCCATAAAAAAAATACTCCCGTTCGAGCTAGTGTCATTCGACTATGACTGACTAATTTGATCAATACCAGACTGACGAGAGGAATGGCAAATTGAGACGGTTGAATATTAAACCAATCCCCAACTGGAATCCAGCGGGCGGTACCACGAGTGGGGTCAAGAAATAAAGGAACTACCAACATCAAGCAAGTAGCTAGATAAATCAGCACACGGTTATGCATCAGGGTTTCGAAATTGATTTGGGATGCGGCAAAAAAAACTATTGCGCCCACTAGAAAAAAAACCATTTGTCTGCCAGCCAAGTCTGGGGCAATGCTCGTCAAAGTGACCACACTGAATACGACATCCAAACCAATAAGACTAGGTAAAAACCATCTACGCATAGCGTCTAGTGTAGCGCATCATGACTACTTTTTAATATTCAGCTGAGGTAGGTTATCTGGCAGTGTTTTGTCAATGTTCAGGGTAGAGTTAGTCTTTGACTCGATTTCCCCTTGCCACCCTCTTGGAATTTTAGCAACTAATATGATGGCCTGGTCACCTACAGTTAAACCACTTTGTTTACGTAGTTTTTGAATGTTGCGAATTAGTTCTCTAGCATCTCCCTCTGCCAACAATGCTGGTGATAATGTTGTGTCCAGTTTTACAGTCAAAGATTGATCACCTTGAGCACTATTTTTCCAGACCACGGTCTTTACATTCACTTCTTCCTGCAAGACTTGGATGAGTTCCTGCCTTGGTTGAGGATGGGGAGAGAAAATGGTGACAGCGGGTAGTGGTTGTCTAATTTTGATAGCTACCTCTGCTCTTTTGGCTAAGACAAGTTCCACAACTTTACGCAGCACGGTCATCTCTGTTTCAAGATTTTCATCAATTAGGTGTTGGCTCACTTCCGGCCACTTGGTTAAATGGATACTATTATTTTGATCAACGAGGGAGTGGTAAACATTTTCTGTAAAAAATGGAATCATTGGAGCAAACAATTGGGCAAGCTGGTAATTAACTAAACCAAAAACATGGAGGGAACGATCTTTGTGCTGACCAATTTTGATTTGTTCTCTACTCCGTCGTAAATACCAAGTGGAAAGTTCATTCACAAACTCAATCATGCTTCGGCTAGCAGTGACAACGTCATAAGCATCCATGGCAGTAGTGACAGTTTGAATTAAAGAATTAATCCTGCTTAAAATCCAGCGATCCATGACTGTTGCCGGCTGAGGTAACTGATCAAGATTGACGGACAAATCGCCCGCGTAGAGTCGATAAAATACCACGCAGTTCCACCAAATTTGGAGCACACGTTTACGAATTTCATTGACTTCAGCATCGTTAAAATTTATATTTTCACTACGCATCACTGGCGAGCTCATTAAATAAAGACGCAAACTATCTGCCCCATACTGGTTGATGATTTGCATGGGGTCGGTGAAGTTCTTTTTCGACTTACTCATTTTGGTGCCATCGTGGGCCATAATGGTACCTGTGGTGAGAGTATTTTCGACAGCATGTTGGTTGAAAATACCGACACTCATCACATGCATCGTATAAAACCAGGCTCTAGTTTGGGCAATGTACTCACTTACAAATTGGGCGGGATAAGTGTCTTCAAATTTTTCTTTGTTTTCAAATGGGTAGTGGCGGGAAGCGAAAGGCATGGCACCAGATTCTACCCAACAGTCAAAAACCTCTGGAATACGATGACCTTTGACTGTTTTTTGATCATCTATCCATATTTCAATTTGATCTACATAATGGCGGTGTAAATCGGTTAAGTTGGCAACTTGATTAGGATTTACGGCCCAAGTTTTTAGTTCCTCAATTGAACCAATCACTCGGTATACAGTTTGGTCATCAACTTCTGCAGTCCAAATCGGCATCGGTGTTCCCCAATATCTAGACCGCGAGATATTCCAATCTGGGGCAGTTATCAAACCCTTACCGAATCGGCCATGCTTAAGATGTGCCGGAAACCAATTCATTTTTTCATTTTCAGCAAGTAACTTTTTTTTAAGTTTTTGAACATTAATAAACCAAGCCGGTACGGCGTTATAAAATAATGGCGTGCCACAGCGGTAACAAAAAGGATAAGAGTGGGTAATCTGTTCGGATTTAAAGAGTAAGTGCCGACTTGTTAAATTTTGGACAATTATGGGATCGGCGGCTTTATAAAATTTACCGGCGACTAACTTTACGAACGGCAAAAACTTGCCATCATCATCAATGGTTGGCACGAGAGGCAAGTCGGCTTTGAGAGCTAAACCATAATCGTCTTCACCAAAAAGGGCGGCAGTATGAACGATGCCGGTACCTTCTTCTAAAGAAACAAAGTCTCCAGCCAGGATAGTCCAAGCTTTAGATTTGTTACTTTGTACATAATCAAAGGGCGGTTGGTATTTTTTACCTACCAACTCAGCTCCATTGCTGGTGGCAACGATGGTGTAAGTCTTCTTGCCCAGTACCGTTTTTACTAGATCAGAGGCTAGCCAATATTTTTCATTTTCAACTTGGACTAGGGAATAATTTGAGTCCGGATGAACAGCTAATCCTACATTGCCTGGTAAAGTCCAGGGCGTAGTTGTCCAAGCCAAAAAATATTCTTGATCACTAACTTGATTATCTTTGACAACTGGAAATTTGACCACCACCGCCGGATCCTCAACATTCTGGTAACTATTATCCATTGCGATTTCAAAATTTGAGAGGGGTGTGGCGCAGCGTGGACAATACAACACCACCTTGCGTCCTTGATAGATTAGTCCTTTTTCGAAGAGTTGTTTAAAACCCCACCAGACAGATTCCATGTAATTGATATCCATCGTCTTGTAATTGTTGGTGAAATCAACCCACCTACCCAAGCGATGAATTACTTTTTCCCATTCTTTATCCAACCGGAGAACTTCTTGGCGACAAGCTTCATTAAACTTGTCGATACCAAGTTCTTCAATACCTTTTTTGCCACCATTAATCTTTAAACTATTTTCAATCATGTTTTCGATGGGTAGACCATGCGTATCCCAACCCCACACCCGTTCTACGCGATAGCCTTTCATCGTCCAATAACGAGGGATCACATCTTTACTGGTTGAGCCGAGCAGATGCCCAAAATGAGGCATGCCAGTGGCAAATGGAGGACCATCATAGAAGACGTATTGTTTATCTACTGGTCGTTGTTCGACTGATTTTTGAAACGTGTCGTTATCCTGCCAAAACTGGAGGATACTCTCTTCCATTTTGGGAAAATTGACATTTTTTGGTAAATCGGCGAGCTTTGACTGATTCATGGTTAGTATTCTAGATGATGAGACGAGTGATGTGGAGAGGAATTGAAGGACGTGTAAAAACTAGATGACTAACGCTTTTTTCTTAAAAATGCCGGAATTTCAAATTCATCATCAAAATCTCTAGCCACATCAGGGTTCTTCTTAGATTTTTCTGTTTTATCTGATGCTTGAAGTTGGTCATCATCAAATTCATCAGATTTGACAAATGGTTTATTGGGTGCTGAAATTTCTGAAGTAGTAAGAGGCTGAGTAAAACCCTGTGGTGTACGATCGATGAGCGGTTTTTCTGAAGGTTGAGTGGGTGATTTGATATCCTCTTGATAGCGACTGACACGTTTTTGCGAGTCCTGGCCATAAGCCCCGAACATTGACCTTTTTGAACTGCCATAGCCCATTTGATTCTCACTAAAACCGGTGGCAATCACACTAATTTTAATCCGATTTCCCATTTCTTCGTTAATGGTGGAGCCAAAGATAATATTGGCATCTGGGTCGGCTGCATTAGAAATGATGGTGGATGCGTCAGATACTTCAGTCATCGCTAAATCAGGTCCACCAATAATATTAAATAAAATACCCCTTGCCCCATCGATGGACACTTCCAAGAGTGGTGAAGCAATTGCCATTCTGGCAGCAGTTGCTGCGCGGTTTTCTCCTGAAGCTTCCCCAATTCCCATCAAGGCTGAGCCAGACTCACTCATAATTGTTTTCACATCAGCAAAATCAACGTTAATCAGACCCGGTACTGTAATCAAATCGGAAATTCCCTGTACACCCTGGCCAAGCACGTTATCTGCCAATCGAAATGCATCAAGCAGTGTCATTTTTTTGTCTACTATATCCATTAAACGTTGGTTGGGAATCACGATTAAGGTATCAACTGAGTCTTTCAAGCCTAAAATACCCTCCTCGGCGGTGGACATGCGTTTTGTGCCCTCAAATGCAAACGGTTTGGTTACTACTGCCACCGTGAGAGCTCCAGCTTCTTTTGCCACCTCAGCAACAATTGGTGAAGCACCAGTGCCAGTGCCGCCGCCCATACCGGCGGTGAGAAAGACCATATCGGTGTCAAATAGCAAATCTTTTAATTTGTCGTAAGATTCTTCGGCGGCGGCACGACCGACATCTGGATCTGCGCCGGATCCCAAACCTTTGGTAAAATTGCTACCAATCTGCAGCTTGGTATCAGCTTTTGATGTCAATAACGCTTGAGCATCGGTATTAATGGCGATAAACTCAACGCCTTGAATTTGTCCAGATTCAATCATTGAGTTGACAGCATTGCTGCCACCACCACCTATACCCACTACTTTTATTTTTGCGAAAGTAGTGTTTGTTGGTTTGACTAGTGCCATATTTACAATCTATTTAGTATGCTGCAGTGTATCATTTCTTTGCTGAGAATCAATATAGGATGTGATGATGATTGATGTTTTTTATGGTAAAAGGGATTTAATAAAATCTGTTACTTTTCTTACCCATTGTGATGGCGTAGCCAGCTTAAATTTTGGAAAGCGTAATTTTTGTGATACTGTGGTCCCACCATGCTCTTTACCGTAAAATAACAACCCAATGCTAGTAGCGAATGCGGGTTTTTGAATTTCTGTGGTGAGACCGGAGAGTTCAAATGGCTTGCCAATTCGGGCAGACATTTTAAGTTCTTTGCGGGCAATGGGTAGCATATCTACCGTTTCAGCTCCGCCGCCGGTGATGACTAGTCCGGCAGGTATTTCTCTAATCAGATCCTGAGCTGCTATTTTTTCAGCAACGAGTGAAAATATTTCTTGAATACGAGGTGCCATAATATCTTCGACAATTTCTCTCTTAGAGAGAACTTCATCACTATTTGCATCAGAAAAATCTGCCAACTTGATTTCATCTGCTTTCTTTTTCCGCATGGAAAAATCCTGTTTAGATTCACCTGGATGAGGTTTTAGGGGATGGGCAGCTTCTTGAGATAAGTTTAGTTTAATTTGTTCTGCGACATCAATACTGACTCTACAGCCCAGGGCAATATCTTGAGTAATATGCCTGGCACCAATGGGGAGAGAAGCCGAATATACTAATGCACCATCAACGTAGGCGCAAATTGACGTAGAACCCGCCCCAATATCAACCACTGCTACTCCTAATTCTTTTTCTGTTTCAGATAACACCACCTCTGAAGCTGCCAGTCCTGAAAAAACAAAACCGCTTACATTGACTCCCAAATCTTCAACACATTTCTCGATATTTTTTAGAGCGGTAGACATCCCAGTTATGATGTGTGCTTCCAGTTCCAAGCGCACGCCTGTCATGCCAATTGGATCTTTAATGCCGTCTTGAGCGTCGACTTTATAACAATTAGGAATCACATGAATAATTTCTTTGTCTGAGGGGAGTGAAATTGCTCGCGCCGCTTCGATCACACGCTCAACATCCACAGGTACGATTTCTTGATCTGGGGAAGATACTGCTACTACACCTTTGGAGTTAAATGAGGCGATATGTGTGCCTGCCACAGACAAGTAAGCTTCTTTAATTTCCAATCCAGCCATTCTCTCTGCTCCGTCAAGACTTTCGTTAATTGTTTCTAAGACTTGTTCGAGGTCGATAATCTGGCTGCGACGCATACCTTTGGAAGCCACAGTACTAACCCCCAAAACTTGAGGTGCACTTTTATCGCCTTCAACCTTGGCAATCAAAGTCACGCACTTATCAGTACCCAAGTCAATACCTGTGATAATTTGTTGTTTACTCATAGCGACTCTCAATAGCATACCAGACTCACGGTGATGTGCGAAGTACTGGCAACTCAAAGCGCAAATCAACTTCTTGTTTGTGTTGTGAGATGGTTTGATATTCAGGAGCATTTATCAACACAGACAATTGCTGGAGTTGTTTGTTTGTTTCTAAGCTATCAATCATAAATATTTCCTGGTGATGATTTAACTTGAGTTCGATTGTTAATTCATCATGCCACTTTATTTGTTCTAAATTCAAGTCGAGTTGTTTGGTCAATTGGATGATGTTTTCTAATATTTGATGAACTTGTGACTGAGGTTTTTGCTGTTCAGTCATACTCGTGTGCGGTAAATATACTATCGGCAAGCTGTGGTGTGGTTGATGATCAAAGTCAAAAACCAGTCCTCTTTGACTGACGATGAGCATTTGATTATTCTTGGGAGATTGATTGAGTAATTCAGTAGGTGTCACCACTAGTTGATAAAGAGGAGTTTCTACATCCAGCACCATTTCTAGTCTGTCTGGTAGGAAGATGTGATATTCTGCCAGAGAAACTGGGTAGAGGGGTGTTAAACTTTGTGTGACGTAAGATTGAAGATCGAGAAAAAATACAGACCGATTCCTAAGATGTGTAAACTGCTCATATATCTCTTGAGAGCATGGAGTTCGATCCGATAGCTGACAGCCAATGGTGCGAATCACAAAAACCCGATTAAGCAGACTCAGGATGCCGATGAATATTGATAAAGCAGCAATCGAAACGGCGATTTTTAATCGATCTGGGGAACGAGTGGAGCGACTCTGTCGACGTGATTTAGCCATGTCTACTTTTTAACAGCAACAGCCTGAATTAATTCCCAAAGTTGTTGATCAGCGTCACGAATCACTGTTAATTGTGCTAACTTTTGTCGACAAGCTTTGTATCTGCGATTAATGTAAGCAATGGCATCAAGCAATACTTCCCCTGATAATTGTTTCTGGTGAATGAGCAACGCCCCGCCGGTATCAACTAAATTTTGGGCATTTTTTTCTTGTTCATGATGATGCGCAAAGGGAAGAGGAATCAACACGGCGGGTATGGAGAAGTAAATTAATTCATAAGTAGTGTTTGCTCCCGCTCTTGAAACAACCAAGCGCGCGTGTTTGTATATCCAGCTTAATTCTTCTGTTGTCACCCATTCTTTGACTGTGTATCGAGATTTTTTTGAAATTGGTAATTGATTTTTCGCTTGCTCTAGCTCAGTCAAGTAACTTCTCTGATTGGATTGGGCACCACATTGATGGATGATTTGCCAGTTTTTTGTGAGTTCGGGCAAAATATTTTTGATGGTCATGTTAATCACCTCAGATCCCTGACTACCGCCTGTGATATATAATAGGGGGAGGTTGCTATCTGTTTTTAGCCATGGTGGTTTTGAAGGATGCGGATTGAGCAAATCTGATCTTACTAGGTTACCCGTTAAGACTGTTTTGTGTTTTGGAAAATACTGGGTAGAAGATGGAAAAGAAATCGCAATCCGATTTGCTAAGTGTGCAATAAGTTGGTTGCTAATGCCAACTGCTCGAGTTTGTTCGTGAGTTACAATCGGCACACGCAGAATCCAAGCAGCAACTGCTAAAGGTAAAGCTAGATATCCTCCAAAGGAAACAAATATGTCAGGGCGCTGATCGGCGATGATGCTTAAAGATTTGATTAGAGATGCAATTAAGACAAATATTTGGGGAATAATTTTGACAGGATGCAGTGATCCCAGCTTGGCAGCTTTCAACTCAATAAACTTCACATGACGTTTACTCGCTTCTCGTTTTTCTTGAGAAGGCTGCAAATCTATGTCTCGGTTAAATGCTCTCCCTACCAACACAATTTGTGTTTGAGCAGCATGCTTCCCCACATAATCCATCAGCGCCAAGGCTGGAGTTAGGTGTCCGCCAGAGATGAGGATCTTCATGTTTGTTTTCCAGTTCTTAAAAGTATTCCTGTGGCAAACAATACCATGATTAAGGATGATCGACCATATGAAATTAAAGGTAAAGGTACACCGGTGAGTGGCACTAGTGCCACTACGGCAGATAAATTGAGCAACACCTGCACACTCACCCAGATTACAATGCCTAAACCAAGCAACTTGACTGCTTGTGATTGAGTCGATTGTTGTACCAGTCGGTACCCAATATAAGCGTAAGCCGCAAATAGTCCGATCAGCAGTGATGAGCCAACAAACCCAATTTCTTCACCAATGATGGCAAAAATCGAGTCAGTACTTGCTTCCGGTATATAGGCATACTTTTGACTAGAGTTTCCCAGGCCTTGTCCTAGAATACCGCCCCTACCAAGCGCAATGGTGATTTGTCTAATATGAAAACTCGCCCCAAGCGGATCTGATTCTGGGTTAATGAAGGTCATAATTCTCTGCAACCGATACGATGAGCTTAAAACAGCCAATAATAAAATGGGTAAACCAAACAGCGCGATCATACCAATTTGTTTGAGTTCGCCACCGGCAGCAAAATAGAGTCCAATGCCAATACTGAGGATGAGCAATAATGAACCCATGTCTGGTTGAAGTAGCAAAATCACTGCCGGTAAACCAAGAATGAAGGCAAAAGACCAGAGCTGGATTTTCTTAGTGAGAAGTGATGCTAGGTATGCAATGAGGCTAAATTTGACTATTTCTACAGGTTGAAACGTGACGCCGGCAATAGTAATCCAGCGAGCAGCACCATTTAGAGTCAGACCCACTCCTGGTAAAAAAACCAAACTCATGAGGAGTAGGCTGAAGATGTAAAAAAGAGGGCTAATTTTTAACCACCAGTGGCTGGGAATGATTAGGCCGCACAATAATGCTATCCATCCAATGCCGATACCCCATAATTGTTGCTTAAAAAGATAAAAACGATCACCAAACGTCGTAAGGCTTTCGTTGACGGAAGCTTCGAAGACAAATAATGCTCCGATTAAAGATAATAAACAGGTAATGAGCAGCAATCCAATTCCCAATTTAGATGGAATTTGTCTCTTTTTCTTCATGATTAATGCTATTGTAATGAAGTCAACCACACACCAAACAAAGTCAACAAAATTTGCACTATCCAGGCTCTTTGGACAATCTTTGGTTCTTCCCAACCCATTTTTTGCAAGGTGAGGTGTAAAGGAGCGGCCGGAATGAGTCGTCGTTTAAAAGTTCTCTTGGCGATTAATTGTGCGAGCGAGCTAGCTACTTCAATCACAAAGATGGCACCAATAATTAAAAGCCCAAAGCTCTTTCCCAGAAGTAAACCAACTACTGCTAAAGTTGCACCAAAAGCGAGCGAACCAACGTCACCCATAAAGATCCGTGCCGGAAATACATTAAAATACAGGAATGAGATCAACGAGCCAAGCCAAAGCGCAATAAAAAGCGACAGTGGCACATCAAGAATTGAAGCAGATAGCAACCACAGTCCAAACAAGGAAATCATCAACACACCAGCGGCTAGGCCATCGAGGCCATCAGTAACATTAACAGCGTTAGCAAATGCCGTAATAGTAAAAGCGGCAAACGGAATATACCAAATGCCCAAATCAAAAGTTGCAACAAACGGAATGTTAACGATCGAAATACCGAGTGAATTATAAATCATGAGGCTGATAACGAAAGCCAAAATTAGTTCAAAAAATAGTTTATATTTCATGCTTAAACCAAAAAAACCTTTGGTTTGTAATCTAAAAAATTTCTTGATGTCATCATAAAGTCCTAGAATGGCAAAAGAAAGAAATGTAAAAAATAAAATATTTACTTCGGCTGTATTATTGGTGTGAACAGAGGTAATCGCGATACCAAAGTATTCAAGTAGTGGCAAAAGAATCGCAAATAATATTGAAACTACTGTAATGACTAGCAAACCTCCGCCCACTGGCACACCAGCTTTTTGTTTATGAAAGGCATTAAAAATTGGCGTGAGCATGCCAAAAACATCTCGAGTTTCTTGTTTAGCTCTCTGAAACTTAAGATAGTAAAGCATATTGATAAATGGCACAATCACGGCCGAAGTAATTGCAAATGAAAAAAGTAAAACACCCAGTAAAATTGCTAACGAATTCATATTTAATGACCAAATCAGTCACTGATTACTCAGTTTCGATGCGCTTAATTTTAGCTCCCATGGAATTAAATCGCTCAGCCAAAGCTTCGTATCCTCGATCAACATGTTCAATACCATCAATGATTGAGGTTCCTTGGGCAGTTAAGGCAGCAAGTACCAGTGTAGCACCCTGTCTTAAATCATGCACAGTGAATTTGCCCGCCTTGAGAGGAGATGGGCCAGTGATTTTAATGGCATGAGCGGCCTGAGGTAAGTCATCTGTAATGTTAAAGTTGTATACTTCCTCTGGATTGGATACTTGCGGACTAAATTTTTCAATCTTGGCCCCCATTTTTAGTAATTGATCAACATATTGAAAACGATCCTGCATGATTGTCTCATGGACAATACTTTGTCCTTGGCACTGAGTGAGCACAGTTGCAAAAAGTGGTTGCCAATCTGTCATAAAGCCAGGCTCAATAGCAGTAGTAACCTGGGTGGCGGTCAAAGGTTGATGATAAAAGAACTTGATGCCATAGTCACCAATTTCATATCCGGCACCAATTTTATCTAATTGTGCAATAAAAGCTGTCAAATGATCAGGTCTGGCGTTTTCAATGACAATGCTACCCTTGGTGGTTAATGCAGCACAAGCATAGCTGACAGCTTCATTTCTGTCTGGAATTATTTGGTGAGTACTGCCGACCAATTTTTCGACACCTTCAATTGTAATCACCCGCTGAGTTGGTCGTGAAATCTTTGCACCCATTTTGTTGAGATATGCAATTAAATCATCCACCTCAGGTTCAAGGGCAGCATTATTGAGTATTGTTTTACCACGTGCTCTGACTGCAGCCATAATGAGGGTTTCTGTTCCGGTATGAGTGTTTTTTTCAAATGTATATGTGGTTCCAGTGATTTGCTTGCAAGTCGCTTCAATGACGTTATCACGTTGTTTAATGTCGACTCCCATAGCACGTAAGCCATCAAAGTGTCGTTCTAAAGGTCTCACGCCAATTTTATCTCCTCCAGGAAGTGGCACGATCGCGCGGCCAAAGCGAAGTAGCAAAGCGGGAATGAACATTGTCGAAAACCTACCCTGTGAACCGTTAGTGTGCGACAAATCAAATTGCTCTAAGTGTTGAGGGTTGATTGCAACCGATCTTTCTCCAGGTCTAGAGACATCGGCTCCCATATGCGCAATGATGTGTTGGACGGCGCTGACGTCACTAATATTAGATAGATTAAGCAAGATAGACTCGCCTTCAGCCAGCAGTGACGCGATCATGAGTTTGTAGGATGCATTTTTTGCACCTCCAATTCTGACAGTGCCATGGAGAGGTGTGCCGCCGGTGACTTGATAAGCTTGACTCATATCTTGACTATAATTTAATAATCAGTTATTAAACAGGCGCAACTATACCCCGCAGTTCTTGTTTGGTAAAGCCTAAAAAGAATATTTCTGGTTTGAGGAAAAGTTGACTCTGCTGTAAAGCAGCTTGTTGGACATGCCTGATGACTGCTAGATAGTCAGCTGCTGTGGCATGACCTAGGTTGACGATAAATGCCGCATGTAAGGGAGAGATAATGGCATCACCAATTTGAAAACCCTTAAGATTGAGAACCTTGTCGATGAAATATCCCACGCTTGAAGTTGGCAACTGTAACCGTTCTTGATCTGTGGGGTGAAGGTTTTGAAAAACACAACCTAGCGATTTTTGAGGTTGGTTAGCCTTAGATTTGGCCCAATTTAATGCCACTTGTTGTAAGAGCTGAGGTTCGAGTTTATAGAGAAGAAAATTTGCCGCCAAAATAACCTCATTGCTAGTGTGGAAGCGAGAAAGGTCATAATCCATGTCCAGTTTTGTGATGGGAACTGCTTCGATCTCACCAGCCTGATTGAGAATTTCAACTGAGTAAAGTACTTCACTCAAAAAATGTTTTCCGCCATGGATATTGTTATAAATTGCACCACCAATTGTAGCTGGAATCTTTGCGAACCATTCTAAACCACCAATACCCTGACTACAGAGTTGATTGATCGCAACTGGCAACGGGGTGCCAGCAGAAATCTTAACTAAACATCGCTCGGCATGGGCGGCTTTTTGTTCTACTTTTGCCATTAAAGCTGCTGTTGGGTGCTGGTCATCGATTTCCCATCGAGGAATTAATTTTGGAGGTTGCCTATTATTTTGCAGTTGATCTAACTCCTGATCCGGTTGAATCGTAATTTCGGTAGCTGCATTTTTAATAACCAAGCCTCGCAAACCCCGATCGGCGATCAAGGTGTTTGCTCCCCATCCTAATAGGTAGTAACGAAGCTGTCGTTGATGACAATATTGAAGGAGTTTTATTAAATGTGCTTGATTTTTAACTTCAGCAAACACTTCAGCGGGTCCACCAATTTTGACTTGAGTGTACTTGGCAAGAAGTACTTCCTGACTAAATTTAAGAGTTGGTAGTGAGGTGGTGAGCTGGTCAAAAAGTGGCATCTAACAAATTCTATAAATGTCGATATTATGCATTATAACTGGAATTAGATAATAAGTTCAGGGATAAATTATTTCAACATGACCTCAAATAATGTCATGCACTTGGTAAATATCGCCTGCTCCTAAAGTAATGAGTAGGTCATCGGCGCTCAGTGTCGACTGACAATAAGTGGCTAAATTACTGATGGAATGCAAGTTGCTAACCTGAAGCTGAGAATTGTGTTGCTGAATTGCTTTGACTAAGTGATCACTTGTTATCTCTCCATGATTGTTTTCACGAGCAGAGGCAAAAATATCCAATAATACCAGTTCGGGTGCTCGAGCGAGGGTGATTACAAATTGATTAAACAGTTCTTTGGTTCTAGAAAAAGTGTGAGGTTGAAATGCTACTACCACTCTCTTATCTGCAAATGACTCCTTAAGTGCCGCCAATACAGCGGCAATTTCCATGGGATGATGTGCATAGTCATCATAAAAAAGCACGCCATTTTTTTCACCTTTGAACTCAAATCTTCTGGTAGTGGAGCGAAAATTTGCTAAGCTCGCAATCGCACGGGCGGGGTCAATGCCAACTTGCAAGGTAGCTAATACGGCCGCGGCCGCATTTTCTAAATTATATTTGCCGGGAATTGTGAGTGAGACAGGATATGACTGATTGTTAATGGTGATTGTGCCGACAGCTTGCCGATGGGATTGATGCTCGTTTAAACCCACGACAGCTTGACAAGTTGGCAGCGAACCATAAGTTAGCAGTTTTTCTGCAGAGTGATCTAGACCCAACATCGCTGCAGACTGGTGCATAATCAAGGTACCACCTGGTTTAATTTGTTGAAAAAATTCCGAAAAAATTTGATGGGTGTGTTTTTCATCATGGTACACATCAGGGTGATCAAACATTATTTGTGAACAGACAGTTACTTGGGGTTTAAGATATGAAAAACGGGGAATTAACTTCTGACCATGTTTGATCTGTGAGGGATTGACTGCATATTCATCGGCTTCAGCTACCATCCACCGACTTTCTGGTCTCCATTGTGCCGCGCGAGATAGACCAATTATTTCTCCCACTCCCACGGCGTAGGAGGGATGAAAATGATTTTTTTCTAAAATCCAGGTTATCATGGCTGAGATTGTAGATTTGCCACCCACGCCACAAACCGCAATGCCTTGTTTTTGATTAAAAAATTCTCCTAAAGCTGCTGCATGTGAATAAACTGGTAAATTTTTAGATTTAGCTTCTTCAACTTGAAATTGTGTTTCTCCACCGTGAGCCGCAGTATAAATTATGCAATCAATCTTCGCGGGTAGCGGGTCAGTAAGTTTATGTAGTTCAATGTCAAGTCGGTCAAGTTGACGCTGGGTGACAAATTCTGCTTTGACATCACTGCCTTGCACTGATTTTCCTGCATCAACTAGCAACTGTGCCATGGAAGTCATGGCGACACCTTTAATGCCAACTAAGAAAAATGAATGGTAATCAAGAAGACTCATAATAAATCTTTAAATACCTTTCTGAGTTTAGCCTGACTGTGTCTTAACAGCGAGCGGTGTGCTGTATCTGTATTTATGGCATGATGGACTGTTAAGTCTAACAACTGAGTCCGCAGGACTCGCCGATCATTTTCCAGATCATCAACGACTGGAAACTCATGTTCTTGAGCATATACTTTCAATATGTCATTAGGAATTGGTTGATTATTAAGCAAGATGAGTGAGACGCGCCTACCGATTGCACGCTCGATGCCGATTACGTGATCACGGGCGGTCATGTCTCTTGTTTGAGTGTTGCGGGTCATTAAATTAACGGCATAAATAATTATCGCATTACTGGTTGACAAAAGATGTTTTAGTCCTGGGGTCACTAATGCCGCCATCAAACTTGCATAATAATCTCCAGGACCGATCATAATTAAATCGGCCGCCTGCAAAGCTTTTTGGGCAGCTGAACTGAGCTTGCAATTCGGAGTAAGTGATACGTGGTCAATCTTTGGTGTGGTGACAAGATTCGTATCAAGGATATGTTCTCCAACTCGAGTCGTGCCATCTTGGTATGCAATTTTTAAGTGGACTGGTGTTTCTGTGACAGGAATTACTTGACCATCCAGATGAAAAATTTGCTGTGCAATTTTGAGTGCCTGACCGGTACTATCAGTCATGTCTTGGAGAGCAGTTAAAATTAAATTGCCCAAGTTGTGTCCTTTTAATCCTTCACCATGTTGAAAACGATATAATAAAAGTTTTCTGATCCAAGCTTGATTGCCCTCTTGTGCCAGGGCAGCGAGCGATTGACGTAGATCTCCAACAGGAGGAAATCCAAATTCATCTCTAATCCGCCCGGTAGAACCGCCAGAATCTGATGTTGCAACCACAGCCGAGATAGCGCATGGCAAATCTTTTAAAGCGGATACAACCGGATAAATACCAGTTCCCCCACCAATAACAACAATTTTTTTCTTGGTCATGATATGCAATCTACTTAATTTCTTAATTGTCTACTTTATTTCCGAACTGGCAACGACTTGATAATTTCTTGAATGGCGTCTTGATCGCTCCATGGATACTCAGTATTACCGAAGCACATGCTTTTTTCATGACCTTTGCCGAGTACGATGACTGTATCTTGATTGGATGAAGCGAGGGTCTGAATTGCAAATTGTATGGCTTGTTTGCGATCAATAATGGTGGTGATCTTGCGATGATGTTCAGTTAAACCTTCTTTCATTTGTCTAATAATTGACCACACATCTTCCGTACGAGGATCTTCTGCAGTGAACACCACTTGATCTGCAGCATGAGCAGCTACCCGTCCCATTTCAGGTCGTTTTTTAAAGTCGCGTTTTCCAGCTGCTCCTAAGACAGCGATTAATTTGCCACGCGGATAATTTTTGCGAACTGCACTGAGAGCTTCATCGACAGCACGAGGAGTGTGAGCAAAATCAACAATCACTCGACAAGGATGAGTGGCAACTACTTCCATTCTTCCTGGAAGATGAGGAAAAGTTTTGATAGCTTTAACAATGTCTTCACCTGAGATTTCGACCAGCTGTGCCATTCGATAAGCAAGTCTGGCATTCATCTGATTATATGTTTCCGGAAATCTTAATTTTATGACTTGGGAAACTTTTTTTGGTAATTCATTTTCCACGCTGTAACTCGCAAACGAGTGTCCTTTAGCTTGTCTGCGAATTTCTGCGTAGGAGTAGTCATCCTTATTAACGATGGCTTGTTTGGCAGATTTCAAGACTAATAGCTTTGCTTTTACGTATTCGTTATACGTCACATGGTAATCGAGGTGTTCACGGGAAATATTGGTTAATCCTGCGACAGTGGGAAAAATACCCCAGTTACGAAATTGATAAGCGCCATGTGAAGTCACCTCCAACACTAAATGTGAATATTTTTGGTCAACAAGTTGCCTCATAAATCGATAAAGGTCTTGGGGAGGAGGAGAAGTAACATGAAACCCAGTATCAGATTGTTGATCGCCCATGTATGCTGCGACCGTACTCACCAAACCAACCTGTTTTTTTGATTGTTTCAAAATGTGATAAAGCAAGGTGGCAGTGGTGGTTTTACCATCAGTACCGGTCACAACTAGAATTTGCAGTTTGCGTTGGGGAAATCGGTACCTAATCATTGCTGGCAAAGCTTGCATGATGCCCGTTTTGAATAAGTGGTACGGACGCTTAAGCCAATAGACAAATAGTTTTATCTGCACAAGCTCATTATAAAGCATGGTTGCGAGTTGTGTGGCGAAGTAGTTGAAATCGGATTTGCGAAGTATTTAATCAAGATGAAATATTAGTCGAAGAAAAATTTTAAAATTGTGGGTTGACGTCGGCTGTCGGTGAATCGGGTGGGATATTCATCATTAAAAATAGATCATGTGCAATTTGATACCAGAGGGGGGCGGCCGTTTCGGCCGCCCAAGGAGAAGATTTTGGTTCAACGAGTTTCACCAACATTACAAACTTAGGTTCATTTATCGGTGCAAAACCAATAAAGCTGGCAATTGTTTTTTCTTCGTCATAACTACCACCAGTGGCAATTTGTGATGTGCCCGTCTTTCCAGCAATCCGATGTGATTTTGAAGCGATCCATTGCGCCTCCCCGTGTTCGGCAGCTGCAACCATCATTTCACTAACTTGATCGGCAGTATGTTTGGAAATGACTTGTCTTTCAAAAATGGGTGGGCTTTCCACCCATTCACCAGCAGAGTTGCTCACAGCCTTGACAATGCGCGGTCTCATCATTTGACCATCATTGGCGATAGTTGCCACCGCGCGCACTAATTGCAAACTGGTCGTAGAAATACCCTGTCCAAAAGAGATGGTTGCTAATTCTACTGGTCCCCACTTGTCAGGGAAAGGAGTGGCGAGATCTCCTTGGAGATCAATATGAAGAGCTTCTCCGATACCGAAATTTTGCACGTATTGACGGAAGTTTTCTGCTCCAATTTGTTCTGCTGCAAAAATCATGGCAGTATTGTCAGATTTTGCAAGTGCTTCCGTCATTGTAATATTGGGATGATAAACATCATTCCAAGTGCGGATCGTGTACTTCCCAAAAATTCTCGGTCCGCTACAACGCGAACAAACTGTATCAGGGGATATTACGCCAGTATCAATTCCGCTGGCAACCGTTAATAATTTAAAAGTTGAACCAGGCTCATAGACTGAAGTCAAACTTGGGTTGGCGTAAGTGCTGGGTGGATAGTCAAAAAATGACTGCTGATTGAATTTTGGTTCGACTGCCAATGCCAGCAAATCACCGTTGGCGGGGTCTAAGATGACAACTTCACCAGCTTTGGCTGCATATTTTTCCATTCCTCGAATTAAAGCGGTTTCGGCTAAATGCTGAATATCGCGTCTGATGGTGGTGGTTACATCCCGCCCATTGAGGGACATTTGGTTGGCATTATCTGCTGTGTTCAACTGGTTGCCATGAGCGTCCGCTAAAATTGATTTTTCTTGAAATCTGGCTTTTAATTCTTGTTCAAGCGCGCCTTCAATGCCAAAGTAACCCACGTCGGATCCTGCTTCATCTTTACCAACAAAACCTGTCAAGTGAGCAGCCATTGATGCTTCAGGATAGGCTCTTACTTCATAAGCATCAAATCCAATGCCAGCAAAATGTTGATTGGCAATTTCATTTTTTGTAGATTCACTAATTTGAGTCACAAGCGATGTCCAACTGCTTTCCTGATTGCTGAGTTTAGTGATCAATTCTTCGGTTAAAGTTGTTTCCAAGTCCAATTTTTCAGCTGAAGTAGAAGCTGTTTGATAAGTTTTGTTTTCTTTCAACAGTATAGGCACTAAAGTATGAGCAATCTGCTGAGGATCTTCCGAAATAACTTTCGGTTGAGCGAATAAGCGATATACTTCCTGGTTAGTGACCAGTGCCGCACCATCTGCAGCAAGAATTTGGCCTCGACTACCAGTTTCAATAAATGACCGGAGGTATTGATTATCAGCTGTCAATTTGAGTTCAGAACTCATTACAATCTGCCAAAAAAAAAGTCTGCCAAAAACAATTAGGAAACCAATACAAATACTTAAAAACACCAATCTCACTCTGGATTGAGTCAAATTTGTTTGTGCATGTTGTTGATGATGACGACGCATGAATTACTAAGTTCTGAAAATTATAAGTTTACAGCTCTCATCTAAATACCACTGGCAACCAGTTGTTTGGGTGGGCTGACCACAATCGGTGTGCTGATTGCCAAGAATTCGCGTTGATCAAGATTTTGACTGATATCGGTCAAAGCAGCTTTTTCAGCAAGCTGCTGAGTGATAAGTTGTTTTTGAGATTGCAAAATATGGTGTTGACTTTGTAAGTTAGCAATCTGATGACCGTGATGAATGTTACTACTATGTTCAAATAATGTTACACCAACTTTTACACCCAAGACCAGCGTGACTAATAGATAGAAAATAATAATTTTATGATTCATTTACTTGCTTTCTAAACACTCTCAACTTCGCGCTCCGTGCTCTAGGATTTTTCGATAACTCTTGTTTTGAAGGAGTGATTGGTTTTTTCGTTTCAATTTCTCCATTCTGATGTTTTTGCCAGTTACGAAATGCTGTTTTAACCAGCCTGTCCTCACCCTCATGAAAAGCAATGCTAATAATTACTCCTCCAGGTTCTAGCACTGCTAAGGATTGCGGTAACGCACGCGATATTTCGTCAAGTTCACTGTTTACTGCTATCCGTAAAGCTTGAAAAACTTTGGTAGCGGGATGAAGTTTGTGCGAATGTTGGCGTTTAACAGCGATAATTAAATCAGCGAGATCAGTAGTCGTTTTGATGGGTTTCGGGCTGAGCTTAATCGCTTTCGCGATTTGTCTAGATTCGCTTTCCCCACCGTATTGATAAAACAACTCAGCCAGTTGTTTTTCTGGAACTGCGGCGAGCAAATCCATGGCTTTAACTCCCAATCGTTGATCCATTCTCATATCCAAGGGGCCTGGGTGATTAAAACTAAATCCTCGTTCACCAGAAGTTAACTGATCACTTGAAGTGCCAAAATCAAATAACACGCCCGCAAATGGTGCGAGCCGGCCCTTTTTAATCAGCTTTGCGGTGACGTCAGTGATGGATGCAAAATTGGCGTGCTTTAAAATCAAGCGTCTGGTTGCAATTGCAGAGTGAAAATGACTTTCGCCATATTGAATTGCTTCAATATCCCAATCTAAGGCAACCACCTGACCATGCTTTTCTAAAATAGCTGAGGTATGCCCTCCTCTTCCAAAAGTAGCATCAAGATACCAACTGTTTGGTTTGACATTTAAATAATTTAAAGTTTCCTCAAGCATGACTGGTTGATGATCAGCGGTGGCGTTCATATACTTTGTCCTAAGACTTCATCTGTGGGTGCTTGCAGAGCATCATAGTATTGGTGGTACTCATTTTGGTTCCAAATTTCAATGTGATGGGCGTTGCCCACAATCACAATTTCTTTTTGTAAGTGTGCCAGTTTGATCAAATACTCAGGCAGTTGTATTCGACCCACTTTGTCTGGTTTAACTTCCTGCGCCGTGCTTGCCACAAACCTTAAAAAGTCGCGTTGTTTTTTGAGTGTGAATGTGCGCTCAGACACTTGTCCGAGCTCCTCTGCAAAGCGTTCTTTGCTCATTAGTAACAACCCGCCGTCAATGCCTCGAGTTACAACCCAAGTCGTATCTTGTTGGCGAAATTGTTTGGGCAGTGAGAAGCGGCCATTGTTTTCTAAAGTGTGATAATATGTACCAAGAAACATTAATATAAGATTCTTTCCCATCTACCTCCATAACAAGCCCAAGTATGACAAACCCAGATTCAAATGTAAAGACAGACATTACCCGAAACATGACCAGCTCAGTGTAATCTAAACACTAAGTGCTAAGTAAATCCGAGACCGATAGAAATGAGGAAGTTACATCCTTCCTTCCATAGAAGCGGGTGTGAAGATAGTTATTCAGCAATCACGACGTAGAGAGGCATTAAGGCCACCTCTGCAGAAGCCATTTTGCCGTCAGAAGTGGTCTCAAAGGTTTGCCAAGCCTCGCCATCCCACCCGGCGATGGTAAGCTGACCTTCTTCTTGAGCTCTGATATTGAGCTCCGCTGTGCCGGTTAAAGTAGAGCTAGCGCTGAGGGAATAAGGGTTTGACACGACTCTACCTGGAACATTGTCGGGATAACCTGCATTATTAAAAATAATCAAAAAGCGGATGACAGATAAATTCTGTGAGCTAATTTGAAACATACCGTCACGAGAAGAAAAGTCAGTTTCTTTCTCAAGATTATCAATATATTTCCAATCTGATTTGAGGGCATACGGGTCATCACCTAGAAAGGTTGTTAAAAGTGACCCGCCTTTAATATCTTCGTGATAAGTGCAAGCTCCACCAGCACTACATGAACCTAAAAATATTTCTTTTGTGATAGGCAGCGTATTGAGGGTTAGTAAATCTTGTTCCGCTTGTACTAAAGTTCCAGTTTGGTACTCAAGGGTGTAATCAACTTCTTCAGCCGGTTTTTTGACATAGTCAACAGCAAACTCAATGTGGTGTCCGCTTGAAAGAGGAGTTAACCGCATGACCGGTCGTTCTGAAACAGGAATTACATTTTCTGGCAAGCTAATGCGAGTTTTGTTTTTAGTGGTTTCTTCCGGTTCATCATTAGATGGTCGATTTATCCACCATACCCCGCCAACTAATAACACCGCTAAAGCAATTACTATGCCAACAAGAATCGGCTTTTTAGGTAAATTCTTCATTTTTCTCCTCTTAAAAAATTGAACACGACTAGTTTACCCTAGCTTGTCAAGTTGAAGCTAGCACCATTCCTGATTGAGTTGACTCAAGTTGTTGATTCAGGAATTCTATTAGTTTATTGTACGGCACACGTTCTTGTTGAGTTGTATCGCGGTGTCTGACCGTCACACTGTCATCTTCTAGTGTTTGAAAGTCAATTGTCACGCAGTAAGGTGTGCCAATTTCATCTTGAGCTAAATATCGTTTACCAATGTTGCCTCGTTCATCCCAGGCGACAGGATACTTGCTGCGTAAGTGTTGGTAGATTTCGCGAGCCGCAGCAACCAACTCCGGTTTGTTTTTGAGCAACGGAAACACAGCAACTTTGTAGGGTGCTAGTTGAGGAGTAATTTTTAAGACCACCCGCTGATTGGAAGCATCAAATGAGTAAGCATCAGTTAAAATCATCAAAAATATTCGATTAATCCCCACCGCTGGTTCAATCACGTGTGGAATAAATTTATCGCCTGTTTGGGAATCTACATATTCCAAAGATTTTCCGGAATGGGTCATTTGCTGTTTGAGGTCAAAATCAGTCCGATAAGCTAACCCCCAAAGCTCTTTCCAGCCAAATGAATATTGATACTCCAAATCATAAGTTTCTAGGCTGTAATGACTTCGCTCGGCAGGGGAATGTTTTCGCCATCTCAGATGATCGGGATTAATTCCTAGTTGGTAAGTCACAAATGACCATAATTGCCGTTTCCATTCATCCATTAATTGACGCCATTCTGATTGCTGAGGATTAAAAAAGTACTCAATTTCACCTTGTTCAAATTCAAGAGTGCGAAAAACAAATTGTCCAGTAGTGACTTCATTGCGAAATGATTTTCCAAGTTGTCCCACACCAAACGGCAATTGGACACGAGAAGAATCAAGAATATTTTTAAAGTTGGTAAATATACCTTGCGCAGTTTCACCACGCAAGTAAGTCTTAGACTTTTCCCCGCTCACCGCGCCAATAGCAGTTTCAAATAATAAATTAAATGCTTTAGGTGCGGAAACGGGATTCCCGTCCGGACTAAGCACTCGGTGTTGTTCAATAAATGCCGTTAACTCATCTAAAGACAGGTCCTCAATAGCTTTAGTCAAGGACTGACTATTTTGCCCAAGTTTCGCCCACTCCTCTATTAAATGATCTGCGCGGTAGCGTTTGTGAGTAACTAGATCTTCTACCAGAGGGTCGCTAAATGAACCCACATGGCCAGATGCTACCCACGTGTCTGGATGTAATATAATTTGCGAATCAATGCCAACCATATCTTCGCGATTGGTGACAAAAGATTGCCACCAAGCTTGGCGGATATTACGCAGTAATTCAACTCCGACAGGCCCATAATCATAAGAATTGGCTAGCCCACCATAAATACTGGACGTAGGAAAGACAAAGCCGCGTCTTTTAGCGAGTGCGACGATTGTTTCAAGTGAGACTGATTGTTTTGACATAGATTGAATTATTAGTTATAAAAAAAATCCCTGCACTAATAGATCGTGCTAGGGACCCGAATAGCGGGCGGTTCCACCCTAGTTGATGGCTGATTCATGATCTTCATCAAGCCAGTCATCCCCTCTTAATTTTTTCAGCTCACGGTTGCCAATGCCGATCAACGCTGATGAGTAGATTGTAGCAAGATTCGTCATAAAAATACATGCTGAGAAAAATGATCAACATTAATTTTTTGAAAGAAGATTTATAAAGAAGAAGTTTCTTAATTTAAGATAAGATGTTCGCAATTCATTTTTCTTGTCGCACAGACAAATATTCAAAGCTCCTCATCGGGCGCTCGCTGATATCTGCCACAATGTCAAGCACAGATGTTTGAGAGTCAGTTAGTCCTTGCGTGTGATAGCCCAATTTTTCCAATAGCGCGGTGAGTTGTAACTTCACCTGGCCGTTGGATTGGTGAGTAATCACAATTGAGTCACGCAAATGTAGGACGTGATGATAAATGTTGGTGTCAAGTTCTTCTTCGACAAATAATCGATCAACTATTTCCAAAAGTTGGGTCAGATGACGAATACTAACCAACGAACCACGAACAGAAGTGGTGTCAGCGAGCAATGTTGCTTGAGTAAGGAGTGGCATTGACTTTGTTTTGACGCAATGAATCTTGACCAAATTGCCCGGTTCAAGTGCGGCCCGCATCGAAGATTTTAGCTTTCTTACACCTTTCGCTACACAAGCGAGTTTCCCCATTTCAGCTGTTAGTAAAACTACTACCCGATCTGTTTCACCCACGCTCGTGCGCTTCAGTACCAAACCCTGGCAACTAAATGTCTTAGAATTCATGCTTTCATCCTAACACATTTGTGCCCACGAACTATAAAAAGGAAAACGATATTTGGTTCACGAAATAAAAATTAAAATTCAGTTTGATATGATGTGTCTTTATCCACCAGTATTTTTTCTTCTCCGCCCGTGACATCCATCAATGCTTCATAAGACGTGATCCCGCCTTGTTTCCAGATATCCAGTTTATACTCGGCTGAATCCTGGTAAGGTACGAGGTACTCTACAATTACTTTGGCGCTGCTATTGGGTTCTAAAATAAAGAAACCGTCAATCACACTTAACCCTGCTTCATCGTAAACTTGAGGTTCTTCTGTAAATCCTTGTGCGGAAATTACCTCCGATCCTGCAGGAACATAAATCCTCGTCCAGTCACGGAGTGTGGAGTTAAGGCAAAGCAAGCCTGCTTCCAGGTTGCAATTGTCTGCTCGTCGGTTGTTTTTATAAGTAATCTCTAAAGTTTTCCTTAATTTACCGTTTTCTGGAGGATTGGTAATGACTTGTTTGACAGTATAGTCGGTAAAAAGGTTAGACTTCGCCCCACCTAAATTGGCATTGACGATGGCCAGGAAATCTTGCCCTTCTTGGGGGGTAGGCATGCGACCTGCTGCTTTGAGGACCTCGGCTGCAGATTGGTGGGCTGCATCGACAAAATAAAGTTGTAAATGTTTGCCTTGGATTGAACTCCAACCCACACTAGCTAGTTGCGGCCACTGAGTTTTTGGAGCACCGTATGATTTTGTTAAGATTTCTCGCATCAATGGACCTAAAATACCCTTGCGGTCTTCTCGAAGATAAGGGGTAGGTCTGGTAATAATTTCAGATAGAGCATAAATAATTTGAGGGCAATCACAAGCCGGATCATTTTCGGCACTGAATGTGCCGTAACCGGGTACATTCACTGGGCCAAGCACACTCAGTAAAGCAGTTAAGAACTCAGTGTCAACGGCAATAATGCCATCAATTTCCCTTGGTTCACCGGGTATTTCTAAGTAGTGTTCAAAAAACTGATCCATTGAAGTTTTATAATCTGGTGAGGTATTCATATCCCTCAGATGCCAATATTTTTCAGTGGTTAAGTATTTGCCCAGCGCTTCAGGAATAGGAATACGTTGATTAAACTTTTTGTCTAGCTCATAAATATCATCCGATTTTTCTGGTGTAACTTTTCCGTCTTCAACATTGACAACCGCGTAGGCAGTTAAGAATCCCCCTGTGGGTCGCAACTCATTATCATTTTGAAAAAGAATTAAGTATTTGCGGCGTTCCCCAGTCGCGCCCGCGATTGATGGTAGTTGCTCCAAAACAGGCTTGAACTCAGTGACAGCGGTGATTGCTCCAGCTGAAAAATCTTGAGCAAGCGTGATGGTGTTTTTTATTTCATAACCCCGCAGTTCAGCAGGATAATGATCTGGATTAAGTTCCGCCAACTCTGCGTTCATGGTCTGCAGTTCAGTAGTGACATCCTCAAGCTCTGGTGTGACTTTTTCTAGTGTTTGGAGAATGACTTTCAGTCGGTCTTCAGCTGTGCCGCCTTCAAAGGTTCCTTCTCCCGTAAATCCGAGGATATCTGCATGAGGGGTAATAAGTGCTAGAGCTTTTTCTGCTGCGGTAATGCCAGCTTTGCCAGCATTGAGGGCATGCTGACCGTCTTCATAATAACGATTGGCAAATGGTAGATAATTATAAAAACCTAATTGATGATAAAGTTGCTCAATGGTGACTAACTTTTCATCTAATTGCTCGACCGAAACCGCCACCGCCGGTAAGTTTTGCGCTTTAAATTGGTCATAACCCTGAGCCGCAATTGCTTTGGCGGCAAATAATTCTGTTTTGAGTTGATTGACCACCAGGTAAGTTTTAAAACCAACCATGCTAAAAATGGTAAGAATAAATATGAAAAACGCACAAATCCCGATGATAAGTTGATGTTTTTTGGCGAATGCAAATTTATGAGGTGCAATTGCCTGCTCACTCTGAGAAAAGCGAGCTGATTGGGTGTCAGCTTGATTGGGTTTGAGCGAAGGCTGCTCAGTACCTTCTCCCATGTAGGTTGGTGAATCGTCCTCACTTTTTTGATGACCAGGTTTGGGTAGGGATTTGAAAAAACTAAAATTTAAACGTGACATAGTATAGAGCAGGTAACTATTTTATCACCAAAGCAACATTCTATCATTGAAAATCGTAATTGTGGATAGCGCCAAAATTGATTTGCCTTCCAAGAGTGAATTTTCTCTGAGCATAATTTTTAAGCATCAATCAATAGATACCAGTCATTCCAGCCTATCAAGTCACCCTACCATTTTGAAATCATCGCCTGGGGAGTTTTCAGAAGGATTTTTATATCATACAAAATTGATTTCTTTTTTGAGTACTCGGCGTCCATTCTGGTTCTCACTCTAAAAGGCACTTCATTGCGGCCGCTAGTTTGCCACGGGCCAGTTATCCCTGGTTTGACGGAAATTATGTCTTTGATGTAAGGTTTTGTTTCTGGGTAACGCTCGGTTTGTTCTTCGAGTTCTTTGCGAACATAGGCCCGAGGTCCGACCATACTCATTTCACCCTTGAGAACGTTGTAAAGTTGGGGGAATTCATCAATAGTAAGAGATCTCAAAAACTTTCCGAGCGGTGTCACACGAGGATCATTTTTTATTTTCCAGTCGCTTTGTTTAAATTTTGCAAGTAATTTTTTATCATACTTATGCAAAATATCGTCAGCGTTGGGGACCATAGAGCGAAATTTATAGAGATAAAAATCTTTTCCATTTAGCCCCACTCTTTTGTGTTTAAATAAAATTGGTGTGCCTGAATCGAGAAATATCAAGACTGGTACCACAATCCAAAAAGGTAAAAATAAAAAAATTAAACCGGTGGCAACAAAAAGATCAAGAAGTCTTTTTTGTACATCATAGATTGACATTATAAATATTCCTTCTTACCTTCTTCCTTGAGTCGCTCGACAATTTTTTTCACATCCTGACTTTCACTTTTAGGAATGATCATTAGAATATCTGGTGTATCAATGATCACCATTTCGCTGACACCGCATATTGCCACCAGTCTTTTGTCAGTATGAATCAAATTGTTATGCGAGCGGATTGTGAGCGTGGGATGCGTTTCGTTGTCGCCAATAATGACATTCCCCTCCAGATTCTTAGCATCAAGATCATAAACTACTTTCCAGTCCCCCACGTCATCCCAACCAAAATCGCCAGGAATGAGTACCAAATTATCTACTTTCTCAGAAATAGCATAATCAATGGAAATTGTTTCTGCTTTGTCATAAATCTCTGGTAAAGCAGTCTGAAAATCACTGCGACCCAAGCTTGATAAATGAGCAGTGCGAGTAAAGAGATCAGGCTGGAATTCTTTAAATGCCGCAAGTAATGTTTGTGCTGACCAAACATACATATTGGCGTTCCAAAAATACCGACCTGTAGAAATAAAAGCCTGGGCGGTGGCTCGATTTGGTTTTTCGGTAAAATTTTCAACCTGAAAGACATTTTGACCATGATTGATTTTTTTTAGATCTTGACCAATCTTAATGTATCCAAAACCGGTTGCTGGACGGTTGGGAGTAATTCCCACTGAAACTAGGTATTTGTTTTCAGCTGCCACTTGATTGGCAGCTTTCATCACATTTAAAAACTCTGTCTCATCTGTCACCACGTGATCGGAGGCACAATTGATAATCACTGCATCATGATCAATACTCAGGGCAAATTGGGCTCCAACCAACATCGCCAAGGCAGTATCTCTTTTGTGCGGCTCAGCAATGATGTTTTCTTTAGGTAATGCAGGTAGTTGGTCCTTAATTTCTTTTTGATATAACTTGTTGGTGACAACAATAATCCTTTCCCAGGGAACAATTTTATTGATGCGGTTGACAGACATCTGCATCATTGTTTCTGGACCCATTAATTTTAAAAATTGCTTGGGGGTTTGGTTGCGAGATTTGGGCCATAGCCTAGTACCTCCCCCGCCTGCTAAGATGACCGCAAATGTATGATCTAAATTTGACATAATTCCTTCCCCGGCTCAAATTGTACTGTGCTTTTGAAATAATTTGTAGGTAGTGTTTGCAAAATCATGTAGAAATTGGGTTTTTGTGTAAAGACGAGCAAGTTTAATTGAATCTTGAGGGTTAAATTGATGCTTATCAAACTGTTTGATAACCGTTGCAAGTTCTCGTGCTGTACTTGCCGTCTGATGCCAAGCTTGTTTGCGGTGCTTTAACACTTCAGAAATACCGCTTTGCTGATGGCAAATCACTCGGGTACCTTCAGCAGCTGCTTCCAATCCAATAATCCCAAAATCTTCAATGCCAGCCATTATTAATGCCCAAGCATTTTGAATGAGCTGTTGTTTTTCTTGATGAGAAACTTGGCCTAAGAAGATGATCGATTGTTGGTTAGATAAGGCACTTGATAAACAAACACTGAGCTTTTCTCCTGCTCGTCTGACATAGGCTGCTCGCCCGGCTTGTTTGATCAAATCTTGTTTTTCACTACCCGTTCCGATAATTATAAGAGGTAGGTGAGCAATTTGCGCAGCCTTAATAACTAGGTCTATTTTTTTATATTTTACTAAACGTGACACGACGAGCAGATATTTCCCTAAAGCTTGTAACTGTGATAAGAGAGTTTTTCTATTCGCTTGCATACCTTGAGTTGGGTGAATGGTATTTTGACGAGTAATTGGGTGACGAAGGGGAATGTAAGGAGGATAAATCACAGCATCAACATTCAAATTATAGAATTTTGAAATTCTTTCGGCGACCAATTTAGAGATCGCAATCGTGGCATCTGGTCGGTGAGCAGCTGCACGATCCCACCATCGCAAGTAGCGCAAGACTGGTTTCATCATCCAACTGGTAAGAATTGATTTAAAACCAGGAAGAGTGTCTAGATATCCCTCTGGAGGATCATATAAATAACGGGGTGGGGTGAGTTGATAACAGAGATGAAATTGATGTGGTTTGGTTATTACTCCTTTAGCAGCTCCCGCTGTGACTGAGATGATGATGTCAAATTGATCAAGTTCAAGCGACTCAATGGCAAGCGGAGATAGTGGAGCTGTCAGGCGATAGTGATGCTTAAGACCAGGAACTCGTTGCAGAAAAGTAGTTTTAATCTGTGCATGATCAATCCAATTAAATTGCGATTTTTCTGCTACCGTTGTAAATATTGGAGCGAGCGGAAAAAGATCATGCAGACACTCCAGTACAACCTCGGCACCACCATAACGAATGGCGAGGTGATCATAGATCAATGCAACTGATGATGAAAATTGACGCCGGATAATTTTTGACATAGGCGAAATGTTTGGCGACAACTTAAATATTCAAGACCCGTTGATAAGTTTGCCAAGTTTGATTGACTAATTTATGCCAGTTATATTGTTGGCTGACCGAGATTGCTTTTGCTTGTTGAGAATGAAACAACTGTCTCTTTTCAAGTGCCATAACTTGATCAGCCAAACTTTGAGCTTGATTTGGTTTAAAGAAAAGTGCTGCCTCTTTATAAATTTCACGAAAAACTGGAATGTCACTGGCAATCACGGGTGTTCGAAAAGCAAGTGCCTCGATACCAGTCAAGCCAAAACCCTCAGATGTTGATGGTTGGATTAAAGCTTGCGTAGATTGATAAATAGTCGCCAATTGCCGATCATCAACTGCTCCCACATATTCGACTCTTTTAGTCAGTCGTATTTGTTGGACTTGCTTTAAAAATTGATCAGCAAAGACTGAGCGCGCGCTCACAACTTTCAAGTGATACTTGTCTGGTAAAAGCTTCAGCGCTGTTAAAATCAAGGCGACATTTTTGTGCGGGTAGAGGGAACCCACATAGAGTAATTGATGTTTGTCACGCTTGCGTAATGGACGAGATTTACCAAATTTGGTGAGCGCTGATGCTACTCCCTCATAAGTGACCTGTATCTTGTGTTGAACAGTAGGATAAATAGCGACAATCGTTTGAGCAACTGCCCGTGAAGGAACCATGATTTGTGACGCTCTTTTAATTGCATGGCGAGTAATCAAGCGATAAAAACCATATTTTAACCAATATTGCCAAGCGGGCAAAGTAGTTACTCTTGACCCTCGGTGGTGATGCCAGAGTAAATCATGAATTGTGAGCACAAATTTGCCTCGATAGAAAATTGGCAAATTGAAGTGTGGAATATGTAGTAAATCTAAGTGGTGACGTCCAAAAATAAAAGGTAGCAAGAGTTGCTCAGCGAGAGAATAGTGTCTGACGTTGGTCAACACAAGCTCGACATTACTTGGTAAAGACTGGTCTGAAAAAAGCTCATTAAATTGGGAGCGATTTCGAAAAAATAACACCCAATGCACATCACGATGTTTAATGATTTTCGGTACAAACTCAGCAATGTAACGACCAATGCCGGCGTGCTCTTTTCCAGCAAGCCGGCAATCAATCCCAATCCGAGTAGTCATAGATTATGATTTTTTACTGGTTGTTTTGCGCTTACTAGTTCGTTTTGTTCTTGACTTTTTAGCAGCTTTTGATGTTGATTTATTGGCAGACTTTGAACTCTGGAGAGCTTCATCAACCAAAGCTTCCAGTTCTTTCAACTCTGACTCATCCGGCAATTGCTCGCTTGATGTGTCAGACATAATTGCCAATTCTCTTTCCAGTTGAGCGATTCTCTTTCCTCTCAAGAAAATACCAAAAAGAACGTACAACAAGTAAAGAACAGCAATCGCAAACGTGACTCCAGACATGTGCTCAATTACTAGTGGCGCCTCAGTTAACATTTGATCAGCGTAGACATATTGAATTAACAAGGATGGTAATAATGCCGACACAAACAAGGCAGCGATAAAAATCAGAATTGATTCTAAAATGCGTTGCTGGTTAACTGCGCGCAGTGATTGGATTTGAAATTGAGTAGACGTTTGGGTCATGTAGCTCCCTTTTTAATAATAATAAAATACCGAATTATGGAACGCACCAACTCTGGATACGAATCACGATAATATTTGTCGTAGTATTGTAGCATGGTATCATAAAAATGGCGCTCGGTTTGACGAGCAATTTGTTTTGAAGTTCCCTTAATGCCCGATTTATACTTATGATGAATGACTTTTATATGGGGATAAAAAATAATTGAGTAACCAGCCTCTCTCAAGCGCCGACACCAATCAAGATCTTCTGCATATATAAAAAATCGTTCATCAAGAAGTCCAATTTTATCAATTGCCGATTGTCTCACTATCATCGCCGCACCAGTGCAAGCATCAATCGTATGGATAGTGTCAAGTAGTTTATATGTTTGATGGTAATTGGCAAAGAAACGACTTTTTGGAAAGAGAGCTGCGAGGCCAGTAAAGTAACAAAAAGATGTCCAGGGAGTCGGTTCGCCACGATGACAGGCGGGGTCTAATTGACCTGTGGTAAAAATTACTTTGGGAGAAATTGCGCCTGCGGTTGGATTTTGTTCTAAAAAGTCTAATAATTCGTCTAAATTGGAATCAGGATTGAACTCTACATCGGAGTTGAGAAGCATTACATAACGGCCGCGGCTTTCTTTCAGACCTCGATTATTTCCTGCCGCAAAACCTAAATTTTCTTCAAGAGTAATCAACTTCACCCACTTAAAGTCTCGATTCATCATGGGCACTGTTTGATCAGAACTATGATTATCAACCACGGTTACCGCAACTTGATATTTAGATTTATCAATGTAATTGCTTTTTAAGCTTGAAAGGGTTTTCTTAAGCCAAAACTCACTATCGTAAGTGAGCACAATTATTTCAAGATCGACATTTTTTCTTGGCATAAAAAATTATTTTTTTCCAATACTGCGGTAGATACTGTCTAATTTTTTTGATATCAATTGCCAGTCAAAATTACGTTCTACAAATTGGCGACCATTTTTTGCAAGCCGAAGGCGGTCTGCGGGGGAATTAATCAGCTTAATTGCGTGGTTAACCATCTGCTCAGCTTGATCGCTAATCATGACATGTTGCTTGTGTTTAACACCAAGGCCTTCAACAGCGGTAGCGGTGGCAACCACCGGCGTGCCCGCTGCCAGAGCTTCTAAAATTTTATAACGGGTGCCCTTGCCACTGAAAACGGGTGCAATCAAGACGTGTGATCCAGCAAAGGCATCCCTAATATCGGGAATATCACCAGTGACGGTGATTTGGTCATCTTTGGTGGCTAAATTACGAATTTCGGCTGTGGGCGAAGCTCCCACTATCCATAACTGAGCGTGATTAACCTGTGATTTGATGCGCGGCCAAATCTGGTCAACCAAAAAACGCACGGCTTCAACATTTGGCAGCCATTTAAAAGTTCCTACCGAAAGCAATGTGGGTTGCTTTGGTTCATGGCGAGTTTTTTCTTTAAACCAGGCAGTATCAACACCATTCTCAACCACTGCGATTTTGGAAGAATCGGGTATGCTACGCAGAATGTAGTTTTTATCTTCCTTGCTCATCACTACCAGCTTAGTGCAGGTTTGCCAGTAATGAGTTTCCCAGTATTTGATTTTTTTAATATCGAAGTTAAGGATTGGTTTTAACATCCAACAGGCATGAGCGGCATAACTTTCATAACCCAAGTACTCAATTGTTTGTTCAACCAACAGCACTGGTACTGTTGTTGCAGGTAGATGTGGCATCATGTAAAACGTTTCGGCATGAATGAGATCATAGTGATTTCTTTTCAGCTCGGTGGCAACTGCACTTTTTACTTCACCGACATAATTTCTAATTACCAAGAAGGGGTAAGACGAAATCGCAGTTTTTAAAATGTTGCGCCACGTAAAGGGTTTTTTCGACCTTTTAAAAACTTGTACATCTTGACAAAACTGATTTAGGATGGGGATGTATTTTTTTTCATCATCATCTTTAATTAGGGCAAACAACGTCACCTGGTGTTTAGAGGACAACTGTTTTAAGAAATTGTATGTTCTAATTTGTCCACCAGAATGGAGTGGATACGGTAAATAAGGGGTGAGCATCAAAATTTTCATGACTCATCCTTTTTTTTGGTCAGATCTAGAATCAGGTAATTTGGGGACTTTTCTACGGTAAAATACTTTGCTTCTAATTCTTTTGCTTCATCATCCATGGCGGTGGTGACGTAATATTCTGCTCCGTCCTGAA
Organism: Patescibacteria group bacterium UBA1388; assembly: GCA_002305355.1. GTDB lineage: Bacteria > Patescibacteriota > Microgenomatia > UBA1400 > PJMF01 > UBA1388. The sequence goes on from DBQS01000023.1 coordinate 56,419, forward strand.
TTTTTTCATCAATACTAAAGCCAATTGGCCAGCCGGTGCGGTTGGTTTGGTATAAAAACAGGGTGTCTCCATTAGCTTGAGCAATGATTTTCGCATCAGGAGGTAACAACCGGTCTACTGCTGCGCCTGCTTCCAGATATTCATCGTGGTTGATTTGGTAAAAACCTTTGACTTGGTAGCCAGAAATGAGTAATCCGGTGATGACAATGCCTGCTAAAACAACCACCGGTAATTGGTTTGGTAAATATTTCTGTAAATATTGTTCAGCGATGACAATGCCACGCGCGATAGTAACCGCTACGATGGGAATCATTATTACTTGATAGTAGTCATGACGGACACTGCCGGCAGCAAAGACGCTAAAATAAGCTAACACACCTAACCACCAAGTGCCATATATCACAATCTCTTTTTTTTGAAGTTTTAAAATACTGAAAGGAAAAAAAATGAATAATACCACGCCACAAATGAGTTTAATCAGTCTTTCGTAACCAAGTACTCTAAACCATGCTGGGCGAAAACGCATCGGATGTCCATCAAAGTCGTTAAGCAACTGCTTGGTAGCTGGAATACCACTTGGAAATTGTTGGATCCAACTTCGCCACCATAATAGTGGGAGACCACTGATCATAATCAAGGGTAATACTGGCCAGCCCTTTTTAAAATTGAATCCGTACTCTGCCCAGGTAATGGCAAGCAGGATTGGAGTAAAAAATACCACAAATGGTTTTAAAAGCAGTGCCAGCGCAAAACTAAATAGTGAGCTCACATACCATCCCCAGTGGCGTTGCTTGGTCCAGTTTAAATACGAAAGCACGCTAAAAACTAAAAAAAACAACATTACTGGTTCGGGTAAAATTACTCTGGAATAATAAACACTAAATGGGAGAACAGCCATCATCAAAGCAGAGAAATAAGCCACTTTTGAGCCTGAATATTTTTTGACCACATAAAATAAAGCGCCAATCGTGCCTAAGGAAAATATCACCGATACGATTCGAGATGTGACATCTATGCTGAGTCCGGGAATAGTAAGTACCAACCAGGCGATGAGAGCATTGATGAACGGAAATTCCACCATCCGGTATCCTTCAAGATTAAGTTGACCAGATTGGATGTTGGATAGATCATGATAACGGGGAACAAGCAAATTAATGCCATGTTTGACATACTCACGAGTGACACTCGCAGTATCTGCTTGACGAAAACTATGCCAATCTAACACTGGGTTATTGATTTTGTAGAGCCTTAATGCAAACGCAAGTAACAAAATTGAAATTAACAACCAGTTGCGGGGTGATTTGAACTTCATGGTGTCTTCTTTTTATTGGCTCGCCGCTTCCTGTCTTTATTGCTTCGAATAACAGCACGCTGTCTTTTAGTTTGATTTTGAGTAAATTGAGGAAAGGCGGAATTAGAGCGAGCATTGGGCAAAGTCCTGGTCTGAGATGTTGATGTATGGAGCAAGTTTGTTTCAATAGCGAGTATGATGCCCGCTAATGCCCAGAGCGTAAATGCCACTTTTGAAGCGGCAAAAACATCAATAAAGATGGCATTTAATAACAGTCCAATCGAGCCAGCTAAATAAGCGATCGCAAAAATAATTAACACATGATTATTGGGTTTTGCCCGATAAATTCTCCAAGCGCTGGCGAGTGATAATCCTAAAACACCATAAAATGTAATAAAGCCTAGCAAGCCAGTTTCACCGAGGGTACGCAAAAAGTTATTATCTGTACTTTCTGCTTCCGTAAACTGCTGAATCGATTCTTTGGTGAGGGTGGCATATCCTGTACCTAGTAATGGGTTGGCGTAAAAACCCTGTAAGGCTCTTGGCCAAAGTGTATCCAGCCTAATTGCAAACGACAAGCCAAACATCATGGCGTTATCAGAGTAAGTGCGCTCTGTTTCGATTTGTGTTTCAGTGATGGTGCCATCAGCCGATTGGGTTGCGACTGTTTCGATGACGGGTACATTCACATAGACATCACTTGGCCTGATGGGACTAGGCCGTTCATCTGAAGCAACCAGCACGGCCGCATCTTCCACAGAGATAGCATTATCTGGCACTTTTGGTTGCATGTTTTGATAGTTTGGCAAGATTTTGACGAGATAATTTTGAGTCAGATAATTAAGGAAATCCTTGCGATGCCGATTAGTTTCGTGAAAAACATCATGGGTGAGGCGATTGGCGTTCACGACTTGCATTAGTCGTTCTGACATGTCGTCGCCAAAGAAAGACAGCATCATAAATGTAATTACAAGTAATCCAGCTGAACGAGAGGAAATCCACCACAACCTTTTTTTGCTTGGAGTGAATTTATACAATCCTGTGAGGACTAATAAAATAACTGCTGCCAGCGCAAAACTGGCAAACGAAGTCCGGGCAGCGGTTACGGTCAGCAACCACAATCCAAGTAAAAAAATTGATCCTACTAAAAGCTTGTGTTTCTTTTTATTAACAAAGAAGAAAGTGGTTAAAACTACTGGTAAGACAATTACCAGGTAAGCACCCAAGTCATAATGACCTCCAAAAGTAGATTGCACTCGCGCGTGTTCTGTTAGATAGAGCCGAATACCTTTGCTAAACTCTCGATTCATGGTGGAGTAAACCGGCCAATAATAGTATTTCTGGCCGATACCATAAATGCTGACAGCTGTTAATGTGGCCATCATTACCACGAGCGCAATCACAGCATGCTTGGTGTTCTTAATAGCAGAGTAAAGAATAAAAAACAGTGAAAAATACTCAAGATATCTAAAATAATGGAGGGCTGTTTTTCCGATATGCAAGATTTCAAAAGGTACCGTTTTAGTAATGAATACCGCAGATAAGATTGACAAGAATCCAACCACAGCATAAGCGAGCAACATATAAGTCAAGGGCGTTTTCCAGCATATTTTTTTTCTGATCAGTTGAGCACCCCAAATGATGAGCGCCACAAATATGAGTAGATCTTCCAATCTAACACGCACAATATAACCTGGAATTGCTTCAAAGAGTGGGAGTTTGGGATAAAGCGGAATGAAAGCTAACAAAAAACTAGCAATCACGACCATGCCATAATCATCAAACCAAGTCAGAGATTTTTTAAATAGGTTCATAATTTTTGGATCATTAAATATTTATTATTGTCTAGAACTTTATTTGTCCGAGTGCGTTTCGGTAGAGATTACTGCGTTTGGTTTGACCAATTGTACCAAAAATGATGATCCGCAATATTAATCCTGAGTAAATCAGTGCCCGTACCACCACCGATTGCCAAGCTGGAAAATGTTTCGCCCACAGATACAAGTAGCCATTCATCTCACCTACGATCGCATTCAGGGTGGTAGAGCTGGCGGACTTAAGATGAGTGACAAAAGCTGTGGGATGAATGGCCACATCCCAGTGGTGGTGGCTTGCTCGTAAACAAAACTCAACGTCTTCTCCGTACATAAAGATATTTTTGTCCAACAATCCAATTTCTTTAATGAGGTCTCTTTTAATTAACATTGCTGTTCCCGCCACCCAACCGGTCTTAAATAAATATTGATTAATAAAGTTAGTGGCGCGCCAGCCAGTGTGTTGAGTAGATGGTAATAACCTACCCAAAATGGGGAGATCATCGATCATCATTAGGTGGTTAAAAAGAGTAAAAAGACTTGGTAGAGATCCACCTTGAGGTTGAACGGTACCATCCGGATTAATTAGAGTAGCTGCTAAAATGCCTAGCCGGTCGAGTTTGCCGGAGTGTGAACTTAAGGTCGCAGTGCTCTCCCCAGGGTTATCAATCATGGCTTGGACTAGCTTTTCCAGTGCTCCAGCTTGAACAAAGGTGTCCGAGTTAAGAAGTAAAATATACTCGCCCTTGGCTTGTTTGATAGCCTGGTTATTGGCGGTGGCAAATCCTAGATTTTTTTTATTAATAATCATTGTGAAACCTAATGAAATCTCTTTTTTTAGGGATTGCAACTTAGGGATGGAATCATCAGTGGAAGCGTTATCAACTACAATGATTTCAGTTTGGTGAGCTAGTAAAGCTGATCTGTTGGCATCTTCAATTACGGATTTGATGGCCGCAAGGGTTATATCAGCGGTGTTGTATGAAATCAAACAGACCGAGAGCAATGTATTTTTTGGCACGTGATGACCTTTAATTATTACTGAAACCAACGCGCGCGACCAAGTTTGTATCCCAGCGCTGCTTCATTTCGAGTTGCAAATTGCTTGGCAGGAATGCCCGCTACCATGTGCAATGGGGGAACACTTTTGGTGACAACTGCCCCCGCTGCTACAACTGCCCCTCTGCCAATGGTGACTCCTGGCAATATGATTACCCGAGGACCAATAAAAACGTAATCTGCAATTTCGACCGGCTCTTCTTTGGGTTTCATGGTGGGATCAGCAAGATCATGCTCACTTGTCCAGATCATAACCTGAGAAGCGATGTCAACGTGATTGCCAATGGTCAAACCACCTTTTGAGCCAGGAAGTTGACGGCGGCCATCCAATACGAATTGCTCACCGATAATGGAATCTTCACCAATGGCAATATGTCTTGGGTCATAAACGCGACCCAACATGTGTAAAGTTGAACCAGTTCCGATTTTCATGCCCGCAGTGCGATAAAAAAAGCGTCGTAAATGATGAGATGGTAAATATCCCACCACCCACCATAACAAGCCGGTGATAAATTCCAACCAGATAGCACTGAGGCGATGAGCGACTTTACTGAAGAGAGATGTTGCTGTCATGGGGTTAGTATACCGATCTCAAGCTCACTGGTACAGAGTAAAAATGTCGTCAAAAATAATTGGCAAGTAATTGATGGAGTGCCTCTCTTTGGTGATTATTTTTAACAACAGCTATAGATGATTACTACTCCGGATGATTATGAAAAAGTGAGTTGATCGCCCACGCATCTTAAAATTGGGAGTGTGAGCGCAACACATGACCACAGGCGCTTGATTTAGCAATCAAGACAGTTCTGTTGGGTAAGCTAATTTTAAATGATCGCAAGCAGCCCTGGTGACGACCCTGCCCTTAGGCGTGCGTTTAAGGAACCCAATTTGAAGCAAATATGGTTCAATCACTTCTTCAATCGTAATTGTGTCTTCGCTTAAGGTAGCGGCAAGAGTAGAAAGACCCACTGGTCCACCATGATGCTTTGTGACCACTTGAATTAACAATCTTCGATCGGCTTCATCGAGTCCCGCTTCATCAATCGTGTACATGGAAAGCGCTTGATTAGCTGTCTGAGGAGAAATTTTAGGCAGATTTTTAACTTGCACAAAATCTCGTACCCGCTTGAGTAATTTAAGGGCGATGCGGGGGGTACCTCGTGCTCTCTTGGCGAGCACAAGGGCACTCTCATCGTCAAGGACAATCTTGAGTTTTTGGGCCGCATGTTTGAGAATGGTTATCAAGGCAGCGGGTGAATAGTAAGTTAAGCGGTGAACTAAACCAAACCGATCACGAAAAGGTCCAGTTAAAAGACCATATCGGGTAGTGGCCGCGACCAAAGTAAATTTAGGCAAGTCTAAACGCAGTGTTCGCGCCGAAGGTCCTTTGCCAATCACGATGTCAAGCGCATAGTCTTCCATGGCTGGATAAAGTGTTTCTTCTACCGCTTTGGGCAAGCGATGCACTTCGTCAATAAAAAGGACATCACCAGGTTGTAAATTAGTAAGAATTGCTGCCAAGTCTCCCACTTTAGTCAATGCTGTACCAGAAGTAATGCGTAAATTTGTACCCAGCTCAAGTGAAATCAGATGTGACAAAGTAGTCTTCCCTAAGCCGGGTGGACCATATAACAAAACATGATCGAGCGGTTCATTGCGGGATTGCGAAGCTTGAATGGCGATCAAGAGTGACTCTTTAATTGAATTTTGACCATAAAATTCATCCCACTTGTTAGCTCTGAGTGAAGTAATGAGCAACTCTTCGTCATTATTTTGATTGCTTTCAGCTGGGGTTTTCTGACTTGATTTAGACATATGTTATGACAACTGATGTTGGCCAAGGTGTTGGATGGCTTGGCGAATTGATTCTTCAGGAGTGTGATCTTCAATATCAATGGTTTTGATGTAGTCTAACACTTGGTTTTCATCAAATCCAAGATTAGTAAGCGCAGTGACGACAATTTCTTCAGCTGGCGAAGTGGGACCAAGTTGAAGTTCTTTAAGACTGCCTAATTTACCCTTGAGGTCAATGATAATTTTTTGAGCCAATTTTTTGCCTACACGAGGAATTTGAGTAAAAAAGCTGACTTGTGCCTGTTGTACCGCCTCAATTATTTTTTCCGCTCCCTGATCGCTGATACTCAGCGCAATATTTGGACCGACGCCAGAAACGCTGAGGAGCAATAAAAATAATTCTTTCTCCTGCAAAGTAGCAAAGCCATATAAATCAAAGGCATCTTCTTTGACGTGGGTGTGAATGTACAGAGATAGTTCTGTCTCTGCGGGAGTAGTAAGTAGTTTTGTACCAACCCGGACGAGGTACCCCACACCCCGCACATTAATTAGGAGGGCGTGTGTTTGCGGTTCAACTAGTCCTGTTAGTTTGCCGATCATAGGTTATTTCTTTCTATCATCTTTGTTGTTGAACAACGAGCTATGCTCTGACAAATCCCCAACAGAGTCGTTGGTGGTGCGACTGATGCGCAATCAGAATTATTAATTGGCTGTAGCTCATGTCGAAATGCCATGAGTGACAGCTACCGCCAATGCGTCTAGTGTATCATCGATTAAAGTGTTTTGTTTAAGATTAAGTTCTGAGCGGACCATTTTCTCAACCGCTTTTTTATCGGCCCGACCATAACCAGTGACAGCAATTTTTACAGCCTGAGGTGTATATTCTACGACCTGACAACCTGCCTTCAATAGATGACTAATAATGACGCCTCTGGCTTCTGAAACCCGTAGGGCAGTTTTCTGGTTTTTGGCAAAAAATAATGACTCAATCGCAGCCACAATAGGTTGATGAGCAATTAAAATATCTGTTAACTCCGTCATAATTTGTTGATAGCGAGTAAAGATATCTGAACGATGATTGGTTTGAATGCAACCATAAGCTAAAACATGGCACTGGCGAGCGTGGCAATCTATCACTCCCCACCCGATTCGATCAAAACCTGGATCAATGCCGATGATGGTCATACTTTAAACGTTGTATCATGTTTGATACCGAAATTGAAGTCATTGCTTAGGGTTAGCAGCAGATCGTAAAGTGTTGAGTATAACTTGAGCTGAAGTGTGCCAACTGAATTTTTGGGCTTGCTTTAAGCCTTTTCTTATTAATTGCGCGCGCCGCCGAGAAGACAAATGAGCGATTTTAAAAAAGACCTCAGCAATAGCTGTCACCTGATGGGGATCAACCAGATAACCCGCTTCACCAACAACTTCAGGAAGACTAGCGGCGCGCGCAACAACAGGCAGTGTGCCAGCTTGCATGGCTTCTAGTGGTGGAATACCAAAGCCTTCATGAATACCAAGCAGGACTTGGCACATCGCATGTTTATACAGTGCAGCTTTTTCAATGTCTGAAACAAAACCGGTTAAGATGATTTGTGATTTAAAAGCTGAGGCGTGAATGCGTTCTAGTATGGGTGATGCTTTCCAACCTACTTTACCAGCTAATACCAGGGTGGGTGATTGAATATTTGGTCTTCGTCGTTTAGATTGCCTATTGGCGAGCGTCAAACTGGCAATGCGCCGATTGTACATTTCAAAAGCTTCAATGAGCGTAATTAAATTTTTTCTGGGTTGCAATGTACCGACAAATAGGATGTATGGTTTTTGAATACCAAATTTATCCAAAATTTGCTTAGTTTCTCTTTGATTTAATTGATAGTTGCGAGGATCCGCTGCTGGGTAAGCGACCTTGATCTTATTTGGGCTAACGTGATATAGATCGACCACATTTTGTTTGGTGTATTCACTAATGGTGATGACCGCCGCGGCGTGTTTCACACTGTATTCGGTCCACTTGGTCAGTTGCACTCGATCACGCAGGGTGAATTGATCAGGATAATCTAAATAGGCTGTATCGAGGACTGCGGTCACATAAGGGATAGGTGACAGGCGAGGTGCATAATGGCCCGGAGTGAATAAAACATCGTAGGCGTGAGAATGCAAGTAGAGATGGAGTGGTAACGCCCACTGCGTCCAAAATCTTCTGGGTTGAAGAATTTTATAGCGCCAATGCTTGTGTTCCGATGGTAAGTCTGAAGATGGAGGGTGGGCTAACAAGACAGTGACTTGGTCGCCTGATTTGGCAACTAACGCCCTCAGCTCATGTAATAATTCAAAAGCGTAAACATTGCTCCCAACTCTAGATTTTACGTTTGCTTCGTTGCCATCAATTGCAATCTGAATGCCCATAGGTTGTGTAATGATTGTTATTGTTTATTTGCCAACGCTTGCTGATAGACACTAATAGTTTGGGTGATCACATCTTGCCAATTAAACATTTGTAAGCGAATGATCATTTTTTGTAAGCGTTGTCGTTCCTGATTAGTGTTTTCGGCTAGGATTTTTTCAATGCCGGCCCGAATGCTTTCCACAGAAAGAGGATCAACCAACTCAGCGGCATTGCCAGCTACTTCGGGCATGCTTGAAACATTGGAGGTTACCACCGGCGTGCCATGATGAAAAGCTTCTAAAATTGGTAATCCGAAACCCTCGTAAAGAGAAGGATAAGCAAAAAGTTTTGCTTCTGCATACAAGACGGACAATTGTTTGTCATCTACTCTACCTAAAAATCGCAAGTGATCTGATAAGTTTTGGTACTTTTTATTTTCAGTATCATCCCATCCTGATTCGCCAGCAATGATCAAATCCAGATTTTTTTGCAGAGGTTGCCAAGCTTCAATTAAATTTTTGAGGTTTTTGCGTGGTTCACGATTGCCCACAAATAGTATGAACGGTCGAGTAAGTTGGAGCTGCATCTTAATTTGCTCAAATTGTTCTTCAGAAAGCCGATCATTGACCATTTTGACTTCTAGAGGCAGCGCTTCATGAATGACATGCACTCGTTCGTCAGGAATGTCAAGATGTTCGATAATATCGTTCTTGGTTGCTCTACTCACGGCAATGATGGTGGCCTTTCGTTGCCTGAGAATATCCCAAGATTGACGGTGCATCTGCAAAACTTTGGGATGAGCAGTCTCTGGATATTTGAGGATGGCTAGATCATGAATGGTGGAAACAAGCGGCAAGTCGTGATCGGGTGGCTGCATCCAGTCCCATGAATGAAAGAGGTCGATGTTTGGCAGTACCGAGCGAATTTTAGGGAAGTGCATTTTATTCCACAAAAAATTAAACATTGATGGCGGATAAGCTTGGATAGAAGTTTCTGCTTTCGCATTGCCAGCCTCTTTTTTGAGCCGTTCAGCGATTTGAAGGAGCTGCTGCCTTTGACGCAAAGCAGAACCATAAAGACTCACTCGCACCTTGGGACTAGTGAGTAGGCCACGCACTAAATTAGTCGTGTAACGCGACACACCCCGGTGATAGATGGTAGAAGTAATATCAATACCCACGCGCAACATAATCACTTTCTCTTATAGACGGTTGAGAATTAATTTCCTTGCTTGTTGTAGCTTAACACAGCTTCTGGTCTTGCATAAATCCTCACAAAGCCAATCTTGGGTTGATCGATGAGCAAGACTGGTTTGAAATCGTGTGCTTCCAGATGAAATTCTAGTCGCCTATTGGGATCAGTCAAGTCTCTGAGGTAGTCAAACAGTATGACATAGTGATAGTCATTGAGTGGTTTGAGGGTTGAAGATAAGTCAGTCTTGGCGGTGATAAGCAGAGTGTTGGGTGTGAAGACAGGAAAGTTGGTAGGCGCATACCACACCCATGGTGCAAAGGGAGCGTTAAATCCAAATAGAACCGCCGCCCCGCTTGAGTAATCAGTGGTAATTTGACTGATTAGGCCGCGCCAGTTTTCGCGCTGTAGGTTGGGATTGGTCCAGTACTGAAATAATGCAAAACCATTAATTATCAATAACCAGCCGATGAAACCGGTAATAATCACTTGGGTGCGATCAAGAGTTGGTAGTTTGGCTAATTTTTCTTTGACTAGTAAAACAGCTGCGCTGACCAGAAGATAAAAGGCTGGCAAACTAAACAAAACTCGCTTGGGCTGAAGCACGGGAACTAGAAAAGAAATAATCCAGGCGGTGAGAATAGGTACGGTCAACCAAAGCAGCAAAATTATTACTCGCCGATCGATCAATGTGAAGCGATAGAAATATAAACCGATGAGGGTCATTAAGCCAAAGGTAATGATAGCGCTGCCAATTAAAAGTAAGTTCAGATCAAAGTTGAGTTCTCCATATATAAATGTAGCAGCCGTCAAGGGTAGTACTTTTAATTGTGGAATGCTGACCACTTGATCCCACCCGGGTAGTTGAGTTCTTAGTAGCGTGCCTACCCGCAGTTGGGTCAAAAATGAAGGCAGCCAGGGGGCAAATAAGACGCTTGCCAAGATTATGCTCCACATCAAGCGCTGCCAGTGGTGGCGATAAAACCACATTAACACTACTAATTGGCTCAAGAATAAAAAAGGGTATAAGTAGCTGGAGTACAAACCTAAGGCACTCATGACACCAAAACTGACTAAAAATTTCCCCGAAAGTTGTTTTTGATCAAGGTGATTAATTAACAACAGCCAACTCAAGGTTGCCCAAAAAGTAGGTAAGGAGTATGGTCTGAGTTCTTGAGAATAAAAGACGTGTAAAAAGGAGGTGCTCAGCAGTAATGCTGACCAAAAACCCACCTGTTGGGAAAATAATTTTCTACCGATCAAATAAGTACCGATGATAGAGCCAATACCGGGAATAAAAGCGCCAAACAAGCGGAGCCACCACTCACTCGTGCTAACTTGGCTGGCAAAATGAACGATGAAATGCAGCAAGGGCGGCTGGAAATCGTGCTTGATGTCTAGCTGAGCGCTGAGTGGCCGCACACTTTCCGACGCTTGAGCCGCTTCATCCAGCCAAAACGAACCATTCAGAAGAGGTAAGCGTAAACCGACTGCAACCAACACCAAGATACAAAGTAACAACCAGTCTGGAATAGTTTTGAAATATTTTTGCATCTAGAGTATATGGTAGCAGACACTGACGAAAAAATTTTGAGCACAAAAAATCCCTCCGTGAGGAGGGATGTGATGCTGACCATACCGATGATTTAAATTGATCGTGTCTGATATAAGCTTGATTCTAGCAATTAGGCAAATTGTTAAGGATTAGTATTTAATTCGTGGACCCGACGGGTGTTGATCCCGTAGAACAAATTTATCAGATAAGTGCTTGCACTAGCACGGGCCCAGCTATCGCAATCATAACCGGCCATGTTTGCACTAAGTGTAGAAAATAAATTATCAAAAATTTAGCAATAATTCAGACTGACTAGGAACAAAAAAACCCTCGATTAAGGACGTTTCTATTTTGCACTAACATTAATCAAATTGTGATGAATTTTCTGTATGATGATGTCTGGGTGATCAACCTAATAGCACAAAAAATCCCGCAGTGAGCGGGACTTGATGTCTAACCGTCGCAATTCGCGCGTATATTGAGTCTGACAGCTTATAATTTATCACAGATTGATTTAAAAGCAATTATTAATTGGGAATAATGATATAGGTTGTGTGGAGGCGACGGGTATCGAACCCGCCGGTTAGAAGTTGTCAGACTCTAATTCGCACCATGCGACGCCCCCGTCGCAACCACTGTTAGTATGCAACTCCACCATTACGCAAACCGTAGAATCAGGCTCGATTGATAACCATTTTCTCTGCTACAATGATCAGATATGACAGAGATGTATGCCAACCAAACAGTAGTCGTCACCGGAACGGCCGGTTTTGTAGGTTCGCACTTAACTGATGGACTACTTGCTAATGGTGCGCGCGTAATTGGGGTGGATAACTTCCTCACCGGCCGCGCAAGCAATCTTGAACACCTCAAAGAAAATCCTAATTTTACTTTTATTGAATCTGATGTCACCCTGCCAACAATAAATTACCTGACTGATCAACCCAAAATTGATGCCATCTTTCACCTCGCCTCCCCTGCCAGTCCACCCCGCTACCAAGAACACCCAGTGGAAACTTATTTAGTCAACTCTTACGCCACTCATCAACTGCTCCAGTACATCAAAAATGTTCATCCCAGAGCGAAATTTATCTTTGCCAGCACGTCAGAGGTTTATGGCGAACCGCACGAACATCCACAAAAAGAAGGATATTGGGGTAATGTTAATCCCAATGGAGTTCGATCGTGTTATGATGAAGCGAAACGTCTTGGTGAAACGATTTGTGGTGTACATCAACGAGATTTCAATTTGGATGTGAGGATTATGAGGATTTTCAACACTTATGGCCCCAGGATGGATCCACGAGACGGCCGCGTCATTCCCCAGTTCATTACTCAAGCGCTCGCCCATCAACCCTACACCATTTATGGCGATGGCTCTCAAACTCGTTCCTATTGTTACGTCAATGACCTGGTAGATGGGATTTTGAAATTTGGCAGCATGTTAGGTTTGAGTGGCATCACGGTTAATTTAGGTAATCCAGGTGAGTACGCGGTTAAACAAACAGCTGAGATAATTCATCAACTGGTGCACCCAAACACGCAACCGGAATTTGAGTTTAGAACTTTACCGGGTGATGATCCCACTCGTCGTCAACCAGATATTACGTTAGCAATAGACAAGCTTGGCTGGCAGCCCACCATAGACTTCAGAACTGGGATTAAACATACTCTTGAATACTTTCAAGAATTAGCAACTTATTAGCCGGGTAAAATTAATCATCAGAAGCATACTGAGGGGCACACAAAGCACTGGTGATAAACTGCAAGTAGTCCGCGGGATTAATTGCTGTTGATTCATGTTGAGCAGAATGAGGTGAGCTGGCAATATGTTGGATCAGCAAATTATAGTCTCTTTCCAATAATCCCTGAGCAGAAACCTTATTCACAATTTGCAGTAACTGTGGATTCAAGAGTTGGAGAAACTTTTTGAAGTTTACCTCACCAGACCTCTGCCTAATCAAAGCAGCTAATTGAGTAATGATTGATGCCACGATGGTGAGGTCTGCATGCTGGCCGTTACAATAAATCCGACATGTTTCTACCGCATCTCGTCGCTTATATGAGGGATACTTTTTTTTCAGTTTTCCTTCAACTTTTTTAATGGCTTTCTCAATACTCTCTTGGTTGGATTTTACTTGAATCGATAAAGCAGGATTTCCCAACAACGCTTCGATGGCGGGTGTTACTCTGATTAAAATATCAATTCCTCGAGCATCTAGATCATCATTTGGCGATGCATGAACAACTTGCTCTTGGTCAAATATTTCAGAAAACTGTTCCTCCAAGATGATGTTCATGACTCGACTTTCAGATTCCTGTCCTCTCAATTCTTGAGGAGTGAGGTTATTTGATATACCTTCGATGACCGCATCATCAATCACATTCATGATCGCTTCGATGTATTCACGAGATTTGTGGGGAATCTTCTCAGCCTGAAAAAAATTTACAACCGGAATGACACCCAAATTGATTAACATATCCTTGACAGCCAGAACTTCGCCTCTAGTTAATGCGATCTCATCAGNNATTGGTATTAAGAGGCGTAGTGACAGGGCAGTTTCTGATCGAGTGCAAATTCGATTGCGATAAGACATCACCGGAAAGAGAATATATTGTTGTTTTTCCACGTCGACATCGACAAAAAATCCCCAGCTCCGTGCATCCCATACAAGTTTGACACGATTGCTCATGGTTCATGCGTCTACTTTCTAATTACAAAAAGCGCTCCGCCATAAGCGGAGCGCTCAAAACTTACGTACTAAAAAAAGCTGATGCTTATTAATCCGCAACATTAATCCTCAATTTACCGCTTCAGAATAGTGTCTGCAACTAGCAATTTGTACTAGATTTGGTGTAAATTTTGAAAATTTTCACTCAAAGCATGATTGATCAAACTATTCGTTTGTTTTTAGATTCAACCGATAAAGATTGCACGCTTCCTGGCAACCCTCGCTGACTAATTCCAAGTCAAAACGGGTTTTGAAGGCTTCATAATCTTCAATTACCGCTTGTTGGTGAGTGATGTAGGCATTAGTGATGTAGAGTGTTCTGCCCTCTTCCAGCCAGAGTTGGTACTCTCCAAGTAAATTTTGAGAATCAGTTAACTCATCAGTCCATAAATTTTTACCTGTTTGGATAAACTCCTGATTTTTTGATAACGGTAAGATTTGATGTGACTGAGGACCATAAACAGCAAATAGTGAAGGAGGTAAAGCAGTGATGAGATATGCGGTGTCATCAATCACAGAATTACCACTTAATTCAACTACCGCTTGTTGTTGCCAAGATTGGCTACGATGCATTAAATTGGCGGAAACGATTCCCTTTAACAATCCAGCTTGCATCACGAGCTGACTCAGCAGCAATAAAACAACCAATGGCAAAGCAATCTTCTGCCACTTTTTAAACAGTTCTAGCTTGCCAAGTAAAAATCCCACTAAAAAAACTATTAACACAATAGAAATTAAGGCATATCGCAAGTCCTGGACATAAAAATTTCGTAAAGCTACAAACTGAGATAAAAATAATACCAACAAGCCAAAGCTTAGCCAACGATCCTTTTTATAGGAAAAATACGCTCCCAAGATAGCAGCAAGACTAACCAACACAGACGTGAGCTTAACTGGCTGCCATAACAGCAAGGACTCAAATCCCAATAAAGACTTTAAATAAAAACTGATGTTAATCATCAGAAAGTCGGGAGAAAAAAAGGTCATCTCCCCTTCACCCACTTCAAAAGCACGAGAACTTTGCGTGGAAATGCCAAGTAATCCTAATAATGGTCCTGACTGCAGCAAATATTGAGTCAACAGAGCAACGCCGCCCCCAGCTACCAAGATAAGCAAGCTAGGCAAAGATCTCGTGGTGCCGCCATGTTTTAGCGCCAGAATTAAGCTCCACAGGCCAAGAATAGCAGCTAAAGGATAGTAAATATATTTGGTGAGTAGAAAGCCGACGGCTATCAGTGCGATCAACTCAGATTTATACTTCAACTTTCCAGTGAGCAGATAAATAGCAGCTGCCAACAAAAACAAGGCTAAGTTCTCTGCCATCGGCAAGACGGCGTACCACAGCACCACACCGTTGAGTGCATAAAGTAATAAAACACCAGCCAGCACTAGCTTAGATTTAATTAAATCTTTCAAACTTAAATAAAGAAATGTTAAGGTGCTCACCTGCAGCACTACATTTAACAACACAAAAGCCACCGGTGAGTGCCAAGCCAACATGATGGGTAACATTAACACCGAATATAATGGCGGTACATTAGGTAAAACTACTAGCTCGCCAGATCGTAATCCCCAGGTTAGTGACTTGATAAACTCCCAGGGCACCACACTGTAAAGCAAGCCATCGGGATATGGCTCCAGATTTTTTAAGTAATGATTACTCAGCAAGCTAGCTCCTAGCAAGCCAATCATCAAGCCAGCACTCAGTATCAATGGCCAATGCCTCAAAATGTTGACGCGGATTTTATTTGCCATACACTTAGTTCGTAATTATCTCTACTTCCTCAGTTTCTGTATTCATTTTCCGCCGATAATAATAAGCAGCTAGACAGACAGTCACTACTAAGAAAATCATCCTCGAAGCCAGCCTAGTCCAGGCTGCTGCTTCTAACCCAAACATAGGCACAAAAATTACGTTACCCAACACAATCACCAACAACTGCATGATGCCGGTCACAGAAAAGTACCAAGGCGCATCAAAGCTAAAGAACAAAGCCATAAATGGCACCACAGCGACGGTCAAAAATGAAGCTGCCATTAAGATATTAAGAATCAACTGCCCATCGGCATACGCAGGACCAATCGTCAAGTTAATAATCATGCCGGAAAACGGTAGAAACAGTAGAAAACCGATCACAGACGCTACAGCAATCATAACCGCTTTTTTTAAGTAAGCCGCGATGTCTGCTTTGGTTTGATATTTGGCCACCCGCGGATTCAATACATTGCTCAGCGAGTAGGCAGCCAAGGCCAGTAACAAAGCTATCCGTGAGGCGCCGCCAAACAGACCTGTTTCATAGGTGGTGAGATAGCGCTGCACAAACAGCACGTCAATGTTCTCAATAATGCCAGCAGCAATAAATGCTACAGCGGTATGAGAAGCCATTGTACTTAGCAATGTTTGCTCACCCGAAAAGTCCTGTTTGAATATTTTTATCTCAGTCCAGCGGGGCATAAACTTAGAAAATAAAATCACTGGCGCCAGAGGAGCCAGCATGTACCAAGTGAGCATAGTGTTGGCAGACTTCAACCCTAAGTACCAAAGCCCTGCAATACCAATTAACTTAGTTACAGCTTGCAGCAAGTTGACTCCTACTGACTGGATAAAGTGGTGTAAAGACTGCAGCATAGCTTGCAACTGTTCGTACATAACTGTGGCGCCAAAAAATAAGAAAGATATCAAAATAATACTGGGATTATCAAAATTGAGGAGCTTGGCAATCCAGCTATAGGTGATGATACCAAGTGCCATCAAGATTAGATTGGCAATCAACTTCATTCTTAAGGTAAAAGAGAAAATCCTGTTTACCTGGCCATTATCGGTAGCCACCGGCGCATATTTTTGGATAGCAAAACTAAGGCCAAGGTCACTAATCCTATTCAGCATCAGGGCAATCGCAAAACCCACACTGAATTCGCCGAATAATTCTGGGCCTAAGCTGCGGGAGATGATGATGAGGGAAATGGCAGAAACTCCTTGGGCGGTGGCATTGCCACCCAACATTAAAATGGACTGCCGCAGGCCAACCGATGAAAACATGTTTAAAAATATGCTAGAAAAGAGGCTGCGAAGCGGATTCATTCTCTGTTAGTATAGCAACAAATATCTGCCCTCTTCACCCCAAAAAATATAAAAAAATTCAGCTGCGTGTGGTTGCAGCGACTGTTTGGTTTATACTAATCAGATGAGCCAGCAAACAAAAGTCTCTGATACTGCGGCGCTTCGAAGTAAGATTACCAAGAGTTCTGCCACGATTGTATTATTAGCATTAGCTACCGCACCTTTGGGATATTTCATCAGAATGCTTCTCTCCAGGAGTCTTTCTGTGGAGATGTTCGGTCTTTTTTATGCAGTAATTGCTCTATTCACAGCGATTAGTACCTATAATGACCTTGGTTTTGGTTTCAGTGTTTCATATTTATTGCCCAAATTTAAGCAGGACAAACAGTTTACTAAGTTATGGAACACCTTTATCTATGATCTAATTATTGAAACTGGCACTGCAGTGTTGATTAGCCTAGGTATCTTTTTTTCAGTCAATTGGATAGCTACACATTACTTTCACACCTCAGCAGCCGTACCGCTCTTGCAACTGGGAATCATTTTCTTTATCGCCCATAGCATTACTAGTGCTTTTAGAAAATTCTTTGTGGGCATGGAACAGGAGAAAATCTATGGCTCGATAGATTTTATTTACTACTCAATAGTCCTAATTGGCACAGCGGGATTATATTTCCTGACTAATGCATCAATTATCACGTACTTCTTTTTTTGGTCTTTAGGTTATGTTTTAACTTCTCTAATCGTTGTTTTCTTATTTCTCAAAAAGTACTCTCAGTTTTTAAGAATTCCCACTTGGGATGGTGACTTATTTAAGCACATGGTTAGTTATGCAACACCTACCCTGCTCAGTACTTCTTTTGGCACAATTATTAGATCAACCGATGTATTCTTCCTTACAATTTTTACTGGTCTAACAGCTGTGGGTGGGTACAGCATTGTCATACCGATCGTCAATATTCCACAAATACTACTTGCACCTGTAAGGACTTCACTTTTCCCGCTCATTTCTGGTTTGTATGAAAGATCACCTGAGCAAGTTGGACAAATCACAGAGAAAATACTCAAAGTTGTGCCTTTAATTGCATTTTATTTTTGCTTCTTCATCTTTTTAATCCCAGCTCCAATCATTCAAACATTGTTTGGCTCAAAATGGATGGAACTAGCAGCTCAACCATTAAGAATTATTTCTTTGTCATTTATTGTTAATTTAACAGCAAGTTTTTTAGGAGTAGTAGTCAGCGGGCTGGGATTAGTCAAACAACGAATGTACTTCTCAATCTTTTCTTCGGCGATGAGTATCATTATTGGCTTAACCCTGATTAGGCTGTTTGGCTTACTCGGAGCAGCCTGGGGCGGTGCAATTCTTTTTAGTTTTAGTTTATTTATTCAACTATTTTTAATTAGATCAAAGGTTACTTTCAAAATACCATTTGTTCTCTATCTAAAATTACTTATGTTTGGAGCTGCTTTATTGTTTATTTTCACCTTTTTTGATTTAGCAATTCGTGGTCTGTTTCAAATCTTTTTACTGGGCATGACTTACTCAGCACTGATGGCAATCTTCGTTTTTACTCAGAAAGAACTTAGAAACGATGTTATATTAACTTTTAGACAGGTTGTACTTAGGAAGTGATGATTTTTATGAAGGCTTCTCTATTAAAAAACAAAACAATATTAGTCACTGGTGGAACCGGCTCGTTTGGCAAGGTTTTCATTAAATATGTGTTGGACAACTTTCAGCCCAAGGCAATTAGGGTTTTTAGCAGAGATGAGCTTAAGCAATGGGAAATGAAGGCTTTATTTCAAGATCACAAACAAGCAAATAAACTGAGGTTTTTTATCGGTGATGTTAGAGATGAAAAACGTTTAAAAAGAGCTATGCAGAGTGCTCAAATAGTAATCCATGCTGCTGCCATGAAACAAGTACCAGCATGTGAGTACAACCCCATTGAAGCAATTAATACCAATATCAATGGGGCAATTAATGTCATTAATGCCGCTTTGGATGAAGGTGTTGAAAGAGTAATTGCACTGAGCACTGATAAAGCTTCGGAGCCAATCAATTTATATGGCGCCACCAAACTTTGTTCAGATAAATTATTTATTCAAGCTAATAATTACCGAGGTAGTAGCGATATTAAATTTTCAGTTGTGCGTTACGGAAATGTGATGGGCAGCAGAGGTAGTGTGATCCCTCTTTTTTTCAAGCAAAAAGAAAATGGACATTTGACAATCACAGATAAAAAAATGACCCGGTTTTGGATTACTTTACCCGAAGCTGTAAATTTTGTTATTTCATCTCTAGATCTGATGCAAGGCGGTGAGCTTTTTGTTCCCAAAATCCCCAGTATGAAGATGGTTGATTTGGCAAAAGCAATTGCTCCCAACGCCAAGATCAAAATCATCGGTATCAGGCCGGGTGAAAAAATTCATGAATCACTCATCAGTCAAAGTGAAGCTCACAATACCTCTGATATTGGTGACCGATATATCATTAAACCAAGTCATTTGGAAACCTGGAAAAAATCAACAAGTAAGTACCAGCTCAAGCCTGTGGCGGCAGATTTTAGCTATACTAGTGGTGATAACCCAGAATTTTTAACTGTTGATAAAATGAGAAAAATTCTGAAAGATAATAACTTTTTAAAATAAGTCTATAAAGACATGAAAAAATTCATTCCATACGGCAGACAAACAATTAGCAATGAAGACATTGATGTTGTAGTTAAAACTCTTAAATCAGACTTTCTCACACAAGGTCCTCTCATTACCAATTTTGAAAAGAGATTGGCGGATTACACGGGTGCTAAGTATTGCGTGGTGGTTAATTCTGGTACAGCTGCCTTGCACACCGTTTATTTTGCCCTCGGTTTAACTCAAGGGGATGAATTTATTACCTCCGCCATGACCTTTGCAGCTACAGCTAACGCAGGTCTTTATCTGGGTGCCAAGCCAAGGTTTGTAGACATTGTGCTCTCAACTGGCAATATTGATATCAGCCAGATAGAAAACGCTATCACCAAGCAGACTAAATTGATTTCGGTGATTCACTACGCTGGTTTATCAGTGGATATGGAGCAAGTGAAGAAAATAGCACACAAACACAATCTTTTAGTTGTTGAAGATGCTTGCCACGCTTTAGGAGGAGAATATAAAAATGAAAAGATTGGCAATTGTAAGTATTCTGACGCTGCTATTCTTAGTTTCCATCCCGTCAAACACATTACTACTGGTGAAGGTGGTGCTATTTTAACAAATCGCAAAGAAGTATATGAACGAGCGTTGATGTTTCGCAGCCACGGCATCACCAAAGATGAATCTCAATATAAATATCACTCAGAGGGCTCTTGGTATCACGAAATGCAGCTCTTAGGTTTTAATTATAGAATGACAGACATTCAAGCCTCTTTAGGTATTTCTCAGCTGAAGAAGATTGATAAATTTGTTAAGAGTCGGAGAGAAATTGCCACTCAGTACAACGAATTATTTAAAGACTTTGACTTAATTACTACCCCGCAAGAAGATCAACAAACGATGCACGCTTATCACCTCTATCCCATCAGACTGAGCAATGTTCTATTCAAACATAAGCAACAGATTTTCGAAGACTTACATCAATCTGGAATAGGGGCACAAACTCACTATATTCCGGTCTACCATCACCCTTACTACAGAGAGCATGGATTTAAGAATTTGAAATTGGAAAATGCAGAAGAATTTTATAAAGCAGAAATCAGCTTGCCGATGTATTATTCTTTAAAGAATAAGGACATTCAACAAGTTGCAAATACCTTAAAAAAGTTGTTACTTAAATATGTCTAAAAACATTGCCATCATTCCAGCTCGGGGTGGAAGTAAGCGTATCCCTAAAAAAAATATTAAAAAATTCTTGGGTAAACCAATAATATTTTATTCTATTGACACAGCTCGCCAGTCAAGGATATTTAGCAAATTGATCGTCAGTACTGATGACAGTGAAATTGAACAGCTAGTGAGTGATACATATCCAGATGTTGAAATTCATCACAGATCTAAGCAAATGGCTGATGATTATGCTCCGCTAGATGAGGCGGTCCGAGAAGTTTTGTTATCAATTGACAATACTAATTTACCCACTTATCTTACTTGCATATACGCCACAGCACCATTTTTATCTGCTGAATTATTACACAGGAGCTTCACAAATCTTGCCAACTCAGAAGCTGAGGCTCTATTGCCCGTAGTAGAATTCAATTATCCAATTCAACGAGCACTAAAAATGCACAATGGTTATATTGAGATGTTAGAACCAAAAAATATTCATGTTAGAAGTCAAGATTTAGATGAGAGATATCACGATGCAGGATTATTTTGGATGATGAAGTCTCGAACTCTGCTAGATAGAAATTCTTTTTATACAGTACCTACACTGGGCATTCATGTGCCATCTTCACAGAATCAAGATATTGATACTCTGGAAGACTGGAAAATTGCAGAACTCAAGTATCAACAACTTAAAACCAGGGATAACTGATGGCTAGAAAAATTATTCACAACTCAAATGACTACATTTTTTCAAACTTAGAAAAAGAAGATTTAAACTTGATTAAAAAATGGAGAAATGCGCAAATGAGTATTTTACGCCAGAACAAGAAATTATCTTCAGCCGACCAGAAAAAGTGGTTCAATAAAGTGCAGGAAGCTAAAGATCAAAAGATATATTCGATATTAAACTCTAAACACGAGTTAATTGGATATTGTGGATTGACAAATTATGACGAAACTAATAAAAGGGCCGAAATTTCGTTTTTAGTTAAACCAGAGGTTACAGAAAACAAGTATCAAGACATTTTTATTGAATCATTGAAATTCTTAAAAAATCAAGCCTTTAATAAATATTGTTTGCATAAAATATTTACCGAGACATATGAATTTAGATCTAAGCACATCGAAATACTTGAGCGAAATGGCTTTGAGAGGACTGGTGTATTAAAGGATCACATTTGTGAGCGCGGTAATTATTATGATTCATATGTACATTCTTGCATAAGAGAAAATTTGATAACTCATTTAGAAGGTGTGCCAGTATTGGTAACTGGAGGTGCGGGTGTGATTGGTAAGGAATTAATCAAAAAATTAATCAAACTTGGTGCAAAAGTTAGATGTGTTGATTTTTCTGCTAAACCCTCTCAGTTTTGTGACAATGTTGATTATTGGAGATTAGACCTTTCTGATCCGAACTCACAATTTCTTTTTAGATTTAAACCTAGATATGTTTTTCATTTAGCAGCAGATTTTGAAAGGAGTACTGAGGATTTGGATTTCTGGGACTCAAACTTTCGGAATAATGTGTTAGCTTCTCATTATTTACTCGAAAATGTGTTTAAGCTGCCATCACTAAAGAAAATTATTTTTGCTTCTAGTTACCTTATTTATGATAAAAATTTATATCATGACACTTTTAAAATAAACATAATAAATGAAGAGTCAGCGATCAATCCAAGAAATCAGACTGGTATAGCCAAATTGCAAACTGAAAGGGATATCGAGTTTTTTCAAGCCAATCTCACGGGAAACATGAACTTTGCTAACGCTAGAATCTTTAGAGTTTATGGAAGGGGGTCAAGAGACATCATTTCAAGGTGGGTTAGATCTGCTTTGAAAAAAGAGAAAATAACAGTCTTTGGCGAGAATAATTCATTTGATTACATCCACGCTTGGGATGTGGCACAAGCATTGATTTCTTTAGCTCTAAGTAATGAAGCAAATGGGGTGTTTAATGTGGCAAGTGGCAAGTCTCGTTCAATAAAACAAGTGTTAAATATATTGAAGTCTAATTTTCAAAACTTAGAGATCAACACGTCTCTTGACGAAATTTATCCAGAGTCATCACAGGCAGATATTTCAAAAATATCTAAGTTGACTGATTGGAAACCAAAATATGATCTAGAGACAGGAATTAAAGATCTGATCGAATATGAAAAAAGTAACAAAAAATAGTATAGGTATATTAATTACCAGTGTTTCAAAAAAGGCTCCTTTAATAGAGGCAGTAAAGAACTCAGAAATTTGCATGAGGCAAAAGTACTTAGTTGTGGGAGGAGATATTAGCAGGAAAGTGATATCAAGGTATTTTGTAGATAAATTTGTTTTGTTACCACAAATTAATACACGGACTGATCCTAGGTCAGTCTTATCATTATGCAAAGACAACAATATAGCATTTATTATTCCTACTAGAGATAATGAACTAATGTTTTGGGCAATTAATAGGCAAATGTTTAATAATGCAGGCATATCAGTGATGATTTCAGATACCGAGTCAATTGAGTTAACCAGAGATAAACTGCTGTTTGGAAATAATACTCTCCTTAAAGGGTTTCCAATTATTTCAAGTTATACTGATATCGATCAAATCAGTCATGACGTTGCAAGATATGTTGTTAAGGAGAGATATGGAGCTGGAGCAGATAAAGTCGGTCTTAATCTTACTAAAAAAGACGCTATTTCTCACTCTAAACTGCTAACATTACCAATTTTTCAGCCATTTCTGGTGGGAGATGAGTATAGTGTTGATTTATACGTCGATAAAATCGGTACGTGCCAAGGTTGCATATGTCGGAAAAGGGCTTTGGTACATAATGGGGAATCTCAAATTACAACTACAGAATTACTTCCTCAATTAGAAGCACTGAGTCAAAGTATAGCTAAATCGATAGGTTTTTATGGTCATATTATCCTACAGGTTATTAAAGATGAGATGAATAATTTTCATGTCATTGAAATTAATGCTCGGTTTGGTGGAGCCTCTACTTTATCTGTGAAGGCAGGATTGAAAACATTTGATTGGTTTTTACTTGAGTCACAAGGTAAGAAAATTACAGGACGATATTCATTTATAAGACACCATGGAGAGATAACACAAATTAGATATCCTAAAGACAAGTACATATATCATGAATAAAGTGATAGACATGACAAGATTATTTAGAAATAAAGGCAAAAATTCCGATATATTCATCATCGCCGAATTATCTGCCAATCATAATCATAAATATGATCTAGCAGTCAAAACAATAAAGGCTGCCGCAGAAGCTGGAGCAGATGCTATAAAAGTGCAAACATACACTGCGGATACTATAACCATCAAAAGCAATAAGAAGTATTTTCAAATAAACCAAGGTACGATTTGGGATGGTACAACACTTTATGAGCTGTATCAACAAGCTTATACACCTTGGGAATGGCAGCCAAAACTTAAGGAAGTTGCTGAAAACCTTGGACTGGTATTTTTTTCGTCACCTTTTGACAAAACCGCTGTCGATTTCTTGGAGGAAATGGATGTTCCTTTATATAAAGTGGCATCGTTTGAACTAGTTGACATCCCACTGATTGAATATATTGCTTCAAAAGGTAAACCGATGATCATGTCTACTGGAATAGCAACACTTGAGGACATCCAGCTAGCAGTTGAAACATGTAAGAAGCAAAAGAACAATAATATTGCTTTGCTAAAATGTACTTCAGCTTATCCAACTCCTATGGAAGATTTAAATCTAAGAGTTATCCCAGATCTTATTAAGAAATTTAATACAACAGTGGGATTATCTGATCATACAATGGGTTCTACTGCTGCGGTAGCGTCTGTTGCTCTTGGAGCTAAGATTATTGAGAAACACTTGATTCTCGATAGAAAAATGGGTGGGCCAGATTCTCAGTTCTCTATGGAGCCAAGTGAGTTCAAATCTATGGTACAAGCTGTTAGGGACACAGAAAAAGCCTTGGGTAAAGTCACCTATAAATTAACACCTAAAATGAAAAAAAGCCGAGAACACAGCCGCTCATTGTTTGTCGTTAAAGATATCAAAAAGGGCGAAAAGTTTACAAAAGAAAATGTGCGTTCAATCAGGCCAGGTTTTGGAATTCACCCGAAGTATTATCATGAGGTTCTTGGAAAAAGGGCAGTTACTAATATTGAAACAGGTACTCCTCTGGATCAATCATTGATTCAGAAATAGTTGATTAAGATCGACTATTTGCTAAACTTGGTTTTTTTCATCAGCTTTACTAATCTTATCACCCATCTTACAGAAGCAAGTGAAAAGATAAACTTTATAAGTGAGTAGTACAGGAGCAAAGCCATTTTTGCTCTTCCAACTCCATCAATTAATCCCAAATCAGTTTCAACCTTTGTTCGTATTTCAGGAGTTATGGTTGGGGGGAAAATACTTAACATTTTATAATAGTGACATGATCTATCTGATATTTTGAAGGAGTTGCACTTGCCAAGTGGTAAGTTTTTATCAGATTTATTGAAACATTTAGCTCTTGGTCCATAAATAAAAAAAGGAATACCCATTTCTATTGAGTAAAACGCATAAGACCCAACAGAATTCGAAGTAGAATAGTTATATTTCCTTAATATGTTGTAAAAGTTATCCGTAAAACCATAGTCTGAAGTATTACCGGCGGTGACAACATTAATACCTTGGTTTAAATATTCTTTGTGAACTCCCTTGTTTATGTCATGCATGTGCAAGCAAACAGTGATTGGTTGAAAAATTTTAGGTAACTTGTTTAGTTGCTCAACGTACGATTTAATGTCAACATCTATATCAATTGCAGGAGTAGAGTGAGATGGAAATGCAATTGTGCCTTTTGCATTTCTATTTTTCGAAATATTTCTACTTTTCCGATAGTAAACAAATGGGGAATGCAATACAAAACAAGGTTTTTTAGAATATTTTTTCCATTTCATTACTTGTTGAGGGGAGTGATAAAACTGGATGGGAGAATCAGAGTTTATCTCATGTGGCTGAGGTTCATGAAAATTTCCAACACCATGGTCACTATAAATACACAAGGGCAACAATGATGGGTAGTACCCATACTCCCTGATATATTTTCCAAATCCATAAATTTCACTTGTCCAGTAAGGAGCTCCTCTAAAATACTTGGCCTTATTTTTGTTGCACAATGCTTCAAGATGTGTCGCAATCTTACCTACGTGAACATTCCTCATAAAAGATTAGGTTATTCTTTATTTGCGGTATATACAATATTGTCCGACATTTTCAAAGAATCAAGAAATATGCTTATAAGTTTCAAAATACCAGTTAAATGTATCACAAATGTGAACGCTAGAAGAAATCTAGTAAATAGACCTCGTTGAGTTCTTGGATAATCTAAATATTCAGACTTTTCCCCTTTTTTTGGATATGTAATTACGTGAGAAAGTTCATATAAAATCCATTCTGTGTTGGTTATATAATTAGCTGAAAATGATGAATACCCAGCTCTTTTCAGACATTTTACCATAGAGTTTTCATCAAAAAACTGCAAGTGATAAGGTACGTGCCAAAGAAATGATTTAGTTTTTAAAACTTTACAGCTCCAGCTTGAGAAATTCGGTGTACTCATTACTAATTTGCCACCTGGCCTAAGAACCCTCCTTACATCTTTGAGAAACTCTACAGGATTTTGAATGTGTTCAATCACTTGATCCATGACAATATAATCAAAATAATTTTTTTTATATAACTTAGAATTAAACATTCCTATTTTGACATTGTATCCATATTTATTAGCAACTTTTTTCAGATTACTATCAGGATACTCCATAAGCCTCACAATTTATAGACTTATAGTAACCTAGTGACTGTCCCATTCCACATCCAATGTCTAGTACTTTAGTTCCCTCAGATACCCAAGCATATGATTTTGACCTATTTCCGGACAGCCATTGTCTCCACCCCGAAGTTTTCTTAAAGGGCTTGAAATTCTTTATACTTGCAGATGAGTTGGGATAGCATCCCGTATAGATGTTATTTATTTGTTTTTTTGTAAATTGAGTGGATAAATATCGATGTCCACATATTTGGCACTTCCAAATTTCAAAACATCCCGGGTAACCATATCGATCATCATAATTCTTGCTAAAAACACGATGCCTATTTGATGAGCATATAGGACACTTTGAAACCAAGGTTAAATCTTTCATCATTTTCCAATCAATATTATTTGCTTTTAGGGTAGTAGTTTGCAAATTCATTTATCTAAAATTCGGCTAAATGTGCCGTTAAAGATTATGAAGCCACGAGCCTCATCATGATATTGGCAGAGAAACCAGCATCTTGTTATGTTATTACTATATTTGCTGACCAATATTCCTAATTTCATGATTAGAGAATAACATGATTCCTTAATATTATTAATATGGTTTATTAAAGTTTTAATACAGAGACAATATGCTAGTTAATATGATAAATATTCGGGATTTTTCTAAACAGTTTATTTTATAAATGTTCAAGTGTAAATTAATTAAAATTGGGTGTATATTTGGGCACATGGTTGCAAAAGGATATCCAAAAAAAATTCTTATTACTGGAGGAGCGGGGTATATTAGTAATCAATTGATTGAGGAATTACCCCCAGCGGTAGAAATTATTTGTATTGATAACTTTTATGTAGATTCCGAGTATAAAAGAAAGAATAAAAAATTACATTCAAATCACAGAGTTTCGCTAATTGATTCAAATGTCGCTCACATAAGTAAATATCAGCATTTGTTATCAAATATTGATTTATTAATATATATGGCATCTTTAAATTCGGTAGGAGAGTCTCAAACACATCCTATAAAATACTTAAAAGAAAATAATCTAAATCTTCAATTATTTTTAAATCAGCTTAAAAAGTTTTCCCCAAAATTAAAAAAAATCATTCTTACATCTTCCAGAGGAGTTTATGGAGAGGGTCCATATCTTTGTCAAAAATGCAGACGTACTATTTATCCTGATTCAGCCGAAGCATTATCCTGTTCTAAATGTAACAGTACTGAACTTACTCCTCAAAAAATCAAAGAAAGTGATCAGACTAAACCTGCGTCCTATTATGGGTTAACAAAAAAAATACAAGAAGATCTTTTATCAGTTTTTTCTCTGCAATATAATATTCAAATGGATATTTTTAGAATATTTAATGTTTATGGCAAAGACCAAGGTAAATATTACTCAAATATTGGAATTATTCCTCAAATGTTTAAGCTAATAAAAACTCAACATCAAATATGTTTAAGTGGCAACGGCAAATTGACTAGAGATTTTGTAAGTATTACAGATTTAGTTAATATCCTTAAGATGTCAGTTGTGAACTCCCAGGTCAGAACAAACTTGATTGAAACATATAATGTAGGCTCTGGTCGAGCCGTAAGCTTAAATGATCTAGCAGAATATTTTCAAAACTTAGGTTATAGCTTTAATATAATACTTATATCATCTTATCAAGATGTTCAATATTCAGTAGCTAATAATCAAAAGGTTAAAAAAGCTTTTAACATTAAAAAATTTTCAAATCTGTATGATTTTTTGGCTCGTACTTACGGAAAAAATTGTTAATATTATTTGACCGAATAGTTATTCTTTTTTAAGTAACACTCTTATCGTTGCTCAATAGTGTTTAGTAAGTAATTTGGGATATTAAAGCCATCTTGAGAGGACAATTTTAAGCTAAATTAGTTTTTTTTGTGAAATTTATTGAGAAATGCAAAAAGATCTAAACTCAAAATAAGTACACAAGAAATAGGCAGAGAAAAAATCTGATAAATCTTGGACCTAAACATATAACTATTGGAGAATCCCAAATAAGTAGAAAGCACTAAAAGTTTTGGCCAGCGTAGAAGAAATTCGACCTTTTTTTTAAAAAATAATGTATTGGGAAAAAGTAGTGGTTGAGATTTATTTAATAAGAATTGTGCGTAAAGTTTACCAAATGAAATTTCAAATAGTTTGTTTCCTGATTTTTGCCATCCACTAACAGGAATTAATCCTTTGATTAATGGTTTTGCGTAAATACCAGTTTGACCTTTTCCTAGACTCAGAATAAAAGCCGCATATTGGATATAGTGCGTTCCAAAATATCGATTTAGATCAATCCTTTGAATAATATTTTTTTTTATTATTGTTGCGGGTAAAAATGATGGAGCATCCGAAATATAATTAAAATATTGAGTGGCATTTTTAACCACAATTAATTCTTGAGTTGGTTTAATTTTAAGTTGACTTTTTACCATCGAGTTGCAGACAACTGTGTTTTTAATCTCATCATATTGTTTAAAATCTACGTAGAGTGATACCAAGTCATGTTTTGTTAAGATATTTACCACAGTTTGAATTGCGTGATCTAAAAATATATCATCTTGACCACTGAACCAAACGTATTTTCCATTGGCATTCATCGCTGCTTTAACGAAATTTCCATCCATCCCCAAATTTGTCGTGTTTTTATGAAATCTTAAGAATTTATATTTAGTTGTTAACTTTGATATAATAAACTTGGAATCATCTGAAGAATTATCATCCGTTAAAGATACTTCTACAATCTTTTCCAACTTATGTGTTTGAATTTGCTTGATGAGTGATATCAAAACTGACTCAATTGTGTTGCAACCATTGTATACAGGTATTGAAATAGTAATAAGAGGCTTCATAAAAACTTAGTGATGAATGTTCTTACCATCATCAAGATAGGATTATCATATTTGATAAATAGCCTATCAAAACTTTGGTTGGCTAAAGGATATAACGGGTGAGTCACCACTGAAAATTTTTGTGAAACCTGTAAATACGCATGGTATGTTTTGATTTTAGTATGAGTTGACTTTGTGCCAAAACCTATATTTTTAACCAAATTTTCCTGAGGAATTACGCAGAGACCTTGATTAAGATACATTGCCAAACCCCAAATATAGGCCCAAGAATCGATATTCCCTTGAAGAGATTCAAGACTGCGCTTTATTCTGAGAGATGAAGCTATCTGAATTAAATTTTGCTGCAATTCTTCGTCTTCTAAAATCAATTTTTTATCAGATATCACTTGATGAAACATACTCCATCTATCTTTCCAAGTAGCCCAGCCCCATATTAACGCATGTTTAGTGAATGTATAGCTGGAATGTATTGGCAATTTGGGAAAAAAATTATTTCCTGAAATCATCATTACTTTTTGATCAGAACGATATTTTTTTAAAAGATTAGCTGAATATTCTAAAAATGAATCAAAAAACTCTAAATCGTCTTCAAGAATAACTCCTTCGTTTACCTGTTCAAAAAACCAATCAATCCCGGTTGAAACGCCTTGTTGTATGCCCATATGTTTTTTGCTGAAATGTACAGCTTTGATGAGATTGCGATACTTTTTATCATTGACGATTAATTTTATTTTATTAATATTTTCAGCATCAGATTTGTTTTTAGCGCCATCTACAGCTATAAAAACTGTCAAATCAAGGGAACTTTCATTCAGCCTATTAAGTAATGACTCAGTCATGAGGGGTCGATTATAAGCAAGTAATAGAATTGAAAGATGTTTAAGCATGGACAATAATCAACAAGGCGTGCATAAATTGTTATAATATTACTATTCGCTGAGTATAATATAGGTAATGAAGTATGAAAACAACGGTAGGTATTCTGATTCCAATCTATAAATCTGAGTTATCTCCAGCCGAAAAACTTTCTTTGAAGTATCTAAAAAAATATCTTTCAGGTTATCCGGTTCGAGTATTTACTCCAGAAAAGCTGAAGTTGCCATCTGTAATCAATCATTTACCCAATGTTAAGCAGATAGTTCTTCCATCTAAGTATTTTCGATCAGTTAAAGATTACTCTCAATTGTGGCTTACCGAATCTTTTTATCAAAACTTTACAGAGTTTGAGTATATTCTCACGTATCAACTGGATGCTTTAGTGTTAAAAAATGAGTTAGAGTATTGGATCGCCCAGAAGTATGATTATATCGGCGCTCCTTGGCATCACTCCATCATCAGCTTCATCAATCATCCAAATGGAGATCCAAATGCAGTTGGCAATAGTGGTTTTTCACTGCGTAAAGTTGCTTCCCATATAAAAGTTCTTCGTCAACATAATCAAAGAGTAAAAAGAAGCTGGTTGCCACCGATGTTTCAGCTTGCTCAAGCAATTTTACTCGGAAAGGCTCGATTGAAATGGTTTAAATCTCATACAATTGAGTATCCATTTAACGAAGACGGATTTTGGTCATTAGAAGCGTTAAAAATAGACTCGAACTTTAAAATTGCTCCAGCAAATATAGCTAAGAAATTTGCTTGGGAAAAACAATCACCAAAGTATTACTCTCAGTTAAAGCAGCTGCCTTTTGGTGTTCATGCATGGCAACGTTATGACGAATGTTTTTGGCGAGAAATTCTTGAAATATGAACTGAGATACCGTCTGCTATTCAGATATATAACATTCTCTAATTCCATAATAACCAAAGCAGCTATCTGATGGTCTTTAAATCTTGGAATATTGGCTATGTCTTCGTGAAGGAATAATGCAATTAGTTATAGGGCAATTTAGTTGTGCTAGAATGGTTTGAAAAAATTTACCGGAGTTTTTTGCAATGAATAAAAAAATAGATACCAAATCTTCTCAAATTATCAACACCGGTGGTTCTATGGTGATGAGTGGCTCAACAACCCAGGAAAGAGACATAAGGAGCAAGTTTTTAAAACTCTTTCAGCAGTGCCCAATCCCCAGCGATCAGTTGCTTAGTAATCCGGGGCTGTTTATTAAAAGACAGGACATGTCAAGAATAATCATGATGCATGAGTTATACAAAAAAATCATTAATTTACATGGGATTATTTGTGAGTTTGGTGTGCAGTGGGGAAATAATTTAGCCCTCTTTGAATCATTTCGAGGGATGTATGAACCGTATAATTATAATCGAAAAATTGTTGGTTTTGACACATTTACCGGCTTTCCTACAGTAGACAAAAAAGATGGAAAGTCAAAGATTATTCAGAAAAGTGCTTATTCAACAACAAAAAACTATGATAAATATTTAGAAAAAATTTTGTCTTACCACGAGCAAGAATCCCCTGTATCCCACATTAAAAAATTTGAATTAGTAAAAGGTGATGCCAAGACGACAATCAAACAATATCTGAAAAAAAATCCAGAGACAGTCATAGCTTTCGCATATTTTGACTTTGATATTTACCAACCAACTAAAGCTTGTTTAAAAGCAATTCTTCCCCATCTCACGAAAGGTGCTGTCATCGGCTTTGACGAATTAAACTTTCATGATTTTCCTGGAGAAAGCCTAGCTTTCAACGAAATTTTAGGCATAAATAATTTTAGGATTTATCGAAATCAAAATAATCCCCTAGCTTCGTATATTATTTATAAATAGACATTTATTATTTATAAATAGACATTTTTGCATAGTATAAAATATGCAACCTTATATATTAATTACTCCTTAATAGCTGTTATTAGCTTTAATAAAGGCAATGGGTGATTCAAATTATTGTATTTCAGTTTTTGAGCATAAGAAACAAATGACAATTTCAAAATTCACAGATTAAGTAAGCATAAATATTCATTTGAAAAATCCTTAAAAAGGATTACTCTAGCTATGCAATATCCACCTACCACTTGGTTATCGCGGTTCAGAAGATTATAACAAAAATTCCTGGAAACTTTCATTAGATAATTACATAAATCAGTAAATTAGATCAGGTTCTACAAATGAGGATGTTTGTGGTTTCAATGACTGCGTTCTTTGATGTGCATCCAAAGTATTTATGAACGCGATCATTTAATAATGATTGGTTGATGGCTTTTTGATTTATAATGTCATTAAATACTTTATAATCTTTATCAATTGTATGACTTTTTTGCGATTTGACTGGGTCGATCTGCAACTCATGCTTTTCTAAAATAATAATGGAATCTTCAGGCAAACTAACTTCGTCAAGCGTCTCAAGGTCAAGCTTTTTAAATATTAGATTGTCGTTGACAAGACTATCATTTGGCGATTCAGTAAGTACAGTAATAGGACCCGGATTTGTGACTGCTAAATTTTTTAATTGGATGAGATGCTCTGTATAATAAGCCCTGTAAAATTGTGGAGGACTCATTATGCCTATCATACAAATTACAACGATTATTATTGGAGTACATTTAGATATAAATCTTTTAGGAAATCTATCATAAATAAGTACCATTCCGATAAGACAAAGCAACAGCAAATACCACCCGCTTCTTCCTCTATAACTACTTAATTCAAATATCCCCGTTTGGGTATATAAACCAAATAAGACTGAGAAGATTCCGATTAATAACAAAACGTGATCTCTCCGTTTAATACCTAAGCGTACAAAGAAAACAGCCGCTACAATCCAAATATAAGCCCCAACCGATAAGTAACTATTTATTGGTCGAAGCTGTTTAAATTTAATCAAATCGTAACCTGAGCGTAAAAGGGGTACTATGGTTGAAGAAAACTTTGGATTAATTTGCTTTATCATTTTCTCAACTGCACAAATTAATTGGTATTTTTCGCAAGAAACTGTCTTATTACTTGTGATTATCAAAGTCCCTGTATTGTTAGAAACTATTGGTATGTTCGGGAAGTATGGCTCCCCACTATGAACCGAAGTTTGAAGCAAGACTGATAAAAAAGATAAAACTAATCCTGCTATCAAGATCACTGCAAACTTAGCATAAAGCATTTTCTTTTGGCTTTTTATAAGGATTGAAGTAATCAAAAGCGAGAAAAATGCTGGAATTAAAGAGACAAAAAAATAAGGTACTGTAACACTGGTCATTGCGGTCAATAAACCAAAAATGACCAAGTATTTAATATTTACTTCTCTAATTTTTTGGCACGCAATACATATCATTGTTGTAAAGATCAAAAAAGTCAAGCTTGATGAGAAAAAGCTCATTAATTGTAAAGAAAGTTGATTGAATATTGGAAAAAGAAACAGCGCAATAAACAACACGTGACTTGTTTTATTTTTAAGAAGATCACGAAACAGTAGGTAGATTCCAACTAGTGAAAAAATACTAAGCACCGGTCCTGTAAATCTATATATATCAGAATATGGAAGTACTTTTACTAACGGATATACAAGAATATGAAAACCAGGAGCATACCAAGTGCTAAGATTATATCCTTGCTCATCAATACTTTTTATAAACTGAATGTGATTATATGTATCTGCGTGTCCTGGAGCTAACGTTTGAAATGCATCAAAAAACTGATTATAAATTACCAATATAAGCAAAAATAATCCTATTAACGTAGTGGAAAATACTGACTTAGACAGCTTTAGACGCATGATTGCTAGTTTTTTTTGAAATTGTAATTTTTTATATGAGTAAAAATTTATCATGACCATGAAAATGATGTAGAAGATAAAATATGTATGAGTTAATGCAAAGGAGTAAAAGACGTATCCAAACAAAATTTGGAACGCAAACGATAGTGGTATAGTAAATTTAAATGCTCTTTTCCAGGAAAGTAAATAATAATAAAGGGGGAGAATGGTTAAACTTATGGCCGCAATAAAATAAGCAAAGATAATTAAGATGGGAGTTATACTAGAAAGTATCATAAACTACAACATTCTAACTAGTGTCAAGAATACCAAAATCTGAACACAAAAACACAAGTTTATATGATTATTATTTCAGTTTACTATTTTTTACAACTAATTTCACTATACGGCTTTGGTGTTCTTTTCAGCAAGTTAATAAGACACGACACAGAATCGATCGGTGAAATTGGTATTTTGGGAATTATTTTTGCAACCATCTTATCCTCTATTTGGTCCTTATTTGCCCCTGTGGGTTCTATAGCATGGTTAATATATGTACTTGGCTTAATTACAACTCTTTTAAATCATCCAAGATTGAACAAGCTTGCTGTTAGCATTGTGCTGTTTTTGGCTATATTGTTTCCAATCTATATTTCAGTGCCACAATATGACACTGGTTTGTACCATTTGAGTCAAATAATTTGGGAACGAGAACATGTTTTACCATTGGGCTTGGCCAATTTCCATAGTAGATATGGATTCAATTCCCTCTGGTTGACTTATGCTGCGGGGATGGGAATTGGTAATGAGTGGGTTGTTACTTCATTTTTAGTTAATGCTTCTCTATTTTATTTTGTTTTTCATTTTATATGGGACAAAGTTCTGCAATATAGAAAATCTTTCTTATCACAGATTCTCTTATTCTTCTTACTGTATTTAGGTGCTCAAATATACCACCCGAGTAATTTGGGCGGCCCAAGCACAGATTATCCTTCTCAGTTTTTTGGAATATTTGGGGCTTATTATTTTTTATGCTTCTTTGAAACAAAAAAACGAATTCTTTTAGACAAATCCATCATGTTTGTTATATTTTCAGCAATATATAAGTTTAGCAATGTAGGGATAGTGATTATTCCAGTCATGTATGGCTTATTTTATTATAAGTATCACCTATACAAATCACGAATAGTTGTTTTATCTATAATAATGCTTATTTTATGGATTGCCAGGAACATACTAATCAGCGGGTGTATCGTTAGTTTAGTAGAATCAAGTTGCTTGCCATTGACATGGTCTGCAAAAACCCAGAGTGCTCAGGTTGCTTCATGGGTGATGAGTTGGGCTAGGAATCGTGGAGTTCCGCCTGAATTAGTATTGTCAAATTACTCTTGGCTACTTGATTATTGGATTGCAACCATGTGGGAAATTCCCATTATAAAGCTGTTCTTTATACTATTATTAAGTGTTTTAACATCAATCACTATAAAATATAAAACTTCTTTAAAATATATTCTCAAGTTAAAATGGTTTTTGCTAACATTACTTGTGTTTTTTATTGTTTGGTTTATAGGTGCTCCAGATTATCGTTTCGCATCCTTATATTTTGTGTTTTTAGTTAGTATGATGCTGGCTTATTTATTTAGAAGCCTTATCAATACAATGAATACATTAATTCATCCCAGTTTGTGGTTATTAATTATCTTGTTGTTTAATGTCTCAATTTATAGAGTAATTAAATTTAATAATCGACTGGGAGACCAGTGGCCTAGATATAATACTCCTGATTCGCGATTAATGTTAATAAACAATCTGGATATGGAAATACGCACATTAAAATCTGGAGATCAATGCTTTGATGTGATGTATTGCACACCAGAATATTCAGATAATATTCGCATAGAAAAAAAATGGGGGCGCTTATTCATATCAAGAGAATGAGTTGAACATATGTCTAAAGGAAAAAAATGATAAGGTATGAAATAATTATTTTCATATCCATGATTTAATACTCTTTTATGATATATGACTGATTGACAAATATTGACTCTAAATGAGCGTAATGAGGAGGATTTGGTGCAATATTTGGAATTACGATGATCTTAGATTGGTCATTCTTACAAGTGATACATGCACGACCTTGAATTGGTATTAGATTAGATATTGAATATACCGTTCCCCAATTTAATGCCTGAAATTTATCATAGTTGTTTCTTAAAAGAAAATTTGATAACTCTATTGTTTCGTGATTATTACTGATCC
This sequence comes from Patescibacteria group bacterium UBA1388, assembly GCA_002305355.1. Classification (GTDB taxonomy): domain Bacteria; phylum Patescibacteriota; class Microgenomatia; order UBA1400; family PJMF01; genus UBA1388. The sequence goes on from DBQS01000023.1 coordinate 92,675, forward strand.
AGAGACGTTGCAAGCCTTCCCCCACATTGACTACAAAGAATCTTACAGGAGAGATTGCTCCGATTATAAACAGGGCTAACAAAAGATATGACAGCCATTTTTTTCCCAGCTGATGAAAGATAATTGGGGCTAGAGCTACAAAGAAAACTGCTGGTCTGAGAAGCTTGTTTAGAGCTAACCCTAAGCCGTCATCATTAATATAATACAACCCAATAGGAATCAGTAAGGAAAAGGCAACAAATAAAATAGAAAACAGTTGCAATCGATTATGTTGGTTTTTAAACTCTTTGCCTAGAAAGATACTTGTCAGAATAATAACAATTGGTGCAATTCCAAAAACAACAAGAAATAATGAGCTATCTAGCTGTAGATATTTATAACTGACTTGAATACCATCTGCTAATGGGTTAGATGCATAATGATAACCCCAGTCTGATGTATCCCTAACAAACAATGCAAACGGAAATTGATCGTTAAAGTTGTTTAATAGTACGACAGTTAGAGGAACTATTAGTATGACAAAACCCATCATCAATTTACTAAAATTATTCTGTGACCAATACTTGAGCATCAGAAATGTTGCCAAGATAGCAGCTAGTGAGACAAAGCTAGTCAGCATGTAGGCTTTATTTATAATGATTGTGGACAATAAAATTACACACAGAAGAATCAAAGGTAGCTTGGAAATTGGCTTTTCAGTTAGAAATATAATCAGGCCTAAGGTAAAAACAATCCAAAACAGCACTCCGGTCCAGGTAATACCGGCTAAGTCATAAAGTATTGGCATGTATATCTGAGGTAAATCTTGGCCTTGAGTGAGCCAGAGAGTGTATGAATCACGCAGCCACCAACTTGGCCCAGTCAGCAACACTGCCAGCACAGTCCACATCAATAACCACGAAGGTGCTTTGGAAAATATTTGTTTTAAAGAAAATCCCAAAAAAATGGGAAATGGTAAAAAGATAACAATCTTGGCAATATCCAGTGCTTGCTCTAGATTGATTTCAGGAAAGTAATTGACCAATATCACTAAGAAGTAAGTGCCTACGTGATAAACCTCATTTAGGGTGTGCTCAAAGTCATAGGGATGTATAAACGGATATTGATTGGTGTGCTCAAATAGCTGAATAGCCGCGTAATGAAAGTACTCGTCGTGGAGACCGTTGCGATATGTGAATTTGAAGAGAAAAAAGCTGAGTAAGATCGTGATTGCAGCCAGTGCCACAAAGAACTTTGAGAATTCCAGATTTAGCCTAGGTTTGGCTTGGTACCAGCCATAAGTTGAAACGATGAGCATGATGAGGGAGATCAAGAATAGGGCAAACCGCCAATCCAGCAGGTACCACAGTAGGTAATTGAGGATAATAAACAAACTCAGGCCTGCATATGCGCTTAGTGCAACATGAAACCAGGTAATTTTATTATGAAAAGTCCTTAAAAATGTTCCAGTAAAAATACTAGACAATACGATGGCAATAACAAGAGCTTGAATAAATTCGGGTAACAGGGAAATGCTATAATTGATCCACGGCATGATTAGATTGTACGCTTAAACCACTTCACCGTCTCTTTTAATCCTTCTTCAAACCCCACCTCACTTACGAATCCAAACTCATCCCTAGCCCTACTTACGTCAAGTTTCCTCCTAGGCTGGCCGTCGGGCTTGGTGGTGTCAAAGACAATCTTGCCTTCAAAACCAACCTGATCTTTAATCTTGGTAGCCAAGTCTTTGATAGAAATCTCAAAACTGGAGCCTAGATTGACTGGCTCAGGGCTGTTGTATTTTTCACTCGCTAGTAAGATACCTCTGGCTGCATCGGTAACGTACAAGAATTCCCTGGTCGGATTGCCGGTGCCCCAGACAGTAACTTGCTTAGCTTTATTTTGCTTAGCCTCCACAAACTTACGAATTAACGCCGGAATGACGTGGCTGGACTCAGGATCAAAATTGTCTCCTGGACCATAAAGATTGACGGGCAGTAAAAAAATAGCGTTAAAACCGTACTCTTGCCGGTAGGCCTGGGCTTGGACTAACAACATTTTTTTTGCTAGGCCATATGGGGCATTGGTTTCTTCAGGATAACCATTCCAAAGATTCTCTTCCTTGAATGGTACGGGTGTAAATTTGGGATAAGCACAGATCGTGCCTATTGCCACAAACTTAGCTACTTTAGCCTTGCGCGCTTCCTCCATCATGTGCACACCCATCAGTAGATTGTCATAAAAAAGCTTGCCTGGATGAGTTTGGTTATAGCCAATCCCGCCCACATTTGCCGCTAAATGAATGACTAAGGTAATATCTTTAACAACCTCTGCACAATCTGACTGCTGACGTAAATCATAATCTTTGGAACGGGGCACTCTGATTTCTTGAGGTAAAACCGTCTTTAGAAGTTCAACAACTTGACTTCCTAAAAATCCTCCGCCGCCAGTCACGAGTACCCGTTGATCTTTCCAAAACTGCTGATCCAGATTATTGAGGCGTTGGTCTTTATTTTTCATATTTTGGCCGGCTTAATGAGCTTATAAATTTGTACTGTAGCCCACGCGTGCAGCCGATGCAAGGCGTGAATGAAAAGAGAAGTTTGATAACGCTTGGCAACCTCTATTTCCTCTTGGAACTGTTTCACAAATGCGCTGCCACCTTTTGATAAGGTATGAATTCTGAATTGTGCTAACTGTTGATCAATCACGGCTGGTTTTGCTTGTTTAAAAAGTCTAAACCAAAGATCATAGTCCATACAATAATGCAATGATTCATCAAACTTACCCGTTAATTCTTGGGTTTCACGCCTCCAAAAGGTAGCTGGTTGAGCAATGGGGTTGAGAATAGACAAGACGGTCTTGGAAATTATCTTTCGCCAAAACTTTTTATAAACAGCCACAAAACTTTGGATTAACTCCCCTTTTTCATCGATAATTTCA
>DBQS01000023.1:95642-102470 GCA_002305355.1 Patescibacteria group bacterium UBA1388
CCTCGCCTGTTAATCGAGCCATGCCTTTATTAAGGGCATGCGCTTGGCCGTGATCTTTTTCACTGATAAAGTGAAATACTTGAGCATGTTGTTGTTGATATTGCTTAAGAATAGACAGCGTGTCGTCACTTGAGCCACCATCTATCACCCAATATTCTAAATTTGGATATGCTTGTTGTAAAACACTATCGATAGTCTTTTTAATAAACTTACCTTGATTAAATGAAGGCGTAATCAAGGAAATAGTGGGTAACTGTTGATCATCGATTGACTTCTTTGGCATTTTTGATGGCTGCCTTTCTGACGAAGTCTTCAAGTTTAGTTCGTAATTTTTTATGCGCAATGTAATTGTTGAAAGTCAAGTAAACTAAGACCATAAATGCACCCACCACTAACAGGTCAAAAACGCGGCTAAAGTGCAAAGTATCAGCAATACCCTGTAATAAGCCGGGAAATATTGCCAACACCACAAACAATCCCCACAATGATAACCAGAGTGTTGATTCCAGCGAAGAGAAAGTCCGCCTCTTGGCGTGAATACTCACAATGTACATCATTAAAAGTCCAAAAAAAGCCGCTACAATTTGAAAAATGTTCATTTGGAAAACCTCCAACTAATAATTTTTTCTGCCATGTGCAGAATATTAAGCAATGTCATTCCCCGATCATAATCATGATAAATGGTGGGAATGGCAATTTCAACAAAAGGGATCTTGAATTGGGCCACACGCGCCGCAATTTCCATCTCTATTTCATAGTGACTTGATTTTAGATTTAATTGTCGATAGGTTTTTCGTGTGAGACCTTTAAAGCCAGATGGTATATCTGGTATGTAACGACCAAAAAATAGCAAAATCAGTACCGATGCAACCCGGTTCATGATGATGCGAAAAAGTGGCATTTGATTGTCAAAAGACCTGACGCCAAATACTACTGGGTGTTGCTGAAGCGCATCAGCCATGGGTTTAATCATCGCCGGATCATGTTGATCATCGGCATCAAAAAAAATGATGGCTTTTGCATGAAGGTGTTCGAGTGCATAATCTGCACCCGTGCGCATGGCAGCACCTTTGCCAAGATTAACACGATGTTTTAGGACGTGAGGCGTAAATTTTTTTGCAATGGTAGTTGTTTGGTCACCCGATCCGTCATCAACTACTACTACATTTGGCCAATATTTATTGAGTTTCGTCAAAACTTGAGAAAGGTATGTCGCTTCGTTATAAGCAGGAATAATTACCCAGGTGTGTTTCGACATAATTGAAATTTCAGCAAATTGTCAACGGTACTAGCGTCTATACATAAAACTATACTAAAATAGGGCTGACAGCAACTAGTAAGTATTGGCATCGGGAACGAATGGGATGTGAGAGATGGCAATTTTCTTCAAAAAAAATTTAATCTTTGGGGTAATGGTTTTAATAGTGAGTTTGTTTTTGTGTTTACGACTTTTTCGGCTCAACGAAGGCTTGCTCTTCTACAACGACATGGGACGTGATTACTTAGTATTACTTGATTGGGCAAAAAGTGGCAAGCCACCACTCCTTGGGCCTCAAACCAGCGTCATTTCCTACAACCAATCGGCTTGGTATTTCTATGTGTTGATGCCGCTGTTTGTCTTGACTGGTCACTCACCTTTTGCCAGTACATACACGCTGTTATTGTTTGCTCTGGTCATGCTTAGCTTAACGATGTGGCGGCTGAAAGATCACCGAGATCTGCAATGGGCGGTATTGGTAGTGTTTTTTTTACTGGCTATTCAACCACAAGCTATTTGGCAAAATAGGTTTGTTTGGAATCCGTCATTTGTGCCATATTTCTTACTTGTGAGTTATGGGTTGTTGTTAAAAGTTTTTCGGAAGTGGCAGGCAAGAGATGTGGTAATTATCGTCTTTAGTTTGGCCATGGCCGTGGGCTTTTCTTATGCCGCTTTCCCGCTAGCTTTTATCTTATGGCTGGTGCTGATTATTAGGCATCGTCAGTCCTGGCTAATGATTCTTGGTTGGTCAGTGCTAGCTGGCACAATTGTGCTCTTGCCGATGCTGATTTTTGAGTTAAGGCACGGCTTAGTATTAACCAAATTATTATTCATTGGCCAAAGTACACCCCAAACTGCAATTGGCCTAGCAGATAAAAGTCGTGAATTACTCAAATTTATGCTGCCTAATTCATATGGGATTGGTGCGGAGCTAGTGATTGTGGCCTTGATGACTGCGGTTGGCGCTGCTCTGACTATGGTGAGTCGGCCAAAACGAGAATTAGTAATTACCGCCTCAATTGCTCTCATCTTGATCGGTCTAACCATGCTATTGCCGGTTAATGTGGAAAAACACTATATCTTTGGGCTATTGGTGAGTGTGGCTTTTATGATTGCATTCCTGCCGAAGAAAGCGATGTTGCCTATTTTGGTCCTTTTTACATCGCTTTGGCTATCACCCAACCTCTTGCAACCTCAGTACGCTCGCGCCATCCGCACAGTTACGGAAATGAAAAGTTGTTACCAACAGTTTTGTGCTAATTTTAAAGAACCGATATATGTTTCATCTGAAAATGGGATTCTCGTGGGTTATCACAATGCCCCAGAACACCGATTCTTGTTGCGGGAAGCTGGTTGCCAAGTGCTGGATATTGAAAAGGAACAATCCGCAGCCAAATATATGTTGGTCATTGGAGACAATGCCAGTTTTGATCCAGTCAACAGCGTTTATCGCGAACTTACTTTGTTTGGCGAATTTCAACTAATTGATCAATATATTTGTACAGATAAATTAAATATCAACGTCATCCAAAAGCTCTGAAGCAATCATTGTGATTTTTATTAAATAAGTTAAGTCTCACTTTGCGAATTCAGACTAGATTGTCTAGCGTTTCTCAGAAAAACCTTTGAATACAGATTCATCCAAATCTGCAATGATTGGTCTTGTGCGTTGATCGATGTATGTGTCAATATTTTTTGCCCAAATCTTAATTACATGGTTAATATAATTTGTCAGTTGATCACGAATTACTATATTAGATAAAACATAGATTTCCGATTGATGCTTGAGAATGACTGCAGCAAGCTCTTCAGCAGCAAATGCCATCTCCAATTTGTCTGAACTGTCAATATTTCCTCTTTTGTCTTCAATGAATTTTAGGATCGATGTGAAGGTAATGTATCTCCATTCAAATTGCTTTCCAGCGCGCTTATCAATCGCAACATACAATTTCTTAACAACTCGTATTTGATCCTCTGCAGAAGATATCTTCTGTTTCACAGCCCAAGCTAACCAACTTTGGAGAACAGTAAATATTGATGGATATTGCGTAAGAAGCTCTTTACTACTGAGTAATTCGGTGACCTGAATTAATCCTTGGCCAATGGTACTAAACTGTACAATCTCTGAAAAATATTGTCCTTTACTATCAAGGATGCGCTGAAAGTCGAGTAAATCTTGATAAAGCTGTGGATAAACTTGCGATATCAGCCCGGTGATAAATTCAAATGCTTCAATATTTCGCTTCTCTAACGCTGTTAGTTCTCCACTTGGTTCTGGTCTGATGTGATGTGAATCGCTCTGTTCTGGCAACATGTCCTATATTATATCTAACCTTGCCTGATAAGCAACCTTTTATGATTGGACAAGTGAATCATAGAAGTCAACATTTCATCTAGCTTGGTTATTATTTAGGGGTATAGTTTTAATTATCGATTACTGATCTAACAAACCTCACGCTGCATGATCAGAAGACAGATACAACTTCCTTCTAGATATATGTATCTGCCCGATTAACTCTTTATTGATTTGTTGTTTTAATTGTTTCCAAAGAACTACAACATTCTCTAACAATTCTTTATCGGCACCACATCTACTCGCCAAGTCATCAATATCAGTACTTCCTCGGATAATTTGACAAACTACTTGACCAATCTGTGATTCACTTCTTAGGTTTAATGACCACCTTGCACCTGGCTCCTTATTTTGAGCTGTTACCAACCTACTAAAAAACCTACGCTCTCTTCTTAAGTGTAATAGAAATTGCTGAAAACACTGCAGGGTATCATCGTCAACAATCACCTCATGAGAACTGGACTGATCCACTTCGTCACCCAGTGATTGAGGGTTAGATTCAACTATCCTCATCTGGTAAAGACTATATCAGCTTTATCTGATAAACGCAAACCCTACAATAGTGCTCAGGAAAGATAATTATGGGTTTTGGTTTGACTGATACCACTCCACCACCCGCCTCACACCTTCATCAAACTGCACTGTTGGCTTCCAGCCTAGTACTTGCTGAGCCTTGTCATACGAGAGTGAACTCGTCACTTGTTCTCCAGGTCTTTCTGGCCCATGTTGTTCAGGAATATTTTTTTCGAATTGTGCCACCACTTTGTGAAAAACATCATTTGTACTAATTTCATTGCCGGTGCCAATATTGAGCGCACCCACAAAATTACTATCTAAAGCTGAGACGTTAGCTTTTACTACGTCATCAATGTAGACATAATCTCTGGTATGAGTGCCATCACCATTTATGATAGGCTGCTTATTTGCCGCGATCATTTCGCTAAAGATCGCGATCACGCCAGATTCACCGTGCGGATTTTGGCGAGGCCCATAAACATTTGCATAACGAAGCACGATGTAAGGCAAGTCATACTGTTCGTGATAATAATTTAAGTAAAGCTCGCCCGCACGTTTAGACACACCATAGGGTGAAAGTGGCTCTTCTTTCATCTCTTCTGTAAAAGGAGTCTGTTTATTACCATACATTGCCCCGCCAGTGGAAGCCATAATGATTTTTTCAACACCCACTTCTTTGGCCGTTTCCATAATATGGAGCAAACCTAAGATATTATTGGTGGCATCATACTGCGGATCTTTGACTGAGTTGCCAACTTGAATATGAGCGGCGTGATGATTGATAAGCTGAGGCCGTTCTTCCCTGACAATTTGCTGAATTTGTTCTTGGTCAGTAATGTCAGCTTTAATGAACTGAGCTTGTTCATTAACGAACTCTTGTTTACCAGTAGAAAGATTATCCACCACGACCACTTCATGATGAGCAGCACAGTAGGCGTCCACCACATGTGAACCAATAAATCCAGCGCCTCCAGTCACTAATATTTTCATAGTTTCTCCTTTATGCTATCCAAACTCCTTGAATAAAAAGCACAGTATTAATTATTAATAGTATACCGGAAATTAACCACGTCCAACGCCAATGAATCTGCTCGTTAATTTTTAGGCCCAACCAAATAAAGATCGGAAAAGCTGCTAGTAAATATCGTGGCATGCTAGAAAGACTGCCAGTCACTGTCGGGAGCAAAATTGCCAAGGTTGTAAATATAAGCCAAGCATGCTTGATGCGTTGTTCCTGCCACCATAACCAACCAATGATGAACAAAGCAACTATTGTGAGGAAAAACTCCTGAGCATATGTCATCCAAGCGAAACTGATAGGTACTGTCATCAAAATTTTAAGACCCCGCCAAAGAGTTTGCGGCAATAAGATCAATTGCTCTTGCCTGCCCGCTCCAAACTCCGCTTGGACATGCAAGAAATAGAGAGGATCACGGAACTCTCCCCACAAAAACAACATGTAAATGCCAATGCCGATCAACCCCAGCAGCGATGCGATGATAGGTGCGGGGTGACTACCTAGTTGATACCAGACAAGTTGAAAAAATCTGCTCATTTTTTGGGTAAAACGGTGATCTTTATTTTTTAAAACTCGGGCGATTATTTGGGACAGATCGAGAGCTTCCCACAACAAAGCTGGTACCAGGAAAATGCCGACGACTCTCGTACCCGAAGCGATTGCCGCCATAATACCAGCCAACCACCACTTATGATGGCTGCTGGCATAAAAAGTACTAATTACCAATAGCAAAAATAACGACTCTGAGTAGACCGCACCTAGAAAGAAGCTAGTGGGAAATAATAAGAGTGTGATGAGGGCTAACCAGGCTACTTGGGTTGAGAAATGATGGGCAGTGAACTTAAAAAATACTACCCCCAATAACAGGACGGCAATGTTGCTAATCAGTAGACCAGTGACAATCGTGTTATCCAGCAATCGATTTAACAGCATCATTGAGAAGGGATACACTGGGAAAAAAGCCTGAATGAGTCCAGTTCCAATGTATCCCTTTTCAGCTATGGTAATGTAATGGACGCCATCAAAGTTTGCCCATGAATAGATCCACTGCGGTAAACCATATTCAGGCAGAAGTTCGAGAGCATAGGGGAAAGAAGGCTGATATTTTATCAGTAATGGAGCGATGAAACTCATAAAAAAGAGCAGCAGCCGCCAGACCAAAATTAATCCCATCACGGCCAATACTATACTTCTTTTATTTTTTAGCATCATTAAAAAACTCTCGGATGATGATGGCAGCGAGTCCGCTGCTTACTAACAAAGACACCCAATTACCGATTTGTCGCGCCCAAGTGTACTGGGTAAATTTAGATTCAACAGTATAAGTACCTGGGTCTAAAGTATATGCCAACCGCCCACCAATTTGATCATTATTGATGTAATCTACTTGATAACGATGCTGTTGATCGTCAAGAACAGTCGTTATCCAGCCTGGAAAGGCGAGTGTTGGCTCTACAATCGTTGCTTTTTTAAAAATATAAGCCTGATATCGGCGGTGTGACCCAAACCACTCTTCTACCGAAAAATCTGCTTGCCCATCCAATACGACTAGCTCTTTTTCCCAATTAGGCATCTGATCAAACTTCGCTGTAACAGGCAAATTTTCATTATTAGTGGAAGTTGATTGCGTAAAAGCATCATAATCAACATTGGTGCGGTGAAAAAAGTCGGCTGGTTGAACTG
>DBQS01000021.1:0-9555 GCA_002305355.1 Patescibacteria group bacterium UBA1388
GGGCTGTTGTATTACAACTTTTTACTGTTTTCAACCCACCACCTCAAACACCTTGTAAAGGTTAGTTTGGAAAATGGTAAAAATTGATCTGAGCGACATACCAAGCCAAATTATACCGCTTCAGTGTTGACAATCAAGTAGTAACTTTAAAAATAGTTTAGAAGCTGCAAGTTAACTGAGGACATTTGAATAACTGAGGATTCACTCCACTTTCAGTGGCGTGAAAGTGAAATAACATTCAGTAATGAATTTGATCAATGTTTGACACTATTTGCAAAGGACCCCCAAAATTTCAAAATGAGCGCAGGACGAGTACAATTATTTGCCAAACAACTTGGTTGGCTGTAAAATGACGAAGACAAGTTACAAAACCCTTAAGATGACTGCAGGTAACGCTGTGGGAAAACAGAGAATTTGAGTTTGGGGTGGTTGGGGTCGCAACCAATCCGGGTAAGCCCGTTATCGCTGGTCAAGAAAAAAAAGAGGTGGTACCGTCTTTTTTTAAAAAAAGACCCTCCGAAAGCAAATTGTTAGTAATTAGCTGGTGGAGGGATATTTTTGATTTCCCCCAAGAAAGCCAAGATGTCACATCACGTGTCAGATAAAAATCAAGTTCACCGCACCATGGTGGTAGATACTCTGAAGATGGTAGGCCAGGTAGTAAAACTAGCTGGATGGGTAGATACCAAACGCGATCATGGTAAATTGACTTTTATTGATTTACGTGACAGGACGGGCAAAGTGCAAGTTGTGGGCTACCAAAAAATGGGAGAATTGACAACTGAGTCGGTGGTGGAAATTATTGGAGAGGTGAAACAAAGACCTGAACGGATGGTTAATCCAGATCTTGACACAGGTTATGTGGAGATTGATGTGAGCGAATATCAAGTGTTGAATGCTGCGAGTGAGCTACCGCTCCCAATCGATACCGATGGTTTGGAAATCAATGAAGAAGTACGATTGAAATATCGTTATTTGGATTTACGACGTCCCCGGATGCAAAAAATGCTGTCGCTTCGATCGCAATACGCCAGGGCAGTACGGACAGCGCTTTATGAGCGGAATTTTGTAGAAATAGAGACACCTATCCTCACCAAATCTACCAAGGAAGGATCGCGCGACTTTATTGTTCCGTCTAGGCTTCAACCAGGGAAATTTTATGCCTTACCACAAAGCCCGCAGCAGTATAAGCAGTTGTTAATGACCGCTGGCGTGGAACGCTATTTTCAACTGGCAAAATGTATTCGTGATGAAGACTTAAGAGCAGACCGGGGGTTTGAGCATACCCAAATTGATTTGGAGATGAGTTTTGTTGATCAGCAAGAAGTGATGCACACAGTTGAAGAGATGATAATTGAATCAGTTCAGGCCGTGGGAGGAAATATTCAACAGGAACCTTTTCCGATCTACACTTACCAACAGGCGATGGAAGAATTTGGGCAAGACAAGTTTGATTTAAGAAGTGAGGCTGAGAAAAAAAACGGTGTCCTAGCTTTTGCCTGGGTGATAAAGTTTCCGTTCTTTAAGCAGGTTGACAAAACAGATCTGGCGGAGGTGGCAGATGGTAAATCTGGGTGGACTTTCACTCACAATCCTTTCAGCATGCCCTTACCAGAATATGTAGCACAACACTTGAAAGGTGAAAATGTTCAGCAGATCTTAACTAGCCAGTATGATCTGATTTGCAATGGTTATGAAGTGGGAGGCGGGAGTATTAGGGCTCACCAAGCGGAAGTGTTAAGGGCGACTTATCGCATTATGGGATATTCAGACGAGGAAACAGAGGCGAGTGTGGGGCATATGCTACGCGCGTTTGAGTTGGGAACTCCACCCCATGGCGGCATTGCTTTGGGTCTTGATCGGATTGTGATGTTGTTGGCTGGAGAAAAATCTCTCAAAGAAGCGATTGCTTTTCCAATGACAGCCAGTGGCAAAACAGCCGTCATGGACGCTCCAGACTCAGCTTCTCCCAAACAACTGGAGGAGTTACATCTACAGTTAGCGACAAAATAGTACGCTCTGTGTACTATATATCTAGCAAAATTTTCTATACAATAAATTTGTGCCAAATTTAAGAAATCACCAGCTTTTTACGATGGGACTAATAGTATTGATGTTGTTGTTATATCGTTCAGTTGAGAGTGTGAAAAGTTTAGATGAGATGGCAGTAGAAGAGGTAGTGGTTTCCCAAGTAGAGGTCGCTCCTGTTGCAATTAGGTCATCAACCGTGCCCGATCCAGTAATCTCTGCCCAAGCAGTTTACATTACCGATGAATGCTCTGGGGCAAAGTTATTTGAAAAAAATGGCAGCTCACTTTTTGCACCCGCATCGACCACTAAACTCATGACTGCTTTGGTTGCAAGACATGCTTTTCAACCTGGACAAATTCTTCAAGTTCCCAGTAATACGAGGTATGAGGGTACTACTGTGGGGTTAACTGGGGGTGAACGGCTCACGATTGAAGATTTATTGAGAGCTGCCATCATCCAATCCGGTAATGATGCTGCCAATGTGATCGCAGAAAACTTTTCTGGTGGTATGGAAAACTTTGTTCAACTCATGAATATCAATGCCCAAAAGTTACAAATGCACGACACAGTCTTTCATAATCCAAGTGGTTTAGATAATCATTTGCATCAAACTACTGCTCGCGACTTAGCAATTTTGTCGAGAGAAGTCTTAAAAGATCCATTTTTAAGGGAACTTGTGGCTTCTCAATCGGCTGTGATCAGCGATGTTACAGGTGCAAAGCAGCATATGTTATATAACACCAACCAACTATTGAGGGACGATGAGCGAGTGGTGGGGATCAAGACTGGCACCACTGAGGAAGCCGGTCAGGTTTTGATTACCGCTGTAAATGACCAAGGACGTCGATTCATCATAGTTGTGTTGGGCAGCGAAGATCGGTATGCTGATACTAGGCAATTAATCGATTGGGTCTTAAGTGCTTATCAGTGGTATGACTCAGCAGATTTAATAGAGGAGCTGCGCTCAGGGGCGGTGGTATACTAGCTGTTCCAGCCTTAGATATTGAAAGGTTTTTCATGCAGATCACAGTAATTGGAACAGGTTTTGTTGGCGTAGTGACAGCTGCCGTATTTGCTTCTTATGACAATAAGGTAATTGGTTTGGATATCGATGAAAAAAAAATTTCGAAATTAAAAAAGAATCTGGTGCCTTTTTATGAACCGGGATTGGAAAAATTGCTCAAACAACAACAAAAAAGCGGAAATTTAGAATTTACAACCGCCTATCAAAAAGGAATCGAGAACAGCGATCTAGTGATTTTGGCGGTTGGGACTCCTTCTAATCCTGAAGGTGGTGCAGATTTGACTTATCTTTTGAGTGCAACTAAAGAGTTGGCTCCGTATTTGAAATCTGAAGCGATCGTAGCGGTGAAATCAACCGTTCCGCCAGGTACATTACCGAAAGTAGACAAAATTATTAGCCAGACTGCGAATGTTAAATATTATTTGGCTGCGATGCCAGAATTTTTAAAGGAAGGTTCGGCGGTTGAAGATACCATTCATCCCGATCGGGTGGTCATTGGAGCTAGGGAAAATGTTGTTTTTGATCGGTTGAGAGAGCTCCATCGACCTCTCAAATGTCAAGTAATAGAAGTTTCGCCTGAATCTGCGCAAATGGCAAAATATGCAGCCAATGCATATCTTGCTACTCGGATCACTTTCATTAACCAAATTGCTGACCTATGTGAGAAGAACGGTGCAGATGTTGAGGAAGTAATTGCTGCGATTAGTCACGATCGCAGAATCGGCAAACATTACTGGTATCCGGGAGTGGGTTACGGTGGCTCCTGTTTCCCCAAAGATGTGAAAGAATTGGCTTATTATTCAAGACAAGTGGGAGAAGGAGAAAACTTATTTAATAAAATTTCTGATTTAAACGAAGAACGGATTCCTCGTTTGATGAAAAATTTTGGTGATCAACTTGGAGGTTGGTCTGGAAAAACCGTGGCTGTCCTTGGTTTGGCTTTTAAACCGCATACTGACGACATGAGAGAGGCACCGAGCTTGAAAGTGATTCCCTATTTGCTGGATCAGCAAGCAAAAGTGAGGGGGTACGATCCCAAAGCGCTCAGTGCTGCTAAACAAATATTTCCGAGTGATGAGAACTTGAGTTTTCATGACTCAATTGATGATGCTTGTCAAAGTGTAGATGTGGTGCTGGCTTTGATTGAATGGCCAGAAATTGTGGACTATGATTATAGTCACGTGATTGATCAAAAAAAGGAGCAATGGCTGATTGATGCTCGAAATCAATTACTGGCAAGTCAGGTAAAGGGTTGGGGCTTTAATTATATTGGTATCGGAAGGGGTGAAATTGATGAGCAATAAGCGTGTGGTTTTAGTGACCGGTGGGACTGGCTTTGCGGGTTCGCATTTGATTGAGGAATTGAAAACAATTTCAAACTTGGAAATTCATGCTACCAACTATGGTGAGTTGCCGGTATATGCTCAAGACTTACTGCCAAAAGAACGTTTTCATCAAGTTGATCTCACAGATTTTGATGCCACAGCCGAGTTGGTAAAATCACTCATACCAGACGAAATTTATCACTTGGCTGCTTTTGCCAGCACGGGGGATAGTTTTGAAAATGCCAGTCGTGTTATGCAGAACAATCTTACTTTGCAAATCAATCTTTTGCATGCGATGAGACAACATTGCTCACAGGCAAAGTTGCTCAGCATTGGTTCTGCAGATGCTTACGGAGAAAGTCTTTCTAAGGAAGAAATACCAATTGATGAATCACATCCATTTAGGCCGGTTAATCCTTATGCGGTTTCTAAAGTCTCTCAAGAACTATTGGCACGGGCGTACGCTCGTTCATATGGTCTACAAATTATTTTAGCAAGGCCATTTAATCATCTTGGTCCGAGGCAAACAACTGCTTTTGCCATTCCTTCATTTGCCGCCCAGCTGGTGAAAATAGAACGAGGAGAACAAGCAGTTGTGGAAGTAGGTAATCTAAGTGCAATCAGAGATTTTTCTGATGTCAGAGATGTGGTAAAAGCGTACACAATTTTAATGGAGAAAGGCAAGGTTGGCGAGGCTTACAATATCGGCAGCGGAGTGGGGTTGACAGTGAAATCGGTACTTGACCAAATGATTGAGCTTATTCAAGCTGAAGTTAGCATTAAACATGATGCTGGTAAGGATCGACCACTCGATATTCCGGTCGTGATTGCTAATAACAGAAAAATTAAACAACTTGGTTGGCAGCCAAAATATAGTTTGTCGGACACACTGACTCAGGTAATAAATTATTGGAGAGCACAATGAAAAAAGCATTTATTACTGGCATTACAGGTCAAGATGGATCATATCTAGCAGAGCTATTGCTAGAAAAAGGTTATCAAGTATATGGGTTAACTCGTCGTACCAGTACCCAAAACTTCGCGAGAATTGAACACCTTATTCATCACCCTAATTTAGAACTAGTTTCAGGTGATTTAATCGACCAACATTCAGTAACCTACGCCTTGAAAGAAATTCAACCCGATGAATTTTATAACTTAGCCGCCCAGTCATTTGTGCAAACAAGCTGGGAGCAGCCTGTCCTGACTGGTGAATTTACGGCGTTGGGTGTTGTGAGAATGTTGGAATCTGTCCGCCTGGCTTCACCTCAGACTCGATTTTATCAAGCAAGTTCCAGTGAAATGTTTGGTAAGGTTCGTGAAGTTCCTCAGACTGAAAATACTGCTTTTTATCCGCGCTCTCCGTATGGGGTGGCGAAAGTATATGGTCATTGGATTACCGTCAATTATCGTGAATCATATGACTTATACGCCGTGTCTGGTATTCTTTTCAATCACGAATCTCCTCGTCGGGGTCTGGAATTTGTGACTAGAAAAATTGCTAATGGAGTAGCAAGGGTGAAATTGGGTAAACAGCAGCACGTTGAGCTAGGTAACTTGGAATCAAAACGTGATTGGGGATATGCCAAGGATTATGTGGAAGCGATGTGGCTGATGATGCAACAAGAACAGGCTGAAGATTTTGTGATTGCGACCGGCCAAACGCACTCTGTGCAAGAATTTTTGGAGAAAGCTTGTCAGGTGGCTGGTTTGCCAAATTGGGAAGCTGTTTACAAGCACAATCCTAAATATGATCGTCCCGCAGAAGTTGACTTACTAATTGGTGACCCCAGTAAAGCGAAACAAAAATTAGGTTGGGAGCCGAAAACTAATTTTGATGAATTGGTTACATTAATGGTTGAAGCTGAGTTAGAGGCAGAACGTAAGGGGCAAGCATGAAACGAGCGATTGTCATCATTCCCACGTATAATGAGCGAGCTAATATTGAGCGTGTGATCACAAAGCTCTTAGCTGTCTTTACCAAAGTTGATCATTGGCAGTTGGGGATCTTAGTTGTGGATGACACATCACCTGATAAAACATACCAACTGGTAGCAGAGTTAGCGAAACGACATCATAATGTACATCTTGCGGTTAATCAAAAGAAATCAGGTTTAGGGGGAGCTTATTTGAAAGGTATGGCAGTTGCTTTTGGTGAATTAAAAGCAGATGTAATTTTTGAGTTTGATGCTGATCTTTCCCACGATCCAACCAAAATACCCGATTTTTTGGCGGCAATAGATGGTGGGGCAGATATGGTGCTGGGATCTCGTTATATTCCTGGAGGAGGAATTCCTAAAAATTGGGGTTGGCACCGTAAACTTTTAAGCGTTGTGGGAAATTGGATTATCATGACTGTTCTCACCAATTTTTCAATTCGAGACTGGACAACTGGCTACCGTGCTATTTCAAAACAGGTTTATCAGGCTGTTCATGATAAGTTAGACTCGGCTCAGTTTTTTGGTTACACTTTTCAAATCGGTTTTCTTTATTCAGCAGTAAAAGCGGGTTACAAAATCGTAGAAGTCCCATTTCAGTTTGTGGATCGCACTGAAGGAGAATCAAAATTAGGTCCGGAATACATCAAGAATACCTTGCTGTTTATTTTTAAGGTGAAAATTCAGGAAGTTTTAAACCACCGCATTTTTAAGTTTATCGTGGTTGGTGGCACAGGTACGCTGGTACAACTCATCAGTTTACAACTCTTTCGCTATTTATTACCGGAGTTTGATGTTTTGAGTATCACCGATTATTTAGCTGCAACATTTTTGAGTATTGAAGTGGCAATAGGCAGCAACTTTCTACTCAACAATCTCTGGACATTTGCCGATCGAAAATTAGCGCTCAGTCAGTTCCCTGCCAAATTTTTACAGTTCAATGTCACTTCTGCTGGTTCAATTTTAATTCAATTAGTAGTGGCTTTTTTAGGAGAAAAATTATTTGGAATTTTTACAATTTTCACCTTCACCTGGCCGATGCTACTGAGGTTTGACAGTGGGACTTTATACGTGATGATCGGTATCATCTTAGGATTATTTTGGAATTTTTTCGCATACAACAAATTCATTTGGAAAGAAAACGGTAAGCGCCAATAAATTTTATTCGCAATGAGAAAACTCCCCATCAAGATCACGAGGTATAGATTAATCATGGTAGTAATTGTTGTGTTAGCCCTTGTGCTTCGGGTTTGGAACCTTCCTGGTTCTTTACATTTTTTAGGGGATCAAGGCAGAGATGCCCTAATTGTATCCAAAATTTTTCAAGAGGGTGACTTTGTTTTTATTGGACCCGTGACGAGTGTGGGCAACATGTATTTAGGTCCTTTTTACTATTACTTTATGTTGCCGTTTTTATGGCTGACCTATCCGAGTCCATTGGGGCCTGCTTATGCTGTGGCGTTGTTTGGGGTAGCGACTGTAGTCGGTTTATATTATTGGGGTAAGCATCTCGTGGGTGGGAGAGCAGGTTTAATCGCCAGCGTGTTAATGACTTTTTCTGCTGTGGCTATTTCCTTAAGCAGGTTTAGTTGGAATCCCAATTTGGCACCATTTATCTCCTTAGCGATGATGTATGCTACCTATTTAGCGTGGCAGAAAAATCCTCGTTTTTGGTTATTAGTAGGAGGTCTTTTTGCTGTTTTGATGCAACTCCATTACGTGACTTTACTCGCTGGAGTGGCGGCGGTAATAATTTGGGGAATTAGTTTCATTCAAAAATACCGATCACATCAATTAAGATCATTGATATTGCCTACAGTCGGTGCACTAATTATCTTTGGCACATCATTTACACCTTTACTGCTCTTTGATTACAAACACGATTGGATTAATTTGAGTGCTTTGCAGTCACTTCTCACTAGTGATCAAAATTTTACTCAAGCTGAACAGAAATTGGGAGGTTTGAAAACAGTGGTGAGAGAAACCCAAGGTCGGGCGATGCATGTCTTGTTTGAATTCACAATTGGGAAACAACGACAACTTAATTCATGGCTCTTGATAACAGTCACCGTCTTAACAGGTTGGTTTTTATATTTAGATCGAAAAAAATATTGGCAACTTAAAGGAGCGTTGGTGGTTGTGATCTGGTTGGTGGTGGGCGTGATTGGTTTAAGTTTTTACCAACATTCTGTTTTCGATCACTATATTGCATATTTATTTCCGGCTACTTTTTTATTATTTGGCTATATCTTTGATCGACTTATGAAGTTTCATAAAATATTTGCCATCATTTTGTTTGCATTTTTGGCATTTTATTTGCAGTACAATGTTTCGCGCTATCATTTTCAGCCTTCTGGTCCCACTCTTAATCAATTAGCAGAAGCAGCAGCTGGAATTCATGCTCAATTGGAACCTCATGAAAACTATATAGTGATTTTATTATCATCTTCCAAAGATTTATATGGTATGAATTATCGCTATTATTTACACACTTCTCCGGAAAAAGCTCCGCTCCCGCCAGAAAATTATTCAGCTGCTAGCAAGCTCGTCATCATTAATGAGGAAAGGGTGGCAGTTGATCCATTGGCGCTTCCAATTTATGAGATTGTTACTTTTGGACCAACTCAGTTGATCACCAAGTTTCAATTATCAAATGGGACTGAAATTATGATTTTAGAAAAAGATATCCAATCGGTAGAAGGTGAGGTATGATAAAGCATATGAAGCAGCCCTATTTATCTGTCATCATTCCTTCATATAATGAGCAAAAAAATATTGAGAGAGGGGTGATTGATCAATTACTTACTTATTTGCAGGCACAACAATACGAATGGGAAATAATTTTTAGCGACGATGGTTCAACAGACAAAACACTTGAGGAATTGTCGAAATATGCCAGCCAGTTTCGAAATGTGTATTTGTTGAGGAATATTCATGCTGGCAAAGCGCCGACTGTCAAAATAGGCATGCTGGAAGCCAAAGGCGCATGGCGCTTGTTTACCGATTTTGACCAATCAACACCAATTTCTGAAGTTGAAAAATTATTTAAATATACTGCACAAGGATATGAAATAGTAATAGGATCACGAGAAATCAAGGGTGCTCGGAGAGATAAAGAACCGCTTTATCGTCATATCATGGGTCGCGGGTTTAATTTGTTAGTGCAATTGATGGCTGTGCCAGGAATTGATGATACTCAATGTGGTTTTAAGCTATTTTCCGCTAAGGCGACCGATCA
>DBQS01000021.1:9626-13248 GCA_002305355.1 Patescibacteria group bacterium UBA1388
ATCAAAGATTCAGTGCGGATGCTGAGGGATATTTTCAACATTCGTTTGGCAGATTTTCAAGGAGCGTATCGGGCATTAGGTAAATAATGAGACGACCGTCCAACATCCTTATTTACGCTTATTTTGCATGTGGTTTGTTGTATGCCCTACTTTCCTACGGGTTGGTTGATCCTAACTTGGTATTAATTAATCACCCGATTTATTGGCAATTTCAAACCTGGATGTGGCAAACCTTTTATCACAATAGTCTGCTTCTTACCCAAATGTATTTACTAGTCACGACTGCCTGGTTTGTAATTTTTATCTTCCTGGTAGTGATGCTCAGAAGGCAAGGACAAGCAAGTGCTTTCTTTCAACCAAAAATACTAGGTTGCTATCTGATCATGATTTTCCCGTTGTTCTTTGCTTACAATGCGCTTTCTCATGATGTATTCAATTACATATTTAATGCAAAAATGGTTATCGTGTATGGTGTAGATCCTCACCAAGAAGTTGCGCTTGCCTATGCAGATGATGACTGGACTCGATTCATGCACAATACTCATACTCCTGCCCCCTATGGGTATGGGTGGACAGCATTATCATTACTTCCTTTCATAGTTGGAGGAGGAAAATTCATCACCACTTGGTTGGCTTTTCGATTATTTAATTTGGTGAGTTTAGGTTTAATTTGGTGGTTGATACACCGGGCAGCGCGGTCATGGACAGGGAAACCAATCCCACTCTGGCGGCTAGCTTTGTTCTTTTTAAATCCGTTGATGGTCATCGAAGTTTTGGGTAACGTCCACAACGATTTATGGATGATGGCACCAGCTCTGGCGAGTTTGGTGATAATTTCCGAACTCAAAATATTTAATAGACGGGCAATTTGGCCACTCTTGATTGGAATCGGGTTGTTTATTTTTTCAGTGAGCATCAAATTTGCAACTTTAGCTCTTTTACCAGTCATGATCGTGATTTTTCTGGAAAAAACAGTTTTAACCAACATTATCCAGCGGAGTCAAATTGGTAGATGGCCGTCAGTTTCCGAAAAACTACGGACAATTTTGACTGATTGGTTTGACCGCAAACTCTTAACAAAATTGCCACTCTTTGCCTCAGTCTTGATGTTTCTACCGTTGTTAACAGTGCGCTCACAACAGTTTCATCCTTGGTACCTGCTTTGGTCTTTAGTTTGGTTGCCCTTTATGAGATTGGGTCGGTGGTCACAATTGCTGATGGTGTTTTCTTTGAGTTCCTTGTGGCGCTATTCACCTTGGATTTTGGCAGGAAATTTTGAGGGTCAAGTTTTGTGGCTGCAACGATTGATCACTTGGTTTCCAGCAAGCCTATATTTGCTGTACATGTTTTATAAAAAAAGTCCTCCACCACGAATCATGAGTCAAAATTTAAAAATCCAAAACAGGTGAGTTTTGGATTTTTCAAAGATTCAGTAGTAACCATGTGATTGTGATAGCAGCGATATTGATTGTGAAAGGAAAGTTAGACGTGGTAGAGACGATAATAAGTTTGGGATGGAGGTGAGGTTGGGGTATTGGTTGTGTTGTGAGGATCTAAATGGAGACATGAGGTAAGTGTATGGGTTTGCCTAAGTCAGGTAATTTGGATATATTTAGGTAGTTGATGATGATGCCTTTAAGCTTTCTCTAGGTTTAAACTCTTGCGCGTCGTATAATGAGTATGTGAAAAAATCATTTGCACACAATTGGCGAGGTGAGTTGTTGTGGCTGCTGCTTTGGTTGAGTATTTATTTTGTGACTCATCTTGTTCATTTAACTGCCTTGCCTGTTTTTGCCGACGAAGCAATTTATATCAGGTGGGCTCAATTGATGATTGATGACCTGCCAAGATATTCGTTTTTTCCATTAAATGATGGCAAAACACCACTTTTCATTTGGATGCTAATTCCTTTTCAATATCTGTTTAGAGATCCATTATTTGCAGGCCGCTTTGTATCTGTCATCGGGGGCGCAGTCCAACTCGTGTTGGTAGTTAAGTTGATAAAGGCGTTGCACGGTAGTCGGTCTGCCCAGGCAATTGGAGCATTGTTCGTGACATTTTTACCATTTTGGTTTATTCATCACCGGATGGCATTAATGGATGGCTGGTTAACAGTGTGGATTAGTGCTGCTTCTTTGGCAGTGGTTAAACTCAACAGTCAATCACGGGAGATTGTTAACACTCACGGGTTAGGATCAGCACTTCGGCAATTGCTATTGAGAGAATGGAAAGCTTTGTGGTCGAGGCAAGGTGCTTGGATATGGTGGGGGGGATTATTTTTTGGAGCAGCTTTATATACCAAAATTCCAGCCTTGCTGGCGGTCACTTCATTACTGGGTTTAATTTGTTTACCACCTTTTAAATCTAAGACCAACTTAGTTGCTCGTATTTTACGTGTCAGTTTATTGATCGTGGTTGGGAGCATCAGTTTTCTTACTTTAAAAATATCCGCCGCCTTTCCGCAACTAATATTTCGAGGGAGTGATTTTTTATATCCTATTTCAGAAGTTTTACTCCATGGAGCTTGGCAACAGACGTTGATTAATATTCCTACCTATATGAGTTATTATTGGGGTTATTTAACTCCTGGGTTAGTGGTTTTGTTAATTGCTGGGGTACTCGAAAAACGTTTGCGGAAACAACTGCTAGTTTTGATCGGCGTGAGCTTACTTTTCGTCATGCCCATCGTCTTGTTGGGAAAAGTTGTTTATCCCAGGTATTTATTACCCTCCGTGCTCTACCTAACCGTTGCCACCGCTCAAGTTGCATCATTTTATCTCGAAAAAGTTCGTTGGCAGCTAATGAGGAAAAGTGTGGGTACACAGATTGTCATGGTTTTCATTGCTGTTGTTCTGATTCAGCAAATCATCACTCCCTCGTTGAACGCATTGGTATATGCTTGGACTGATGTATCTTCATATCCGTATGTGTTGGCAGATAGAGAACAGTATTTGACTAAATGGTCATCTGGTCATGGCATTGATCAGTTTGTCACCCTTTTGCAGCAACAATCCGTTGATCACAAAATTATGGTCGCCACAGAAGGGTTTTTTGGGACATTACCTGATGGAGTATTGATGTACCTGCATAGACAGCCAGTTGAGATGATCTATGTGGAAGGGGTGGGTCAGCCGATCAATAGTCTGCCTGCAGTACTAATTGATCGTCAAGATGAATTCGATCGGTTGTGGTTGCTGGTGAATGCGCATCGTTTAACGTTTGAAATACCATCTCACCTACTTGTGACTGAGTACTGTCGTCCTTTTAATGCGCCTTGTTTACAGTTATGGGATGTGACTGATATGGTACGTAATGATGAACGTTGACCAATTATTAGGCCTTATAATTTTTACATAACTATTACTCATTTCTTTCTCGAATTTGCCTGGTAGGATAACTTTAGAATTTAAGATGTGTTTATCTCACAAATAATAGAGAGTCACGTGATGAGAGTTTGGCAACAATTATCCACTGTGTTAAATTTACCCCATTTTAATTCAATAGATAACTCAATTGATAAACAAGTTGTCTTAAGTAGTTTAATTCAGCACGCTTTAGCTTCACCGTTGACGGTAATGGCTGTATCTTCGCGTCAAAAAGAAAAACTCCGGGCATACCAGCA
>DBQS01000008.1:0-4380 GCA_002305355.1 Patescibacteria group bacterium UBA1388
ATAGCCACCAAAATTAAGCCAATCACACTATTGGTAATGTAGGTGCGGGCTTTTTCATGGGTGCCAGCATCGCCACTGGAGCCAATGTACTGTAGACCCGCCAGCAAAATATTAAATAAAGACCAAATTCCTGCCACCACCGTCATGATTAACAACAAGTTGGAGAGGAAAAAGATAATGCCAATATCTGCGCCGCTCGCCCCTGTGATCTGCTCTGTGCCAGGGGGAACAGCAATCTTACCTACTGCTTCATCCAGAGTGGGAACTTGGGGAGTGGCGGCAGCCGCTTGTTTCACTAATCCTCTGGGGTGAGGCAATAAGCAACTAGCAAGGGTGATCAATATGCCAGATACAAAACCAAGATTTAGCCTGGATTTATTTGGTAAATAAGTACTTTTGGTCATAGTTTTTTCATTGCTTGACTTTATGGCGCAGGCGCAGGTATTGCCATCTGCGCTCCGGTTAAGACTTGCACAATTTGCACTACCCAGTATGCCGCAATCATGATTACAAAACCCACCACCGCGGCAGTCAGCGTTTTTCTAGCCTCCTCTTTGCCCTGGGCGCCGGCTTGGATAAACTTAAAACCAGCGTATAAAATCCAGAGAAACATCAAAACACCTGCTATTACAAACAAATTCTTGACCACCACGTTAACCAGGACAGAGGGGTTGCTGTAGACGTCTTTGACGTTGCTGCCATCACTTAACTTGAGAAATTCGCCCAAATTAATATCGGCAGTGCCGGTATCGGCTTGAGCAAAGACTGGTTTTACGAACGCAAATAAACTCATGGCAATGGTATTATATGGGTATTGAGGAGAATATGTCTAGCCATACACCACAATTTAGCTTGAAAGAAGAAGCGCAAATAGTTGAGCTGCTCAAGCTGGGAGACGCATCTACGGTGGAATTTTGGTACAACACTTATCAAGAACAGATGAAAAATTACATTGCGGCTAAGGTTGAGTCGCAAGCCGATGTGTATGAGCTAGTGCAAGATACTTTTTTGAGTTGCCTTAAGAATTTGCCACTTTTTCGGGGAAGCGCTAGTTTGCAAACCTGGATGATTTCAATAGCAAGACACGAAGTAGCAGACTATTATCGTAAAAAGTACGCCAAAAGAGCATTGAAGTTGTTGCCTCTTTCACAGCTGCTATTGCGAGTACCCATTGTCAACTCTCATGAGACTTCGGAACAAGTAAAAGCAACTTTGGCAGAAATGACGCATGGCTCGCGCGAACTATTACTTAGAAAATATGTTGATAACAAGAAAGTGACAGAAATTGCTGAAGAGTTGGGGAGAACTGTCAAGTCGGTTGAGTCTGAATTATTTCGGGCAAGAGCAGAGTTCAGGAGTTTGTACTTGGCTGTTGAATCGGCAGCTAGGGAAGTAGACTTAGTACTAACTCATGAATCGGGGGAACGATGAAAAAGTTTTTCCCGTGTTGCCGTTCCCAGCGTGATTGTGAGCCATGGATGATCCGATTCAGATAACGATTTTATAGCGTAGAGAAGATGATAAGTTAGCATAACAAAAAGTTACACATCGATTAAATAAGAAACATGATTGATCAATTAGATCCACAGCACGAATTTCTCAAGCGCCTCAAAGAAGAGGCAGCGATTCAAGCTAAACTTGAAAAACAGCGTTTTTTACCAAGTGGCCTCGATCCCCTGACATCAGCTATTGGACGTTACTCCTGGCAAATTTTGGTTGTATTGAGTGGCTTGACTTCATTTTTGCTAGAAATCATGAAGTGGGGGTTTTGATAGTGGTCAGTCATTAATATATTATGAACTATTCATCAGCAGCTTTATCAGTTATTTATTCGCTTGGTCAAATTACGCTCGGCTTATTACTCCACCCTTATCAAACCATGCAGTCGTTGGTGCGCGATAAAGTATTTATTTGGATGAGTTTTCTGCCAGTGGCAGTTTATATTTTGGCAAAATTAGTCTGGTATTACCTAATTGTACCCACCGTGCGGTTTGTCTTTTCTTGCCAAAGCTCAGGATTCTTCGGGTGTGACCTGATCCCATTTTTTGCCAATTGGTTGGTTTTGTTTTGCGTCTATTGGCAGGTGTTATTATTGTATTTATTGATCAGATTTTTATTGACATTTGAGGTTAAGAAGAATTTTTGAGTCAGCTTGAGATTGTCATTTGTGATCACACTGTTTTCAAGATGTTGATAATCGAATAATTCCAGGCTTGAAGACCAATTTGCATGATTTTGGTAATAATTTCCGACTAATGATTTAGAAGGTTAAAGATCAGAGCTCCGTTTGTTGTTGGAGCTCGTTTTGGGTCGTGAGGAGGGAAGGTTATGAATGTGCCGGAGGCATGGCGAACTCAAAAAGCAAGATATCGGTTGGAGGCATCGATTGGCTCCGATGGAAAACCTCAGTTTCCCCCAAGGCTTCCGAAGGCAGGGGAACTTGTTCGTCAGGCTATAGCAGTGAGGCAACAGCCAGTAGTTAATGATTCGAATGATTTTGATACTGGTCGAACCAATGGAAAAGATCGTTTCACGAGCAACACAAAAAAATTTATTGGTCGACCAAACCATCATTTTGATGACCTGAATCAGACTAATGGGCACGAAGTAACAACCAATGGTGGTTGGCAGGAGCCAACTCCGCTTTCGTTACCAATATTATTAGAAATATTGGGAGAAGCCATGCGGCAAACCACAGACCAAGAAGCCGCAGATTAAGTTTGTAGATTTTTAGCAGTCTATAAAAATTAAGATAGAAAGAAAGGAAGCGATGCCATTAAATTCAGAAACTACCAATGGGCAAGATTGGAGGGAAGGCGAAGAACAAATAACAAACAAACCACCCAACCAAGACAAGAGTAGACGCCAATTTTTCGGAGAAGAAAGGCGTTCAACTGAGCCTAACAATCCTGAAATCAAAATATTAGCAGATAAAATAGCTGCTGACCGCAAATTGGTGGCAGAGATTAATGAGCTGGACATTGAATTAATTGGTGAAATTATTGAACAACTAATTGGTGAGAGGACGAAAGAAGAACAAGCAGAGTGGGTGTTGGCAATGATTACGGATTCTGCTTCAAGACTTAGAGAGCTTGGTTTTATTACCAAGACTCTTGATTACGGAGACGATCGACTGATAGTGAAAGCACTCAATAATCACGGTTTATCTTTAGGAGAAGAATATTACTTGCGTTCTGGTGAGGAGGAGTGGTGATGAATAGAATAAATCAAGAAGTATTATCAACGAATTTCTTGAGCAAACATTCAAGAGATGAAGAAGATTGTCGATCATTAGGGGCAGTCGCGGCTATTGGTCGTGAAAAACGTGAGGCAACTGAGGTACTAATATTCCAAGACGAGGCAAAGTATGCAGAAACGGCTGGACCCATACCCTGGCGAACAGACTACGCCCATCGCCGATTGTCTTTAAGTTTTCCAGGTGGGGCGAGAAGTGGCAACGAAACTCCAATTGAGACAATCGCTGAGGAAATGAAGGAAGAGCTGCGTCTTAAAACTGAGATCGATCTGGCATCAATTATTGATGCAGTTACAGTACAAGCCTTTCCCATTTTGGCCGCTCAAATCAAATCAATAGCATCAGATGCAATTGATGTGGCGGCAGTCACCAGCAATTACATTCCTTATGATGCCTTTCCTCAAACTAATAGAGATGAAATTGAGCAAATAGTGGCTGGGGAAGTCCGTCACATTAAGGCTTGTTGGCTTGAGTTATCAAAGCTGCACCAACTTTTTGAAGCATTTGTCAGTGGTGAAGCGCAGCCCGGAGGCTTGGCAGATATTGTGAGACCCCACACCTTGGTGATTGCGCAAATTTGGTGGTTAACGCAAATGGGTGAGGACGTGATGTCAGCTATTCAAGATTACAATCGGCGTGCCCATCACATTATTTCTCATCGGCATAAATATATTCCTGTGAGTATGCTTTCAGATGGACAATTGGAAGAAGCAGCAAATGTGCCATCCGGATTGGCACTCCATAATGGTTTTTTTGATTCTGATGGCCAATTGTATTCCAAGGACAAGCTGACTGAAGACCAACAAAATTATTTATTTCCATCTAGTCAGCGCAGCCAGAGTTTAAGCCAACAACACCTTGTCTAATATTTGGAAAATTAAGATATGGAGAAAGTACACCAAATCCCCCAATCGCTCACGCTTATCAAACTCGGAGGGGCTTTAATTACAGATAAAACCAAGCCGATGACGCTACGACCCCTTGTTTTAAAGCGGTTAGTCTCGGAAATTGTGCGTGCTCAAAAGGAGACATCAGACTTGCTCGTCATTGGGCATGGCCAAGGTAGTTTTGGTCACGTACCCGCACATAAATATCAGACGATTAGTGGTTTTGATGACGATCGG
>DBQS01000008.1:4481-5702 GCA_002305355.1 Patescibacteria group bacterium UBA1388
GTGATTGTAGACCAAGTGCAAGGGTGTACGATTTGGTCTACAGAAAAAGTGCTCGCGCACATTGCGAAAGGTTTACCAAAAGAGAAGTTCCAAGTGAAGGAGATCATTCATGTTACTGAAGTGACGGGGGTGTTAGACCAATCTGGTCAAACGATCGACGAGATTACACCACAGTCAGCTAGCCAAGTTAAGCAACTAATTGGCGAAACTAATGGCTTAGATGTGACCGGCGGCATGTGGCATAAAATTGAAGAATCGTTACAATTGTTAGAATACGGTATTGAAAGCAAGATTTTGTCTGGATTAAAACCAAACAATTTATATCAAGCATTAATCGGAGCAAAATGGCAGGGCACCACCATCAAAAATTAGTTTTGCTGGATCATCCACCTCAGCATGTGGCTATCATTTGTGATGGCAACCGGCGCTGGGCAAAAAAACATGGTATGAGCGCGTTGTTGGGTCACCGCAAAGCCATTGAAGATGTGTTTGAGCCGCTCGTGAATCGGGCTGCAGACCATGGAGTTAAGTACCTGACTTTTTGGGTGTTTAGTACCGAAAACTGGAGCAGAGAGCATAATGAAGTAGAGGGCTTGTTTGGTCTATTTCGCGAATTTTTTGGCAGGCAACTGGACAAAATTATTGAAAAGGGAGCGAGGGTAAAGGCAATTGGTGATATTTCGCGGTTGCCTCCGGATGTGCAAGAAAAAATTGCCCTCGCGATCAAAAAGTCTGTCAACAATTCTGGAATAACACTGGTTTTTGCCGTCAATTATGGCGGGCGAGATGAGTTAACGAGAGCGGTCAGGCATTTGGCGCGGGATGTGAAGGCAGGTAAAATTGATCCCAGCAATGGCGCGGTGTGCCCAGAGCTGATTAGGCAATATCTAGATACTGCCGACATTCCAGATCCAGATTTGATTATTCGCACTAGTGGCGAACAGCGTTTGTCAGGATTTATGCCTTGGCAGAGCCAGTATGCTGAATTTGCTTTCCCTAAGTTTTATTTTCCAGAATTTACGCCAGAAAGATTGGATCAACTATTGCTTGATTTTGACAATCGCGAACGACGGTTTGGTGGAAATTGAACTAGCAGAGTTGTATGCTCGACCGCTTACGCGCGGATAAGGCTCTTTTTAGAAAAACAATTGCAAATGCTCCAGAAGATTTTTTTTAGAGAATCACCACGCCAAACACGTATTGGATGATCTGCATAATCCA
>DBQS01000033.1 GCA_002305355.1 Patescibacteria group bacterium UBA1388
GCTACAGATTGGAATCCTGATCCTGATGGTACTTGGTGTAGTACGATTGCATACTCAGACAACATAGTCTATGTAGAAGGAAATTTCACCTCAATCGGTGGTCAATCAAGAAACTTGTTAGCAGCACTTGACGCAACCACCGGTTTGGCTACAGATTGGAATCCTGATCCTGATAACCAAATTCATACGATGCAAATCGTAGATAATCTTGTTTACGTAGGGGGCTACCAGTTTTCCTCTATCGGTGGTCAATGGAGAAACCGGCTAGCAGCACTTGATGCAACCACCGGTTTGGCTACAGATTGGAATCCTGATGCGGGCAGCACAGTCTGGGATCTATTGGTGAAAGACAACTTAGTTTATATAGCTGGTGAATTCAGGACAATTGGCGGCGAATCAAGAGTCGGACTTGCTGCTGTAGATGTCACGACTGGTTTAGCCACTCCTTGGAATCCCATTCCATACGACAGATACGTTTTTGCAATTGATGCTTCCAAACATTCACTTTATGTTGGGGGAGAATTCGATGAAATCGACGGACAGCTTAGAAGGGGTGTCGCCTTCTTTCATCTGGATATTGCCCCCACTCTTGTTCTTACTACTGTCCCAACTAAGTCAACCACAGACACCACTCCCACCTTTGCTGGTACTGCCACTGATACTATTAATGCTGTTAGTGGTGTTGAATTTCAAGCTGATGGTACTGATGGTGATTGGATAACATGTACTGCTGATGATGGCACATTTGATGAGTTGGAAGAAAGCTTTAGTTGTGCAGTAGTAACTCCCTTGAATACTGGTGCTCATACAATCTATTTTCGAGCCACAGATAGTGACGGTAATGTCACAGACAGT
Source organism: Patescibacteria group bacterium UBA1388 (assembly GCA_002305355.1). Lineage (GTDB taxonomy): Bacteria > Patescibacteriota > Microgenomatia > UBA1400 > PJMF01 > UBA1388. The sequence continues at coordinate 856 of DBQS01000033.1, forward strand.
GGGAGTGAGAGCAGCTATTCATTTACTATTAAAAAAGAAGTCAGTGACGAACCACAAGTGTCTACTCCTTTAGACACCACACCTCCTTTAAGATCATTCACACTGGTGGGTGAAAATGGTCAAAAGTATAGCCGAGAGTTTAAGCAAATGAGTTTACTTAACCAAGAAGTAGTAGGGTATAACCACTACCCTCAATTCTGCTTTAGTGCAGCTCATGACGAAGATGGGAAATTGAAATCATACTTGATTAAAGTCAATGGTCAAGACTACTTAACCGGGATCAGACCAACTCCTCCACCAGTCGGTGATGAAGGTAATACGAGAGTTGAATCATCAGGTGCAACTATTAAAGAGTCAAATGAGAAGTGGATTAAGTGGGAAGGCTTCACTAAGATTGAGGATGTTGATCGTATTTGTGTATATGGTAAGGGAGACGCTAAATATCTCTCTACTGGGCTACATACCTGGGAAGTAATTGCTAAAGATGAAGCAGGGAACCAAACTATTATTGGTACTGCTCGCTTTCTAGTGGGAACACACACAGGATCTAAAGGTAAAGAGAGTGGACTATTCTATCCATTATCTATTCTCCAGATAGGTAATAGAACCAACCTTACTTATTCAACTGAGAATCCCGAACTCTTCACATCTGTTACTCAACCACTAGTGGTAGTAGACACCACTCCTACTATCTATGGCATTGCTTCAGTGGGTTCACAGATTACTCTCATAGTAGATAAAGAGGTAATTAATGCTACTGGTGACTCACAACGAGAACAAGTGGTGAACAAAAATACCACTGCCAATACCAACTCAGAGTGGGGGATTAACTTAACTGAGCCACTCACCACAGGTACATACTACTTAACTGTCGAGGCAACTGATGTCTATGACCACTACGCCATCATTAAGGATGTGCTGATTACTGTCGGACAATCCGTTGCTAACTCGACAACAAGTTCGCAAGTGCTCGGTGACGCCACAAAGATAGATGAAACTATTTCCAAAGCTACTGTCAAAGACGAAGTAACCGAGTTAACTCATGACCACAATCCAACACCCTCGATGATTCCTCAAAATACTCCGCCACCCTCCACCGAACCACCAGCTACCGAGAAATCTCAGCAATCATTTTTTGATAAACTTGCGGCGTGGATTCTTAATTTGATTAGATAGTTAATATTGCCACTCACAACTCAACAACTGCATGAACCAGTTCTTAGCCAAACAAAACAATAATCATCGTCGCCAACGCGGTAAATAGTAAAAAATTGGCGGTGAAAATTGCCAACGACAAAAATATATCCTTCATCACACCCTCCTTCCCCAACACACTTCTATTGGGTGGGAATTTTACAATTTTAGGACGAAGTTCTATTTAAAAAATGGTAAGGGTTGGGTAAGAACTATTATTGAGGAAGAAATATTCTTCTCATCGCTCATGAAAGCTCAAAAAAATTTTTTTCTTATTTTTAAAGTTTGGGGAGGCGGCATTGAAATCAGGAAGGAATCAGTATTTCTCACCATGATAGACAGTAATTTAATTTTATTCTTTCATTAGATGTCTTTCGATATTTTTTGATGTTTAAAGATTATGTTTGATATTTAGCAGTTAGGCAATTGGTCTGCTAATTTAGCTACATCAATATTTTATGCTATTTATCAATCATTTTAAAGACTGTGTGCTTTGACATTAGTTTGACACCCTTTTTTGAAGCGAAAGCTAACTCATAAATTTCCGTGGCTGGTTGCCGATGGTCAAGGTCATATGCTGGCACCGATAAATCTTGTGAAGCGTGACAGGCGAGAGCAATTTTTTTATGATCAACATCTTTCACCAAAACCTGATGAGTGGCACTAGCTGGTCTGAATATATACCGCCATTTTCGCTCGCCAGGACTAGATGGCTGAAAGTGAGAGTGGAGCAGTACTAGCGGCTGATGCTTTGCTTGATGAAAAGCCAGAGTGGTCGCAATCGAAATCCCTACGTGGTCAAGGTGATAGTACCAACCCGTATGATCAAAAGTAATTAAAACATCAGGTTGCCAGTTGTCAATCTGCTCAATGACATTAATGAGCAACTTGCCCCAAACCAGTTGGTTGTTAATCTGGCCATCATGAAAACCTAAACCATGCAATTTGCTAATCCCAAGGTGCTGGGCAGCTTTGGTTAATTCTTGCTCGCGAAGCTTACCCACCGAACCAAGTTTCTGCAGTTCTTGCTGAGCTGCTGGCGCGATCTCGCCAACCTCACCCCACGTCGCCACTACCAAACTAACTTGATCGCCCTGATCTACCAACTGTTTAATCGTTGCGGCGCAAGCCACTGATTCATCATCAGGATGAGCAAAGACAAACATGTATTTCATAGAAGCTGATATTTTGCAGGAGTTGTGACCTAATTGCAAGCTGCTTAGAAAAAGCTGCTCAGACAAAGTCAACATCACTTAGTCAATTTCAACAGCAACACTCGCCATCATGTTCAGATATCAGAGGATAAATTGCCACTGTCAACTAGAGATCAAGCTCGTTTTATCAGTCATTTTTTCTAAATCACGCATTTAGTTAACATTTGTCTGAATCGACTAAGCGGACTTGCAAACGATTAAATCAATCTTCAATTGAACTCAGCGCTCATCTTTGTCGGCAATCTTTCTGTCCAAAAACCACTCAATTTTGGAATTATTTTTAGGGGGAAGGTATTGGCCACCCTTTTTCCAACCAGCATTTTTGAGAATCGGTGCGTAAGCATCGTCATGGATGGAAATTTGCAACTCCGCAATTTCAGCTAAGGTGGGTGGCCGGTTTTGAAACTGAACTTTAGTAATATCAGTCACGATTGCAAACGGTTGAGCTTCGTCCACTTCACCCATCTCAAAGTTGGCTGCCACCGCCAACGCTTCGACCACATTCTCTTGGGTCATTTTCATTTCCACTCCAAATAAATCCTTTTCACCTATCCGGTTGTTTAGTGCCGCCAAACCACAGTGGGCGAGAGCAGTACCAATGGTGCCCCACTTCAAAGGAAAAGTACGACTATCAATAATAATCACTCCCAAATTTTGTACATGGTGTTTAGCGCGCAAATAACACCAAATTTTTTCAGCCGATTGATACGGTTTCTCAGGGAATAAAACATACTTACCATCGGCGTTTGATTCATCAATACCAGCATTGACTGCTAAAATCTGATTTTTTACCGTCAACATCAAATCATAAGAAGATTGGCTAGGATCAGTGAAAAGCTCGGATTCTTTTCGCACCAAATCGTGTTTTTCTTTTCTATCGCCAGTCTTTTTTACCACCACTGCGCCCTCACACAACGCCACCACCTTGCTGGTAACTACAACAACAGTTTTTTCCTTCAACTGAGGCAAAACTACATTAAGCAAATGGAATAAATCATCTCCGGTGTGCACGGTGGGCGATTTAACTGGCGTTACTTTCATGGCACAGTATTATACTGCCCATTTCTCGTGATTAATATCGGCTGATGAGAGTAAAAGTTGGGACAAATTCCGCTTCAGTCACTTCACATCAATAGCTCCCTCTCCAAATTGATCTTAGGTTATAATAGTTGGTTTACTCAAACAGAGATGAAATTTAAGTTAAGCGCACCCTACCAGCCTACCGGTGATCAACCAGCCGCCATTAAAAAGTTAACAACCGGTGTGCAAAAAAATGAAAAACATCAAGTCCTTCTTGGTGTAACCGGTTCCGGCAAAACCTACACCATGGCGAATGTGATTGAGCAAACTCAGCTGCCCACGTTGGTAATCGCCCACAACAAAACCCTTGCTGCCCAACTTTATCAAGAATTTCGTGATTTTTTCCCACATAACGCGGTTAGTTATTTTGTGTCTTACTACGATTACTACCAGCCAGAAGCCTATATACCTAGTACCGACACCTACATTGAAAAAGAAGCCACTATCAATGACGAAATCGATAAGCTGAGGCTGGCCACCACCATGAATTTGCTAACACGCCGTGACGTGATCGTAGTGGCTTCAGTATCCTGCATTTACAACTTGGGCTCACCTATGGAGTACAGGAAAAATACCATGGAGTTGATTGAAGGTGAAGTAATTAAACGAGAAACATTGTTATTGCAGCTTGCTAATTTACAATATGAAAGATCTGACGCAGATTTGCGCCGAGGCACTTACCGCTTGCGCGGTGACATCATCCAAATTTGGCCGGCTTATGAAAGTGTCGCCTTAAGAATTGAAACTCTGGAAAACAAAATCACCCGTATTGAATGGATTGATCCTACAACTGGCTCACCCACCAATCCTCCCCATCCTAAGGATAAATTTTTAGATTTGATGGATCAGAAGATACAAGAAGAGGGTGGAAGGTTGAAACGCTTCACAATTTTTCCTGCCAAACACTACGTGGTCGATGAAGGTTCGTTTGAAACTGGTTATCAACAGATTGAGCACGATTTAGCGAAAAGACTAGAGGTACTAAAAAAAGCTGGCAAAGTAGTAGAGGCTTACCGTTTACAGCAAAAAGTGACACATGACCTGCAAATGATGCGGGAAATAGGTTATGTGAACGGGATTGAAAATTATTCACGCTACTTTGACGGTCGTGAAGCTGGCCAAGCTCCTTACACACTCATTAATTATTTTCATGAAAATGCCGAGCGGTTTGCTGATGGGCAGTTCTTGACTGTGATTGATGAGAGCCATATGACATTACCCCAAGTGAGGGGAATGTATCACGGTGATCAATCACGTAAAGCCAACTTAATAGAATATGGTTTTCGGCTGCCAAGTGCGTTGGACAACCGACCGCTTCGCTTTATCGAATTTATGGAAAGATTGGACAAAGCGGTTTATGTCTCGGCAACTCCCAATGACTATGAACTATCTTTAGCTGGCAACAAGCCTGTTGAACAACTCCTCCGGCCAACTGGCCTGGTTGATCCTCAAATTGTGTTGCGACCAACCCGCTTTCAAATTGAAGATTTGGTGATAGAAGTCATTGCCCGTAAAAACCTCGGGCAAAGAGTTTTGGTCACTACCCTCACCAAGCGTATGGCCGAAGCTTTAACCGACTACTTAAATAATCAAGAAAAAATTTTGGAGTTGATTGAGCGGCGAAGGCAACACGAGCAACAGCAGACGACGCTGGCGGCAGAAGATCCTGACGCGATATCATATCTAGACGATGGAATACTCCCAATTGAAAAAATGGAAATTGGTAAACTTCCTGAAAGTTTGCTTCATGCCGTGCTGCATCGCACGCACCTTCCCGAAGAGGAAGTAAAATTTCCGCAAGTAGCTTACTTACATTCTGATATTGAAACACTCGAACGGTCTGATATTTTGGATGATTTACGACGTGGTGTGTACGACGTGGTGGTAGGCATTAATTTGCTGCGCGAAGGCTTGGATTTGCCAGAGGTATCGTTGGTAGCAATATTGGATGCAGATAAAGAAGGATTCTTAAGATCTGAACAGGCATTAGTTCAAACGATGGGGAGGGCGGCGCGCCACCAGGATGGCTTGGCGATTTTGTACGCAGATAACTTAACTGGGTCGATGAAGCGGGCAATTGCAGAAACACAGCGCCGCCGAAGCATACAAGTTTCCTACAACCTTGAACATCAAATTGTACCAACCAGTATTTCCAAACCGGTCCGGGAAAAAATGGTCACTAAAAGTGAGGCAGAGGAACTAGTAGCAAAAGAGAGACAGCGACTAGAAAGAGATAGCAACCCGATGATTATTGATTTGTCAAAAACTGAACGCATTGATCTCAATAAAATCAACCCTGCTGAATTAACGCCAGATGATAAACGTCAACTCAGCACCAAACTTCGTCGCCGCATGCTCACTTCCGCAAAAGAACTTGATTTTGAACTCGCCGCAATTTTAAGAGATATCATTGCTTCATTGCAGTCAAGCTAACTACTTTATTAATTCGACATTAAGACTACAAAATTTCTGCTACAAAAGAAAAAAGTTGGTAATAAAAAGCAATCATTAGCAACTTTCTATACTCGAAAAATTGCCGAATTTATGCTATGCTACGCTTTCGATTTAGGCAAGATTCAGCATAACTCATAGTCTATTTTGTATTCATATATCCATAATTTAATATTATTTCACCATCTGCATCAACCAATCCATCGAGTAAATATTATTTATCATTGAAACCACTCACATCACTTAATTAGTTCAGATAATTCATATAAAAATGCATATCCGCAACACTATCACTATCACGGGCGCCCGCGAACACAACTTAAAAAATATTAACGTCACGATCCCCAAAGATAAACTGATTGTATTTACCGGTTTGTCTGGCAGTGGCAAGAGTTCGCTTGCTTTCGACACTCTTTATGCTGAGGGTCAGCGCCGGTATGTAGAGAGCTTAAGTTCTTACGCTCGACAATTTTTAGGCATCATGCGCAAACCTGATGTTGACTACATCGAAGGTTTGTCACCCGCGATTTCCATTGATCAGAAAACCACTTCCCACAACCCGCGCTCAACAGTTGGTACCATCACCGAAATCTATGATTACTTGAGACTATTATATGCTCGCATTGGTCATCAGTACTGTCCAGATTGTAATTTGCCGGTTACCACTCAGACTGTAGATGAGATCGTTAATAAAGTTTTTGACAACGTCCGACAAAGAAGTAACGGGACACCAGTCAGGTTAATGATCTTCTCACCAGTGGTCAAACAACGCAAAGGTGAGTTTCAAGGTTTGTTTATTAATTTGCAAAAAAAAGGTTACAACCGGGTTCGTATTGACAACGAAATGCATGGTTTAGGAGAAGACTTTACCCTCATTAAAACTAACAAACACGACATTGACGTGTTGGTCGACCGGCTAGTTATTTCCAAACAGCAACTCGCCGATGATAAAGAGTTAAAAACTATTCGAAGTCGGGCAAGTCAATCCATTGAAGAAGCTCTAAAATTATCGGAAGGTTTGGTTGAAATTAGTTTTATTCTGGATCAAAACTTGAATTTTCCAGATAATCCAAAAAAAACCGAAGACATCCTATTCAGCGAAAAATTAGCTTGTAGTAAGTGCGGGCGGTCTTTTCCCGAACTTGAACCAAGACTCTTTTCATTCAACGCGCCACAAGGCGCTTGTTCCAACTGCAATGGTTTAGGTTCGCTTCTGAAAATTGATCACGAAAAAATTATTGCTCCTAGCTTAACCTTAAGTGAAGGGGCCGTCATCCCCTTTGCCCGAGTTTTGAGTAATGACTCTTGGTGGGCAAGACTGGTACGCACAGTAGCAAATGAAGAAGGCATCGATTTTCGCCACACTCCCTGGGAGAAAATGTCTGCAGAAACTCAGCAAGTGTTGTTATATGGCTCCAACAAAGTTTTTCAAGTGGAAGGGGAAAACCGTTTCGGTAGTATGACCATGATTGAAGAAAAATTCGAAGGCTTTATCAATAATTTGGAAAGAAGATATGCTGAAACAGATTCTGCTTGGGTACAAAAAGATATTAGTCAGTATATGCACCAACAAGTTTGCCAAGTATGCAGTGGAGCCCGACTAAAACCAGAGTCGCTGGCAGTAAGAATTCTTAACAATAACATTGCTGAAGTTACAGCCTTACCAATCAATCAAGCAGCAGAGTGGTGCACTTTAGTCAAAGAAAGTGAAGAAATATCTGCTCAAGAAAAACAAATTGCTGAACCAATTTTGAAAGAGATCATTAGTAGATTGGAATTTTTATCTTCAGTCGGACTCAATTACCTCACCCTCAATCGTGAAGCAGCCACTTTGGCGGGAGGAGAAGCACAAAGAATTCGGCTGGCGTCGCAAATTGGTACTGGCTTAACTGGTGTGTTGTACATTTTGGACGAACCCACCATTGGCCTACATCAACGTGATAATCATCGTCTCATTGAAACTCTCAAAAACTTGCAACAAAAAGGTAACACGGTGGTGGTAGTTGAACATGATCGCGATGTGATGTTGGCTGCCGACCATGTACTGGACTTCGGTCCCCGCGCTGGAAAAGATGGCGGTCAAATTGTTGCCCAAGGGACAGCTGATGAAATTATGGCTAATAAAAATTCACTCACTGGGCAATATTTATCAAGAAAAAAAGATGTGCATCGAAAGTCAAAACGTCACAAATTGTCAACTAATCAAAATCATGAACCAAGAATTGTTAGTCTTGAAGATGACATTCACGCTAATTGCATTAGGATCAGTGGTGCTTCACATCACAATTTACAATCAATTGATGTTGACTTTCCACTTAAAAAGTTGATTTGCATCACCGGTATTTCTGGTTCTGGCAAAAGTACTTTGCTGCACGACACCCTTTATTACCAATTAGCTAAACAGCTTGGTAGAAAAACTGAGGGCAGAGAAGGCATGGTCGAGCGGGTACTGGTGCCGGATGAGGTGAGGCGAGTGACGCTCATCGATCAAAGTCCCATTGGCAAAACCCCTCGATCCAACCCAGCCACATACACCAAAATGTTTGATCTCATCCGTCAGATGTTCGCTCAAACTCAAGATGCACGCATGAGAGCTTACAAACCAGGTCGGTTTAGTTTTAATGTCAAGGGCGGCCGTTGCGAAGCTTGCCAAGGTGATGGCCAACTAAAAATTGAAATGCAGTTCTTACCGGATGTTTATGTCACTTGCGATGTTTGCAACGGCCGCCGCTACAACCAAGAAACTTTAGAAGTCCTCTACAAAGGTAAAAATATCTCTGAGGTACTGGACATGACCGTTGACGAAGCTGCTAAATTTTTTGGGGCATCATCACAACTAGCAAAAAAACTCGAAACTTTACAAGCAGTTGGCCTGGGTTATATACACCTTGGTCAACCCGCTCCCACTTTATCGGGAGGTGAAGCGCAGCGCGTTAAACTCGCCCGCGAACTATCAACTCGGACTCAAGATCACGTAGTTTATTTGCTCGATGAACCCACAACTGGTCTCCATTTCAAAGATGTACAAAATTTACTCAATGTTTTAGACGAGCTGGTTGCCCAAAACAACACCGTAATCGTAATTGAGCATAACTTGGATGTCATTAAAAATGCGGACTGGATAATCGATTTAGGCCCTGAGGGCGGTGATGGCGGCGGTCAAATTGTCGCCACCGGTACTCCACAGCAAGTAGCAACTCATAAATCTTCTTATACTGGTCAATTCTTGAAAAAGGAATTTTGCAAGTAGAAAACAGAGATAGTTTTTTTCCTATCAACTTGATCAAGATAATTTTTTCTAATTTAATTCCAATTTCTTTGTTTATTAGTCTTGCTTTACAATAGTGAAGATGACCACATATATCGATTCAAACACTTTCGGAACTTGGAAATCATGGGCAAGCCGTTTATTAAGGCTAATACAGCTGGCCATCTTTATCATCTGTTTAGTGACCTCAGTTCATGTGGTCAATGCTCAGGAAGACGATCCTGCCCAATTGACAGATCCGCCTTTTGAAACGACCCTCAAAACCACTTATGAAGTTCAACCAGATGGTCAGAGCCACGTTGTGCAGCAATTTGCAGTCCGCAATACTTCGCCAACTCATTATCTCAATCAATACACTCTCACAATTAACTTCCCTGAACTACAGCACATCATCGTCAAGAACAATGGTCAGCCTCTTGAAGCGGAAATTAGCAGTTTGCAAAATGCCACCACCGTCAAAATTCCTTTCCCAGACCAGGTTGTGGGCGAGGGGAAAGTGAGAAATTTTAGCGTGGAGTATGACACGCCTGATGTGGCAACGGTAGCCAACAAAGTACTCGAAGTGCAAATTCCTCCTATCAGCAGCCAGCAAAAATTTTCCAACCAAGAATTGATCTTAAAAACACCCTTTCATTTTGGCAGAGCAGTGAGAGTCAACCCTCAACCGGCAGCAGTTGGTATCGAAAATCAATTCATCGTCACCAAATTTGTTCAACCAGCATCCCAACCCATCTCAGCTTTTTTTGGAGAACAACAAGTCTTTAAAATAGTATTGCGATACAACTTGGAAAATAACTCAAGCAGTCGTGGTTTAGCCCAAATTGCCTTGCCACCTGACACACTATGGCAAAGACTTTATTACCATAGTTTAGACCCATATCCCAATGAATTAAAAATTGATGAAGATGGGAATTGGTTAGCTAGTTATGAGTTGAATCCTAACACCGCCGTCAGTGTCTATTTAACGGCCGACGTGTTACTCACTCTCGAACCCAATCAGCATGCTTTTTCAATTAAACCAAGTTCTGCTCACACTAAATCAGACAAATATTGGGAGCTCAATCAAAAAAATCTCCAACTCATTAACACTGATCTCAATACACCTCAAAAAATTTATGATTTTGTGGTTGACACACTGGATTATTCATACGACTTGGTTGAAAACGGAAATGCTCAAGAAAGAAAGGGAGCAGACGGCGCGCTCCAATTTCCCGACCAAGCCGTTTGTCAAGAATTCACCGATTTGTTTATCGCCTTAACACGCCGGGCAGGCGTTCCCGCGCGCCGCTTAACTGGTTTTGCTTACACTCAAAATCCAGATTTACGCCCACTCAGTTTAGAAACTGACATTCTTCACTCTTGGCCAGAGTACTTCGATTCTTCAACTAATCTTTGGCAACCTGTGGATCCAACTTGGGAAGACACCACGGGTGGCATTGATTATTTTCACCATTTTGACCTGAGTCACATTGTTTTCGCTATCAACGGTCACTCAAGTACCACTCCTTATCCAGCCGGCGCATACAAGGGTTCCAATCTTGAGACTAAAGATGTGGAGGTTTCCTTCACCGATCAATTCCCGACTACCGAGCCAAGTTACGAACTACACTTTGAACCTGAAAAATTGTTTGGCATCGTCCTACCAGGAAGATACACACTCAACATCACCAACCAAACTGGTCAAGCGTGGTACGATATTGACATCAGTTTTAATAGTCAGATACCCATAAATTACCAACGAAATAATAATCAAATAAAGCTTCCTTATTTATTACCATACCAGTCATTAAAACTGCCAATCTCTATTACTACCAACTCATGGCAACCCAATCAAACAACTGCGATCACTTATCAAATATCTACCCGTGACCAAATCAGCCAAAGCACACCAGCCGACTTCATCCTTCCCACAGGACCATCAATCGTCACAAGACTCAGCGAAGAAATCGTCTACATTGGCGTGGGCCTCACAGCGCTCAGCGGTCTCTTCATCGCCGGGAGTGTATTGGTTCTTAGACAAAAACGGTAATGTCCTCTACGTAGGAAAGGCAAAAAATCTTGAAAAGAGGATCAGCTCGTACACTTACCTGAGTCGATTGCCCACTCGTACTCTCCAACTTGTACAAACCGCCACCACGTTGAAAACTCAAAAATTAAGGAGTGAATTGGAAGCGCTCTTGGTAGAAGCGGAACTAATTCGCACCTACCGGCCGCCGTTCAACATTTTACTCAAAGACGATAAAAGCCCAATATATATTCATATCACCAATGAAAAATTTCCCAGAGTAAATATGGTGCGAAAAAGTGAAATTATCAGTCAACACTTAAAAGGTACCATACTTGGTCCGTTCCAAAGCGCTTATAAATTACGAGAAGTAATTAACTTGGCACGAAGAATTTTTCCGTGGTGTAATGAGCGTGGCAACAAGTTGCACCCACAATCAAAAGCCTGTTTTTATTATCACATCGGTCTTTGCCCTGGAGCTTGCATTGGTGAGATTAACGCCGCCCGCTATCAAGCCCAAATTCGAGAACTTAAGCTCTTTTTGCGAGGTAAGAAACGACAAGTAACTACCAATTTAGAAAGTGCGATGAAGGATGCCGCCACTCATGAAAACTATGAACAAGCAGCTATGCTGCGCGACCAACTGCAGGTGATCACTGAAGTCACGCAACCGGCATATAAACTTAAACCAGATTTATTGTTATCAACTTCACTAACCGAAAATCAAGCACAAAATCGCACTATTCATTTGAGACGCATCCTACACACTTATTTACATACCCCAGCCAATTACCGCTTAGAACGATTGGAGGGTTACGATGTAAGCAATATCGCCGGTCAGCACGCAGCAGTAGCCATGGTCACATTTGAAAATGGGATACCGGCAAAAGATCAATATCGACTCTTTAATATCCGTACCCTTCAAACACCCAATGACTATCACATGCTCAAGGAAGCTATTCTTCGTAGGCAAAATCATCCAGAATGGGGCAGACCGGATTTAATAATTATTGATGGTGGGAAAGGTCAACTCCGTGCTGCCTTATCTATTTGGCGATGGCGCTGTCCAGTAATTAGTATTGCCAAACACCCCGACCGGTTAATCATCCCTGATCTGAGCCAAGTCAAAAACTTATCATCATCTAGTTCAAAAAGTGAAATCAGTGAAACAGCAAAAACAACATCCGCTCGAAAATTCATCAACACCCCTCAACTAAAAACAAATCCCAATCACTTAAAGGGCATTAGATATCACGAACTCAAGTTGCCATCTCAACACCCAGGTCTCAATTTGGTGCAACACTTGCGTGATGAAGCTCACCGTTTTTCCAAGCGGCAATTCACTAGACGTAAACTAAAAAATTTTCTTTCTTCATAATTTGCCAGAATCTCCACAAACAAAAAAATGATTTAATCCCGGATTTGAGATTAATCCTTGATCGCATAATTAAGTTGTCACTGATGATACTTCATCTAGCGACTCCCCCCGTTTCAAAAATTTGGAAGTTTAGCTGTATACTATCCACAAGATGTTGTTTTCACTGCTCAGACCTTTTATTCGAATGGCGCTAACTTTACTAGTTTTGTCCTGGTTTGTACCAACTGTATCTGTTGCCAGCTGGTTTACTTTAGGGCTGGCGAGCTTGGTGCTGACGTTACTTTACATGTTAGCGAAACCCATTTTGAACCTCATTTTTTTACCGGTTAATCTCATTACTCTGGGTTTATTTTCAGTCGTCATTAATGTGGGATTTTTATGGCTAGTGATGTATTTGGTGCCTGGGTTTTTAATTCAATCTACAGCAGTATTTGGAGTCGAACTGAACTGGTTTTTTTCTCTCGTATTGGTTTCCTTTTTAATCAGTTTAGTAAACGGTTTCATCAAGATTATCATTTAGCCAGATAACTGACGATACTGATCAATTAATCAGCGATACTTCATCAAGTCATCATTGATACTGGTCGCTTCATGATCGGACTTTCCTCGATTCATCATTAAATGTATCTATTCAAGCGCAGAGCCGTAGATAGATCTCACAAATATCTATAAGAGCTGTGTTGATGATTTTTTAACTTGTCCTAATCGAAAGTAATCTTCTCGCAATTCAATGCTTCAAAAACCACGTAATGACACATTTTAGTCAAGATAAAAAACCCTTTTGACGAGAACTCTTCTAGAGTATAATAGCGATTATGAAAATTTGGCAAATCACAAAACTAAAAGATTGTTTCCTCAATCGATGCACCCTCGCTACTCGGGTGATGCTCGCCCTGACAATCATGGCGAGCGCCTATATATTACCGATCCCAGTCGCTGCTCAGGTCGATGAGACATCAGTCGTGATTGAAGTACCTCTCGAAGAAGAACTCGCCACATCTTCTGCTGATGCTACTGACGGCGCCTCGCTCGCTTCTCCCTCAGCGGAGGTAGCGCAAAGGATCCAAGAAAAAAAAGACTCAGATATTACCGAGCCAGAGGGTGAGCAAAAAAGCAAGCTGGTGAGATTTATGGATGAAAATCCTCCGGGAGATCTAGCTTGGAACAATTTTCTACAACACGCCATTCGTTATGCAGTCAGTGAAGGCGTACCGGCAACCACCATTGTCTTGGTTTTACTCTTTCCCTTTGTAGCATCATTAATCGCCGGCTCTCGGCACGTGATTGGTTTGCGTGGGTTTGGCATTTATACTCCAGCGGTGTTGGCAGTGGCATTTGTTTCTACCGGAATTTTAGAGGGCATTATTATCTTTTTGGCAATTGTACTCGCTGCTGTCTTTGCGAAAAGAATTTTCAGACGCACCAAGTTATCATATCTTCCCCGAACTGCTTTGATCATCTGGGCAATTTCGCTTGGAATCTTAGCAGCTCTTTTAATGGCCCCAATTTTTGATCTCGTCACTTTGATGACGGTCAATATTTTCGCGATATTAATTTTGGTACTCCTTTCTGAGAATTTTCTTGATGCTCAAGGAAGAACCAAACAAGCTGAAGCAATCGCACTCACGATTGAAACGATCGGCCTTGCCGCCCTGGCTGCTTTAATTCTGAAATGGGAACCAATGCATAAACTTGTCTTACTTGAACCAGAATTACTTGGAGTTGGAATCGCCGCTCTTAATATTATTATTGGCAAGTTTACCGGCTTACGCCTTAGCGAAAGGTTCCGTTTCAGAACGATGATTGAAGAAGAAGAATAGTGGATCATGCCATGGCAGTTAAACCCTCACACATCTTGGGCATGAATGCCCGCTATCGTTACACCAAATTAAATCCGGCCAGTGCCAGAAAATATGGTTTTTCAAAACTGCTTACAAAACAAATGTTGGAAGAGCATAATATTGCAACTCCCAAGATTTTTCATATTTTTAAAACAATTCAAGATGTTGAAGAGATCAATTGGGAAGCAATTCCCGTACCATTTGTGATCAAGCCCGTCAGCGGCAGCGCCGGTAAGGGCGTGTGGATCATCAAAAAAAAAGTCCCCAACGAAGCCAAATGGATGAACCAGGAAAATGAAATTATCAGTAGATCTGACTTGATTTTGCACGTTGAAAATATTCTGGATGGCGAATTTAGTACTTGGGGTTCTAATCACCGCGCCATGATTGAGGAACTGATCCCACCACATCCTAGTTTGGCTAAATATGCCTATAAGGGTACTCCAGACATTAGAGTGGTGGTGTTTAATCAAGTGCCAGTGATGGCCATGGCACGCATTCCCACACCGGAATCACAAGGCAGAGCGAATCTTGATAAAGGCGCGATCGCATTGGGTATTGATCTAGCAACTGGTTCCACCACCTATGGGCTGAAAGGCAAAAAAGAGTATATCAAGTACTTTCCCGGTACGAAACGCAAAGTGCGTGGAATTTTAATCCCGCAATGGAAGCAAGTCTTAGAAACCGCAGTCAAAGCTTCGCTGGCGGCCGGTTTTGTTTACATGGGAGCTGATATTTTCATTCACCCAGACCGAGGACCAATGATTGTGGAACTCAATGTCTTTCCAGGACTTTCCATCCAAATGGCCAATAAAGCTGGATTAAAAAGAAGACTGCAAAGAGTTGAAGGCATTGAAGTCAGAAATGCTGAGCACGGAGTGAAAATTGCTCAAGCCTTGTTTGCAGGAAAATTCGCCGACAAAATTCATACACCAGACGACATGCCCATCATTTCTCTCAAGCCAAGTGTCGAAGTCATTGATGACCATGGCAAACCACATGACTGTTTAGCCATCGTAGATACTAAACGCAGTCGCTCAATTATTAGCGAAGAATTTGCTGATCAACTGGGCTTAGTTGACCTCGATGATTTACTGTGGCGACAACAAGAAACAATTGAAGGTAAATTACCTGTGGTTAGCGTTTCATTCAATCTCAAAGGGAAAAGAATTGATACGGCAATGATGGTGAGCAAGCGTCTCAACCGCACCAAACATAAACTTGAATTAGGCAAAAGAGATTTGCAAAACTTCTTGGTCGGTCCTGGAAACAGTTGACCAGAAGCAATTCATAGCGAGTTGCCTGGTCAATTAAGACATCAATTAAATAATTATTTAGACAAAGTTCTTTATTTTCACTACTCCAAAACATTCATTAATTATGAAATTAATCAAATATCTCAACCCGCTGAATGTGTTAGAAGAGAAGCAAAAGTTCTTGGCAGACCCAACTTATAATCCTCAATTTATTTATGAAAAAGATTTTCCTCAGGAGCAGCTGGAAAAATATAACCACGATAATGGAGAATTGTTGGTGCTAGCACAAGAAATTTTAGACCGTGCTTTTCTCCACCGTAACGCCAATGATCTAAAAATGCTGCTCGGCCCTGGTCTTTCACAGAGTGAAGTAAATCACAAAATACACCAATTTCTAGGTTTGCATGACTTAGATAATGAGTATGAGCTAATTTGGTCAACGTCCTTTATTGCGCGCACCACGATTGGTCCAAATTACATCAAGCTTAATTCAGCAGCAACTTTTCGTAAAGACGAAATTAATAGCCTGCTGTATCATGAAATTGGCACTCATGCTCTCAGGAGCAAAAACTATCAAAAACAACCTTGGTTTAAGCATAAACAGAAAAGAGGTTTCCATGAGTATCTGCCCACAGAAGAAGGATTAGCAATTTTACATGGATTAATTCCGCTGAAATTTCAGCTAGCCTACAAATCAGCGCTGACTTACATTGCTTCTGATTGGGCGCAACACCATTCTTTCGCGGAAGTTTATAATCGATTGGAAAAATACATTCCTGGCGCTGAGTCCAGATGGAAAAAGGCTTTACGCTTAAAAAGAGGTTTAACCGACACTAGCCAGCCAGGTGGATTTTCCAAAGACGCTGTTTATTTCCAAGGCATGATCCAAGTTTGGCATTGGTTACACAAACATGATTTTAACCCCACTTTGCTTTATTTTGGCAAACTTTCTTATCAAGATGTGGAACGGGCTTTTGCACTTAATCCTACTTTTCGACCACTCCTCCCTAGTTTTTACCGGGTAGACCATGCTCAATATGCAAGTTCACTCTTGAAAATTGGTAAAGAAAATCATATTGATCAACTAAAGATTAAGCTTTAACTTTTAATCCATTCATAAATCTATCTCCAGCCTCCACCACCAGCTAGTGCTCAATCACCTTAGTAAAAATTAATCATGATGCAACTGATATAATATTTGCCTGGTATGAAAATAAAAAATCATTTGACTAATCAAGTAAAGCAGCGGGTTGCACTTGGTATGAGCGGTGGAGTTGACTCAACCGTGGCTGCTCATTTATTAGTCGAACAAGGTTATGATGTGACAGGCATCTTTTTGGAATGTTGGCGAGCCCCCGGATGCAGGGCAGAGGAGGATCGTAAAGACGCGCTGCAAGCTGCACTTGATCTAGGCATTCCCTTTCAAGTTCTCGATTTTAAAGACGTCTACAAACAACGAGTAGTTGAGTATTTTTTTGCTGAATACAAAGCTGGTAGAACACCTAATCCTGATGTACTGTGCAATCAGGAAATTAAATTTGGACTCTTCTACGACTGGGCGAAAAATCAAGGTTTTGATTTTGTGGCAACTGGTCATTACGCCCGTATAATCGACAACAACGGTCCACCCCAACTCACTATCCCTGTCGACAAACATAAAGATCAAACCTATTTTTTATACTTGCTCTCACAATCGCAGCTTGCAAATATTTTATTTCCTTTAGCCATATTCACTAAAGAGCAAGTCCGACAAAAAGCTGCCGAACTCAAATTGCCCAACGCTCAGAAGAAAGATTCAGTGGGTATTTGCTTTATTGGTGATATTGACGTACGGGAGTTTTTAAAAGATCGACTGGGCGAACAACCTGGTGAGGTCATCGACGTTGACGGCAATGTGATTGGTAAACACAACGGACACTGGTTCTACACCATTGGTCAGCGACACGGGTTTAGCATCGACAAAAAATCGCTGATCCGACTCAGCGATGGTCAAACAATCGAAAAAGCCAATATTCCACCATTCTATATCATTGGCAAAGATGCTGCCAAAAACCAGCTCATCGTCGGCTTTGGAGCGGAAACATATCAACAAACATTTAATGTCGAAAGTTTGCACTTAATTGACCAATCGACCAATTCATCGATTGATCTAGGTAAGACAGGCAACATACTTGTCCGCATCCGCCACACAGGAGAATTGATGCCCTGCGCAATCAAGTTAGTCGATCAAACACATCATCAATGGCAAGTCACACTCACACAACCAACCAGAGGTATCGCTGCTGGCCAATCGGCCGTGTTCTACCTCACAACCGATCATGCAACAGTTTGTTTGGGCGGGGGAGTGATTGCTCTTCAATGACTCTCATAAATTTCCACTACAATCCGCTACTTAACAAAATCAATCTCCTCAATTGCAATCTTTTGAATTAGTTTGATGTAAATTGATTATGATTGATATTTAGCAGTCAGATGATTAGTCTGCTAATTTAGCTACATCAATATTTTATGCTATTTATCAATATATTTTGATTATTAACTGTGCTGAAGAGGCAATTCTACTAATACAGTTGCCCCCTCAGGCTCTTGTGTTGCCCGATCAAACCTGGTGCCAACTTTATAATCACCACCTAGTATCTGCACAAACTCCATTTGGGATCGTAAGCCAACATTGCGTGACTGAGCTACTAGACGAGGAGGCGAGGCTGCTGGTTGATCTTGTACTCGCCAACCACCCCGAATCTGACCCAATTCCACGGTCTGCAATTCCTGTTCATCAAAGGAAACGCGCTCGCTCGTAGATCCAGAATCAAAACCACCCGCAAAATCATCCACTCGTAACATCAACATTGGAGTGCCATCTTTAATGATGCCTTCAATTTTAATCGCAACAAAGTTCGGCTCATCCTGTTTAATTTTTCGACGCAGATAAGCTTTGCGGGCATTGCTAATCAAATTGGACAAAAAAACAACGGCCTTAGAAGTAGTGAGGGAAGTATTAAGTGCTTGACCATCAATTTGCGACAGATCGCTTTCTATCTTAATTAAGAGCTGATCACCGCGATTATTTTCCACCTCCGATTGATTATGAAGCGCTACCCACTGATTTAATTGACCAACTAATTCAGCAAGTAAAATATGCTGTGGTAAAATCCTCCCCATCAATATTTGCACCATATACTGCCGAAGTCAGTTCAGTGAGACTTAGTTTAAGATCATTGACTGAAATTCCTAAATCTGAAACTGAAACAAGATTTGGAGCTAATTGAGATAGTTTTTTTTGCTGGGCAACAAAAACTTCTCTCGTACGAGCAAACATGACTTGCGATGCCTTGTAAGTAATTTCTTCAGCCAATTTCAGTCTTTGATTTTGCATCTGAAAATCATTCATCAAATTGTTGAGAACTTGAAGAGCAGTTAAACCAGTCACATCGTGAAAAAATCTCTTTACCTGATTTGGAAATTGATTTGAACCAACTGCATCTTTTTGAGCGGATAATTCCTTGACAAGCGTGTAGATTTCTGCCAAACCGCTGAATTGGGTGAGAAGATCATTGTGCAGGCGATCAACAAATAAGTGATTAGCGTCAAGACCTAGGATTTCTAGCTGAGACTTGAGTTGTCTGGACAATTCTTGGGCTTTTTTTACAATTTGCTGTTCTTGATCTGGGAGATTCTCACCAGATGTCACCGTTACCTGGCTTGGTTCAGACTTGATTTGCGGTTGGGGCGAAGAACCATTAACAAACTCTAAACCAGGCTTTTTAACTTCATCAACCTCAGCTGGTGAAATTAAATCATCAGCAGCTGGTTGAGCCCCATTTTTTAATTCCATCTTTTTTAATTCCCTCATTGTTTCTTGTTTCACAGATTTTGCTGATCAATCCCTCAACCAGCAGCTTGACACTTTTCCACAGGAGATGTTATACTTCGTGCTCTTCAAGAAAGATAAGTCCTCCTAAAAGAGGATACTCATCTTTTCAACTTAAGTTTAATTAAGTATAGCAATTTTTTGTCCAAACAGTAAACTCTGGCAAGTTTTCTTGCCGGGTTGTTTGGTGTAAATTGCCTCTGAAGAAAAGCACTTTAAAAAGTAAAGAGACGAATAATAATTGAACAGTCTGAATTAAACATGGTGGTAAACATTCGCGAATTGAAGCGTGTTGCCATCATGAATTTATTCATGACAGCAACCGTTCAATTCCTTTTATTTAAAAGAGCAAAAATTAAACTTTTTTTGAGAGTTTGATCCT
>DBQS01000009.1:0-38164 GCA_002305355.1 Patescibacteria group bacterium UBA1388
ATTGTCAAGCAGTGGGTACATAACCGATTATTCCAACTTTAATATCATCTGGATCATCCAAGTTAATCTCAATTAGCGGCTTGCCCTGACTTGAAGCGAGCGAAGCGAGCGTTGCATTTGTTTGAGCATCAATGCTTGCCTGTAACTCTTCATACTCCACACCAATTACCTCAGCTAGTATCTCTAGATAATCATGGTGCAAGTTTTTATCGTACACAAAGTATTGTTCGCCTGTATCCAAGTCCCACGGCTTGACGGTTAATAGTGAGCCAGTATTTACTAAAACACCTCGCTCTGCATGTTCACGGTCGAGCTCGATAAATTCCATATTATATTGCCCATTCTGATGAGCTTTTCTAACAACGTCCAACAATTGTTGCACTCTCTCGCCGTTAACACCATATAATTTTGATTTTTCTAAAATTGCGGCATTACAATGGCCGCAGCCAACAACCACCCCTTTGTGACCTTCGTGGGTATCTGAGTGCCAACAATAGTCACCCCACCCTTCGTCCTGTAAATATTTATAAACAGCCTCAAAAGCTTCCTGAGGTGTGAAAAGCTCGCCAGTAAGAGGATTCTCTAAAGTCAATAAGGCCATTGATGTACCAAGATCTGCGCCAGCAATTGCCATTGATCCTTCCGACTGACCAGGCCGATAGCCACCGTCTACACAGCGTCTTCTTTTATCATCAACTTGAACTTGATGCTCTGGATTGGATACAAAGTCTTTTACAGCTTGCTCAATGATAATTTCTTCTTGTTTACGAGCTTTTTCTGGTGACATATTAATCTTTAAGATTTGATAATTGATACTTTGGTATTGCAACCAGGCCCACTTACTAAAATTCTTCAACCTTCCACCTGAGACTGGCCACAAAACAGAGCAAATTATAATCCCGTCGCGGACAGATACAAGCAGATTATTAGCGGATTGCTTTGTGAATTTATTTTATTGAAATTGCGCGAAATCTACAAAAAAACGGTCGGACAGGTTATTAACCAGCTGCCGACCAACATTAATCAGACTCATATTATGGTCAGATTACGCTCAAATCAGACTCAAGCCAAGTTTAGAATTTTAAATTAATCCCAATTTCTTCAAAACAGCCTCGTTTTTGGCGGCGACTTCTTCACCCAAATCACCCTCAACCTCTACCACCCGCTCCAATTTATTGCCACCAACCAGCTTTTCATAGAAATCTACTTGAGCGCCCAAAAATGACTTGGCCAATTTCTCATCAGCTTCTGCCACCCAATCGGCACTAACTTGAAAGTGACCTAAGTTGTAGGTTTGTTCACCACCGCCCAAACTAAATGAAATTTTGTTGGCAATATGAATTTTGTGAGGCCGCACCATGTGGCCTTTGATGTCATGCTTTAATTGACGAGGATCACTAAAAGGCAAGTAACCAGCGTACAATAGTTTTTCCTTATCTGCCAAAGCCTCAATGTGTTGTTGAGCGCTGGCATTGACTTGATCCCAACTGGCTAAATTGAATTGTGCTTTCAACCAATCATTTTCTTCGCTCGCAGCAATTCTTAAATCTTTTTCAAAAATCTTCTTCAAAATCTTTACAACTTCGCTAAACCCGGGCAACTTATAACCCGCGCCAACCACGCCCAAACGAGTTCCTACGTTTATCTGTACACCCTCATCACCACAAGTAATAACATATGCCATATCTGCTCCCATCTACTAAAATCTGTACCAATTAGTTTAACAATTTGAAATGCTTACAAGAGGTATTATAGCATAAATCAATCAATTTTTGATGATTGAAGGTGTGGAAAAGTCTTCATTCTCATCTTCATCTTCTTCCTCATCGCTCACCATATCAGCCACCACATCCAAATAAGCCTGCATGTCGTCTGCCACTTTTTCCCAATCGCCGTTGGCTTCACGAATTGCATTAAATAATAAATCAATATCAATCATCAGCTGATCATCAGTAACCACCATTCTTTGTTTGGGTATGACAACAGTTTTAGCAGAATCTTTAATCATTTCCCGCACCATGTTCACATATTGATCCATATCTTTTTCAACTTGTTGCCAATTACCATCGGCGTCATCGATCGCGGAAAAAATTAAGTCCATGTCTACCAACAATTGGTCATCTGTCACAATCATGCGTTTTTTTGCCATAGTTCCTTTGTAATTACTTCTGCAAATATGATAATTATTGCAAACTCAAGCAATCAAGTCTCGTACATCTGGTCTTCCACAATTGTCGACCAGATGAGTCCAATGCTAACAAACTTTTATCAATTGTCTCAATAATCATTCTTGGCTATTTTTATCAGTTTAATCTGCTGAAATCTACTTATAGCCAACTGGTAATTCGGATAACACCAGGCTCAAGCTCATTCTGCGCTGTTCGGGGTCAACGCTTTCCACATTGACGGTAATGGCATCACCTTTTTTAAGCTCAACACTAGAATCAAGTTTGCTGGAATGGATTAAGCCATCTACACCAGGTTCAACATTCACGAAAACGCCAAACGGCTCAACCCGTGAAACTTTTCCAGAAACGCTGGTTCCTACTTCATAACGCTCATCGATATTGATCCAGGGATCATCTGACAGTTTTTTGATCGATAAATTGAGTTTGTTCGTTCTTTCGTCTAAACCTAAAACTCGCACTTTGATACGATCGCCCACAGAGCTGTAATCGCGTGGATGGCTGACTTTTTCCCAAGAAATCTCAGAAATATGAACCAATCCTTCTACCTGTCCCACTGCTGAGTCTTTTTCCTTTGCTTGAGGATCAACTGGCACTTCCACCGTCACAAACAAACCAAATGGCATTACTCCAGAAACAACTCCTTCATAAACTTCGTTAACTTTGACTGCCTCCAACGCTTGCGATTTTTGAGCAATTTCTTCTGCTTCTGAAACATGTCTTTCCGAAAAAATGAGTCTATTTTTCTCACGATCCACTTCAATTGCCATCACTTTAATTTTTTGTCCCTTCAGTTGCATGTATTTACCTACCAAATCCTTGCCAAATTGGCTGGAAGGCACAAAACCACGCACGCCATTGACTAAGACAATCAAACCACCTTTATTTACATCAATTCCCTTGGCTTCCAAAACAGTTTTGTCCTTCATTGCGTCAGTAAAGAAATCCCATCTGGCATCCATGGCTGCTCTTTTAAGCGATAACAGTACCTGGCCAAGATTATTTTCTTCTGATACTACCTGAGCTTCAATTTCGTCACCTTCTTTGAGGGTGGAAACATATTCTTTAGCCAAACCAAACTCTTTATCCGCCACAATGCCCTCGGTTTTACCACCAATATCAATCAGCACACTTTTCTTGCCAATGGCAGTAATAGTGCCAACAATGGTTTCGCCTTTTTGGGGAATGTCTAACTTATAGTCTGCTGCAGCCAGCAACTCCTCCATAGTTTGGGGAACAGCATTTTTAGAAACATTATTCTGAGTATTTTGATCAACTTTTGCTGTCGGAATTTTTTCTGTTAGTGTTTCTTGTTCGGCTGGGGCAGTCTTACTTGCTACTGTATTTGTGACTTTTTTTTCTTTTTCTTCAGTTTTTTTAGTTTTTTTAGTAGCCTTTGTTGCTACTTTTTTGGTCGTTTGCTTGGTCATTGATACGATTTCTCCTTTCATGAGAGTGACGTGAAGTATACCACATCTAGGAAGATCCGAATCAAGATGGCAGTTTTATTAACTTAATTAAAGAGCTATATTACTAATTTAAATGGCATACTTAACCAAATGGAGTAATCAGTCAAAGGTTCTCGCAATCCTGGTTTGCTTCCTTGTTGTAGTTCCTCTACTCATATATGTAATGACCGGAATGCGCAATCACTCTTTGTTGCAAAGTGTTAAAGAGGAAGTACGAATTGAATACGATAAAATCCAGCTTCCAAATATTGTACTTGAGGAAAAATATATTCCTTACTCAAAGTGCAATTACGACAATAAAGTAAAGGCTACACGATGCTCTGTTAATTATACTAAGTATTATGCAACACAGGAGGATGTAGTTGACGAATTTATCCGAATTGATAATTATTTAACAAGCTTGGGTTGGACTTACTGGTCAAGTCACCCAGACAGTAGAGACGAGATAACTCGTATGTTAGAGAGCGGCTATCCACCTTTTGAAATATATGTAAAAGAAAAACCATATAACCTGAAAATGCACATGACGTTTTTTGGTGAAAAAGGTCGAGAATTTAACAATAAACAGTTAATTGACCTTTTAGATAAGTATTCAAAAGAAAACAAGTCTGTTTACTCTATTTCCATATCTTCAGATATTGTTAGAAGGTGAAATTTCTAAGAAAGTATCACCTATAGTAATTAGATGGAGATTTAGCAGTTATCGAATTTGGTATACGATGCTTAAGAGCCTGTTCCATCAAGTAACAATAAATAAAAATATTCCAATGAATATTTTGCTTGCATCGGGGTAAATTCCGCATTACCATGGACATAAGGAACAAGATGGAACTACAAACCCCAAACCGAATGGCGGTTAATCACAAAAAAGTCATAGTAAGGGTAGATTTTAATGTCCCTCTTGAGGAATATCGCGGCAAATGGTTAGTCAAAGACGATCGCCGATTGCGTGATACTCGCCGCACTATTTCTTATCTATTAGACCATCGAGCTAAAGTAATCCTAATTTCCCACTTGGGAAGACCCAATGGAAAGGTGATTGAAAAATATAGTTTAGAGCCAATTGCCGAACACTTGCGGCACAAATTTCATTGGCCGGTCAAGTTTTTACCAGCCACCGTTGGTGAAAAAGTTGAAGAAGCAATTAGCAGCCTAGAACCAGGTCAATGTCTGCTACTGGAAAACTTAAGATTTCATAATGAGGAAAAAGATAATGATGCCAAATTTGCCCAAACATTGGCCAGTTACGCCGATGTTTACATCAATGAGGCTTTTTCTGCCAGCCACAGAGAGCACACTTCAATCGTGGGAATTCCCAAGTATTTGCCAAGCTATGCTGGATTTGCTTTAGAAAATGAAGTACAGACTTTGTCAAACTTGATGGATAAGCCCAAGCGACCGTTTGTGGTGGTGCTAGGTGGTGCCAAAATTTCAGACAAGGTGGGCGCAATTAAACATTTGACTAAACTAGCGGACATCGTGCTGATTGGTGGTGCAACAGCCAACAATTTTTTGAAAGCGGAAGGGTTTGAAATTTATCGGTCGTTTGTTGAAGAAAAATCCAAGGTTAAAAAAGACGAGCTTGACTATACTAAGGTAGCAAGCCAAATTATCGCCACCCATAAAACTGAAAAAGTGCTCAAGGATGGCTATCTGCCATTACCAAAGTTATTATATCCAATTGATGTTATTGCCGCATCTACGATTGATGTTTCTAGAAAAAAAGACGTGCAGGTGATTGATTTAACTCATAATATGCAGGACGAAGAGGAAAATGTGCAATTATTCTATTTTGACATCGGTCCCAACACTCGCAAATTGTACGAGGAAATTATTGCTGAAGCCGGCACTGTTTTTTGGAACGGACCGATGGGCGTGTGGGAAAATCCTCTTTTTGCCGCCGGTACCAAAGCGATTGCCAAAGCAATTGTTAGCACCAAAGCCAAAACGGTTCTTGGCGGCGGCGATACCATCGCCGCCGCCCATCACTTCAATCTTGAACACAAATTTAAGTACATTTCAGCTGCGGGCGGAGCAGCTTTAGAATTTCTAGCCGGTCGTAATCTTCCGGGTTTAAAACCCCTGATAAAAAACTAAATTTGTGTTTACCTATTGACTCTAATCTCCTTTCCTCTGTATCCTGGATGTAGTAGCCAAGAAATTGGTCGTTGTTGGTGTTAGATCAGAAATTAAATCAAAATCATGATTAACGCAGTTCCTTCGTCTGGCTCATCTTCTCCTGGGGCTATGCCTAATCAACCTGGTATGAATGCTGGCAAGTCGCCCTCCATACCTGGAGAGTCACCGGTCAGCCCTGGGAATCAAGCTCACAACGCCGCTCAATCTCAAGATTCTATCCAAACGACACCCCCTTCTCACCCAGATTTGAACACCACCAAAACGCATTCTCCGAGTGAGAGTAATCAACTAGCAGCCAGTCCTCATGGCCAAGCAGGTCGTTTTGCTGATGATCTTGCTCGCAAAGTGCAAGGCAAAGATGCGTCGCAAGGCATGAATCCGTCAAATCCAACTACTCCCCCTGGCATGCCAACTCCACCGCCCTTCAATCCAACATATCCTGATAAATCATTGGAAGAAATTAATCAGACACAACAAGCAGGTGCAAATCAGGGAAAATCGCACTTTGGAAGAAATGCGATTCTATCTGCTTTAGTTCTTGGTCTAGTGGTTTTTGGCGGAGGGGCAACATACTACTTAATGCAGCAAAACCAAGATATTCGTCAACAAGCTGCCTCTGAAGAAGTCACTCAAACTGAACGTTACCAAGAACAAGCAGATTGGATTAGCTTTAACGAAAAATGGCAGACCATTATGAATGACGAAACTAAAGGATGGGAAGATTTTGTTGCTTACGCCATGGGGGAAGGCGCTCGTTACGAATGCAAAGCCCCAATCATGACGGTTGATCAAGAAACCTTATATGGTTGCGATCTTAATGCTTTGTTTATCTTATATGAACCTCAAGCTTACATTCAAGCTACTGCTATTTCCCCGCAAGACAGCACTCTCAATTCTGTGCTTGATGGTCTAATCACCAATTCTGCACTTTTACAGGAAGGCAAAAATCAGGGTTTAATATCACTTACTTCCAACATCTTTAATTCTCCTGATAAGGATATGTTTTCAAGATTAGCTGCCGTGAAAAGTATGCGCACCGTGTTTGAAGACCAATTGGAAAAAAGGGTTGATTTTGAAGTGATCACGATTTATTTCCATAATCAAGTTGATCCACTCATCCCGTTAGAAGAAGCAAAGGCTGTGGCCAAGGCCAAAATGGATATTCTATATGAAAGGTTGAAAGCCGGAGAAATTACTATGGAACAAGCGGGCGCAGAAATTGCCGCTGATCAAATCGTTGGTGATACGACGGGTGTTTCTCTTTCTCAACTCGATCCCATCTATGATAAAAATGCTTATATTTCGAGAATTGGTCACAAGTTTAACGCCAGGATTTTTAAAGACCCTGTTTATGATGACGAACTGAGAAGTTTGGGAGAAGGTCAAATTAGCACCGTCAGACTCTGTAAAGATTATAAATTTACTCAAGAAGAACTAGCAGCAAGCGAAGCGAGTGGTGAAGAACTGAATGCACCTATGGTTGAAAGTTGTTATGTGATTTTTAAAGTCAACAAAATTAATTACGGTTTAATTCCAGCAGAATCAGAAGAGTTGAATGTTGAAAGTTTCTTACAAAATACCTACGACAAAAAAACTAGTATTAATCAGGAGAATTTGGCACAATGAGCAAACGGATCATATTAATTAGCATGGCTTTTGGCTTGTTTTGGATTGGTCTTGGCTTGGTTGTAGTTAAACCTGCCATGGCGGGGAATGGACCAACTATTGATCATCGCTTCTACCTCGAACTACCAGATGGTAAACAGGTAGAAATGAAAGGACCAAAGATTCATCGTGCATCCAAAGATGGAGCGGACAAGCCTACTAAGATTACCAACCATTGCCGGTATCAAGAATATATTGATGCAGACAAAGAAATAAATGTCCAAAGAGATGTTGCCGGTGGCTATCACTGCTCCACCAATGAATCTTGTTTCACTCAGGACTATGGTGCTCCTTATTTGCCAAGTAGTTTTAATAAATCAAGTGAAGTTTACACAGATAGTGATGCTTCATTTTTCGCTTTTTACAAAAAAACCTTTACCCAAATGTTGGGAGAGAGCACTTCATACAGTCCGGCAAAGTATAGTGCAACCAATATTCGCGGCTTTGAAGGAGCGAAATGGGTGGGAAAAGTAGACTGGGAAGTAGATACTGGTGGCACAATTCAAATTTTGCAAAGTCCTCCCAGCACCCCACTTGATTCTCCAGAATGGGGAAATGTGCCTGGTTATTCAGCAAAACAAAGCTGGGGAAGTGGTGAAGTGTATTTGAACACTGAGGGTGGAAATGTCTTGCAAGGCAAAATCACCTGGACTTTGAAATTACCTGCCCAAAAATCATTAGCTTGCATTGCCATCAGTCCGGCTGGAAAACCAACCTGGGATCCTGCCAAAGTTAAAAAAGGCGACCAATTGAATTTTAATTGTACAGCCGTTGAAGGAGCCAAGTCTTATGAATTTAGAGTGATTGAACCAGATCAGACAAGAGTCAGCTTGGCTTCAGCAGGCGCAGGTATCTTGCCTACCCAAATTGTTTCTGCCAAATACACCGTCTCTAAAGTTGGTACCCACTACGCCCAATGTCGTGTTTGCGCCGACGGCACTTGCACAGCGTGGGAAAACGTGAGTGATGTAAGACAAAGGGACGAGTAAAGCTAAATAAGCTGGAGTCTTGAATTTAAAAATAAAATGTTAAAGAAAATTACCGAACCACTAGCCATCTATCAAAAGAAGTCTAAAGATGGTGAGCATCAGTCTACTCCTGCGCCCTCAGCCGTGGAGCCAACTGGTCGATCCAAAAGTCAGGGAGTTAATTGGAAAATCATGGGTTCACTGGCTGCTTTAGTGGTCGTAGTGGGCGTGGCGGCTGCCGGAATTTTGACAGCTCAGCGCCAAACTCAAATAGCTGGTCCCGTTGCCCCTAATGTGCCTCAATCGACTCCAAAGGCAGCAGAAAACGAACTTAACGCACCATCTCCAACGGCTTGTACCATGTCTTTCTTTGTGGCTGAGGAGCCAGCTCCAACTGTCACTCCTAAACCCACACCGACGCCTACTCCTACGCCCACACCGACGCCTACTCCTACGCCTACGCCCACACCCATACCAACCGGAAACGCTCAGTGTCATTATAAAGAGGCCGGCTACTACTCAACCCCAACCGATTTTGTTGAAAAAGCCGTCATTGAAAAAGGAGCTGAGTTCTATTACCGAGTGAAAATTCATTCAAACCTTCGTACATCAGGAAATGTAGTACTCACCGACACTCTGCCCACCAATATCTCATTCATTGCCGGTTCAGCCAAAGTCTATGAAGGTACGACCAGCAAACCAATAGAATCTGCCGTGGCAGGCCAAAAATTAACCTTTAATCTTGGTACCTTTGCTTCTAAAAAAACCGTGACTGTTGAGTACAAAGTTAGAGCCAGTGACACTATTGCTGCAGATACCAACTACACTAATGAAGCGGTTGTTACCACCGCGGGTAAAGCTGCCAGCAATTGCGAGTACACAGTACGCGTTCCTGCCACTGCCCAAGCAATTTGTGAAGAAAAAGTTGCACTCGTTGATTATGAAGGTAAACACATCAATCAATCAGATCCCGTGGCAGTCAACACCACTTTTGCCTACCAAATCAAAGTTAAAGCAGATGAAATAACTAATGGCGAAGTCACCCTGACTGATGTTCTTGCCAATAGCCTTCAATTTGTCGAAACTCCCACGACAGGTTTAACTTTTAACGAAGCTACCAACACTTTAACTGCCGCGCTCGGAAGATTAGGCAGCAGCGGACCTGAAACCAGAATCTTAACATTCAAAGCAAAAGTGAAATCTAATGCTCTTCCCGGAAGAATTGTTAATACCGCTGTGGTAAGAACTGGCAACGGCGAAGAACTCACTTGCCCTGCGACCATCACCGTCGCCGATTTTGAATGCAACACCACATGTTTCACCGATGCGCAATGTCAATCTGCCAACGCTGATTATGTTTGTTCCGCCGAGAATGACAATCGTTGTCGACTTGACTCCAATCGCGCCTCTTCCACTTGCACGCCCAAGACTTTTGCCTGCAACAGCAGCTGCAGCACTGATGCGGACTGCCAAAGCGTAAATGACGATTATGTTTGTGCGGACGTGGATGAAGGCAAACGCTGTAGGCTAGATGACTATGAAGAGGAAGAAAATTGCCAAAGACCAGAACCTACTCCTACACCAACTCCTGCTCCTGGTTGTAATGACACTTGTACGACCAATGCCGACTGCTCCAATCCAGATCACATTTGCTACACTACTGAAGATGGCAATAAATGCCGGTTAGCAGAGTATGTCAATTCTGAAACTTGCACTAAACCTGCCACTAAGGTAACGACTACACCGGTCACAACTTCACAGCCCGAATTACCTCAAGAACTTCCTCAAACAGGTCCAGAAGATTGGGTGAATTGGCTCAAAGCCGGATTGATCACCCTCGGTGTTGGCGCGCTATTGCTACTCCTGCTTTAACTCTCTAACCACAAACTACGCACAAGTCACCTGTGAATATTTCTTGTCTATTAACTCTTGTTGATCGATAAAAAACTAACCTTCAGACTACTCATTCGCAAATAAAAATTTATTCTTTATCTTAATTCGAGATGCGGAATTTAATAACTACAATATTATTTACAACTAAGCCTTACTTATGACAAAACCAAGATGACCAATTACTTAGAAACGAAATTGACCAAATTCGATCGGTATTAAGAGCTATCAGCTGAGCATTGAAAAAGAAAAAAACTACCAGGGTAATTTTTATGTTGAAAGCAATTCCTTTAAAAAATTAACAATGCGTACTACTAGCTCCGCACTTGGTTCTTCTTGATTATCGTTTCTGAAAATCAGTAAATCATCTGAAATAAACTTAATATCCACAAAATTTTGTAACATACTACCAGCAATATTGCAGTGCTTAGTAAATATGTCTTTGATTTCCTGCTGCGTGTAACTAGTTTGCTTGATGGGAATTACAATTTTTTGTTTTTGGACATAAACTGCGAGCGTTTCAAATATTAATTGTTCTGATAATTTAGTAGCAGCTGTTAAGCGTTCAGCAAAAATTATTGTCGGAGATTTATTCACCGGCCCATACCATTTCAACTTAATTTGAGCAGGCTTTTTTTTCACACTTTTGGATATAGGCATCCCAAACCTTGCATAATCAGCAGTCCAGTTGTCATCAATGTTCACTCTACTGACTTCTGCTGGTCGAGGGTTAAGAAGTAGCAAGAGTGCAAATAGTTCTTTGTCAGCACGGCCAACAGTCTGATGAATTCTGAAATCTCCAAAATAAGTTTGCAGCAAATTTCGTAACAGTTGGTTAGAGTATTCGACTTCACTTGATATATTTTCCTCAACACTTACAACTGTTTCGGGTTGGTTTGTCTCACCTAGTCTTTGATTAATTTGTGGCGAACGAAAATTATTATGTGTTTGTGCAACAATTGCCTGACTGATGGGCCCCGCTAGCGCAACAAACGATGGATGCTCTTCACAGAGTTTTGCCAAGCTCATACAATAATCCACAAATTCTGGAGAAACGTCACTCTTTGGCAATCCAATTGAATTCGCAATCTCATGAGGGTCAAGCAGTTGTCCGTCTGGAATTGATTGAAGGTCAGAATCTAAACCCATTTCGGAGAATTATAGCACCTTAGCGCTATCAAATCGTGTTAAAACGCCTGACGCGAACATAGCTAAATATTACTTCTTAACCAACTCTTACCCGTTTTCCGTCTTGATCATACTCAAACAATTCATCATTTGGCTCATCTTGAGTTAAGCGGTGACTGCCGTCACAAAATGGCTGGTTTTTGGATAAACCACACTGACAAATCCATTTGGAGCCAGGGTTGGTTTTAATTTCTAGTGGACCTTTGGCGGTTTTGATTACTCGGCGCGGCACGTTGTTCCTTTCTGTATTAATCTAAAAACCAAATTACTTCGTAAGCAAATTGTACATGTCCAATCATTAATTGCCGACCACAAAAGTGCAAAACGTATCGCGACCTACTCAACTCTGCAGTGGCTCAATCAATCCAAATAATACTGAATCTAACAAGTTGATCATAGGTAAACCTTGACAATATTAGTTTTACTTATTATAGTAGTTTTACTATGATTTTCACTACTACTATTTCTCAAAAGGGGCAAATTGTGGTTCCCAAAGCAATTCGGGACAAACTTAATCTGGTGGCAGCAGACGTTCTACAGATTACGTTAGATAAAGGTGTTATCATGGTCAAACCAGTGATTGCAACCGATGAAGTGTTTGGCATGTTTGAGACAGATAAACCAATTTCCAAAGCTCAGATTAAGAAATCTTACAAGCAACATGTTCTAGAGAAACACTCATCACATGATCGTTCTTGATACCAGTGCTCTTATTAGATTCTTTACCAACGATATCCCCTCCAAAGCTGTATTAGCCAGGCAGCTGATTGAATCTGAGCAACAAATAGCAATTCCTGATCTTGTGTTTCCTGAGCTTGAATATGTATTGATGAAAGTAGCCAAAAATGCTTCCAGAATTAAGGTGCTGCATATATTTCAATACCTTATCTCCAGAAAAAACATCCACGTCTCCAAAGATGTGATTGATGCTGTAGAAATTTTTCAAACATCAAAACTTGATATGGCGGATTGTTTAATTGCAGCAGCAGTGAAAGACAAAAATCGGCTAGCCAGTTTCGACCAACAATTACTGGCAACTGCTGGTAAAAAAGGTCATATTTTCAGTGAAAAAGTTTTTTCCAATTCTTAAAAGCAGCTAATCTTGCAGCTCAGGCGTAGAAAATTCATGATTAGCATCATACACATAGTTTTTATTCTGACTCATCACCTCGTAATTGTAGGTTACTCCTGGCTCCAGCCCTGTAATCTCTACCCTGTGATCATGTACTTTTTTGTCTGACTGGACATCTTGTCCGTAATCTTTAGTTAATCCATAATTAACTTTTGAAGTAGCTAAATGGTTTGTTTTCCATGTTATAACTGCAGCAGTTGGTGTTACTTGAGCAACTTTTACATCAGAAATCTGGGTAGGCTGATCATCAAGCACAATTTCACCAAAGGAGGTTGTGGTGTAGGCCAGCCATTCACTAAATTTAGATGCAAACTGCCTGGGGTGATCAAATGTTGCCGCCAGGGCTCTCCAGCCTTGTTGTCCTACCTGACCAAAGTACGCCAGCAAGTTGCCCGTAAACCGCACTGCGCTGCCAGTCATGTTTCCTACACCAGTGCTAATACCGCCCCAAACACCACTCAGCCATGATGGCGAAGAAGACTGAGCTGTTTCTGCTACTTCAACTGGCCGAGTAATCTCTTGGTCTTCTATAACTGGTGAGGGCGTAGGCTCAGGTTGCTCTACTATCTCATCTAGCTCATCACCTGGTACAGGACTGGGAGCAGGCGTCACTTTCGGCGCCGGGGTGGGCTGAGCGGTTGGAGCAGCTGCCAACTGGGCAAATGAGCCAATAGCTAGCTCCATGACCACGGCCGCACCATTATTACCAGCAGCATCTTTGCCAGTAAAAGTGAGTCGGTACTGCCCTCGAGATAATGGAGTTTGAGGAGTAAATTCAAAGGGTGAATACTTACCCGATGTTTGCAATGTGTTGTTATCAATCCTTGACCCATCTAGCGTCCAGTAGTTTTCAGTCAAATTAATAGTGGTCAGCGTTTCCAAAGCATAAGCACCCAGTAGCCCCTGCTTTTCTACCCTCAACTCGATACTCTTGGGTCCTGAGGCAACATAATGAGCAATTTGATCACCGCTCAAGTCATCAGTTACCTTCCCAAAAATGGTGGGTGTAGCATCGGTTGTTTCAAAGCTATCACTACTAAATGAAACAGCATTCACCTGAGTTAGTGTTATTTGTGAGCCAGTGCGGTCAACAAATAGCGTCCGTGACTCGGCCCGAGAGTTATCGGCAGTATCATAGGCTGTCACCTGCCAAGTCCGTTTACCCTCTTTGAGCTTACCATCATTGTGATCGTCACCCCAGTCTGAAGATGACTTGGTGTAAACAGAGATGTAATTATTGGTTGCATCAGCATCATCAAAATTTTCATAATGAATCACATATTTGCTTGTTTCATAATCAGAATCTCTGGAAACCGGAATGTCATCAATGGTAAAATCGCCTTTCTCACCGTTATCAACAGTCAGTTTATATTTGGTAATACTTGAAGTGGTGTCACTAGTGGCTTTCCATTTGAAGCTTGGTCTTTCGTTATTGGTATAACTTTGGTTACCAGGACTTTCTAAACTAAAGCTTAAGGGGGCAGTGATATCGATGGTAAATGTATCTGAAGCGTAGCTATCACTAGCGGTGACGTTACCATTACTATCAGTTGCCCGGACATACATGGTATGTGAGCCATCAGCCAGAGCTGTAGCCACTGTACAGGTAAAAGCCTCGCTGATCTCATCAAAAGCACCGTCATCTGCCGTACAGGCTGTCCATGAGCCACTAGTGCCGTCCAGCTGAAACTCAACACTAGCAACTGTACCTTCATCCTCTGTTGCAATACCAAAAAGTGTAGGAGTCTCATTGCTGTTAGGATCCGGTGATACAGCGGTGAGAGATAAACTGGGAGCCGTGGCATCGGCAGTAAAACTCAGGTTGACTGAATCCAACACCGGGGTGGCAGTACTATCGGAGGTGTAATTTATGCGATAATAAAAATTAGTTCCACTCCAACCTAAAGAAGATAGATCAATCGTGCTACTCCCCGATGAGAGCGTGTCACTACCATCCTCAGTGCCTGAAGAGCTGTACCAAGTAGAGTTGTCCTGACTGAACTGAGCCATTAGCCCTGTGCTGCCAGGTATAGAAGAAGCATTGTAGGCAAACTCATCTATACTAACTACCACTGGCTCAGCAGCTAATAAATTGACCGAGGTGAGCGTACCACTTGTGTAGTAGGCGTCATAGATGCCATCGGCGCCAGCTGTGAAAGCCAGACTGACATCATCCACCACCGGCGTACCCGCACCATCCGAAGTAAACTTGAGCTGGTAGTAAAACGACGTACCAACCCAGTTTAGAGAGGATAAGTCCACCACATTACCGCCCGCAGACAATGTTTCCCAACTCACACCTGTACCTGATGCATCAAACCAACGCGTCCCATCCCGACTAAAACGCGCCTGTAAACCGGTACCGGTCGGCAAAGCCGAAACCGAAAAAGTGACACTCTCAATCTCAGCATTACCCTCACCGACCAACAAGTTGGTTGAGGTCAACAAGCCAGAGTTGGCATATGCCCATGCTTCTGTTGTGTTAGCACACAGCAAGACCAACCAAATGCCAACAAAACATAAAGCCCTGATTAGTTGCTTCCAAAACTTCATACTATTATAGTAGCATGTTTATCCAGTCAACTTAAGAAAAAGAATGGGACACAAAGGGCACAAACAGCCTACCCCACTGAGACAGTACCCTCGGCACATTTAACCATCACGTGTCGCCGCCAGTCTTTACTAAATCGAGATAATAGCTTTCGTCTCAGCCGGTATGTATGATACTGCTGCATCAGCCCAAAATATGAGTTCATACTTGCCATTAGATTCTCAAGTTGCTCTCCTGTTGCTCTCTCCTTTTTACTAGACAAGAAATTATTCCAAAAAGCAATATTTTTATAACAGCCCGCCTTGATCTTATGACCAATGTACTTACGATAAGGTTTGATAACCACACCGAAAAATGCCACTCCCTTAGAGTAATGCTGCAAATAAACTTTACCCATATGCAAGGTAAGACCCAAATTGCTATGCAAATATTCTCCAATTACCGGAACCAAACTTTTCAGAATTTCCTGGCTTTGGTGCACAATCACCATATCGTCCACATACCGACCATAATAACGGCAACCCAACTTGCATTTTACGAAATGGTCAAACTCATTCAAATAAACATTGCCAAACAGTTGAGACGTCAAATTGCCGATTGGTAATCCTCTACCCTTAGCTGCCCAAAACAAACTTTTATTTTTAGGAAGTCCAATCCAATTTTCTCTCCGTGCCCGTATCCGACAGTTTTTAGTAGCGTCGTGAAAAATAACTTGATGAATAAGCTCTATCAGTAAGTCTGTGTCAAAATCAATTGATGCAGAGTACCGCCGCATTACAGCTAACACTTTTTGATACAAGATCTTCCTATCAAGAGACATAAAATATCCGGCAATATCCAGTTTTAAGATGTAGCAATCCTGGCTATAGTTTAATGAACAGGAGCGTATAAAATGATCTACCCTGTTAATGCCATATGAAGTGCCCTTGCCAACACGACAACTGTAGCTGTCGACGATAAACAGCCGTTCAAAAATGGATTTAATATAATTAAAGATAAAGTGATGCACTACTCGGTCTCTGAAACCGGCGGCAAATATCTCCCGCTGGACCGGTTTGAAACAAACAAAACAATCACTGGGACCAATTTGGTAGTTGCCACTGATAATTTCATCATACAGCCGCAATAATTCTGATTCGTAATTTAGCTCAAAGGCTAAAGCACTGGTACTTGATCGTTTATGACGGCGGGCGTCATAGTAGGCTTGAAATAAAGCTTGAACAGACATCACCCCGAGAGACAGTGAAGTAAAAAGCACACTCTCTCACAGGGTGATCCCAGTCCTTAAGACAGCGCACTGAAAAGCCGTTTGCCTTGTCGTTCGTATTCCGGTTGACTCGCGCCTCTGCGGAATTGAGGTTCCGTCTCCAGGCATTGCTGCCAGACTGCAGAGACGACCAGAAGTTCGTGTTCGAACCCTGATTGTTGAACGACCCATTGGTGTTGCGGTTGCCGGCCAACAGCCCTAGCGCAAAAATAACCATTTAATTGCTCCTGCTTGTCTTGGACGCTAAACAGGAGTTAGGGTGTATCCCCGAGACTTATTCCTCGACATTAGTCAAGGAGGTTATTGGACTAGAAAAGACACTCTTGCCTAGACCATAGCCATAGACAACTCTGGTCACTTTCAGTGTACCTAAAAACAGGATTTCTGCCAAGCCGTCAACTGCTTGGAAATTGATTCAATTTTCTTATTGAGACTGATAAACTTTTTTAAACTGACTTGTTTCAGGTCGCGGGTTAGCCGTAAATAGAGTCTGATTACTTCTACATTTTCCCGAGCAGATTGCAAAAGCCGTTTTTTCTGCCTGCTGGAATTAGCCCTATAGATATTAGTAATAAGATCTATGGCTTCATTTTTAAAATTTTCACCCAGAGTATATTTATAATCACGACTGAAATTTTTCACCACCTGAAAAAGCTCCACCAGCAAATCATAGCTGGTTTTGTACACCGGTAGATGG
The DNA here is from genome assembly GCA_002305355.1 of Patescibacteria group bacterium UBA1388. Taxonomy (GTDB): domain Bacteria; phylum Patescibacteriota; class Microgenomatia; order UBA1400; family PJMF01; genus UBA1388. Next base: position 17,153 of record DBQS01000009.1, read on the forward strand.
TTGTAGGTCGCCATAGAAAAATTTTAAATAGTCAAATTGTCAAAATAGCCAAGCTAGTCCTTAAGACAGCGCACTGAATAGCCGTCCGCCTTGCCGCTCGTACCCCGGCTGACTCGCGCCTCTGCGGAACCGAGGCTCCGCCTCCAGGCACTGCTGCCAGACTGCAGAGACGACCAGAAGTTCGTGTACGAACCCTGATTGCTGAACGACCCAAAGGGGGTGCGGTTGCCGGCCAACAGCCCTTCAAATCCTGAGTCACCACCCGTTTTTAAGAGCGTGCCCTCATTCGTTCCCAGCCAGCCCGAGGTACTGGTATCAAAGGGAAAATCAGTAGCACAGGTACCTGACTCACAGACGGCGCGTTCCAGGGTAGTCCAGTCATCATGGCTGGGTATATGCCAGCCGGTAGGGCAGATGCCCTGAGCTCCGGCCATTACCGAACCACACATAGCTTGATCCCACTGGTACAGACCACCATAGGTGATGCAGTTTGCGTCTGAATCTGCATAACAGTACTTGTCAATGCTGGCGCAACTGCTGCCTTGTTCTGTATTGCCATTGACACGGGTGCCCACATTCATATTCTCCGCCATCCAGCACTGGCTGCCAATTAAAACAGTGGTGTACTCCTGGCTGTCTCGGCTGTCTGTCCAAACCTCTCCGCACGTAAAATCAACACTCAAAGATAAAGATACCTGACCATTAACCGTGTCCACGGTGACGTTTTCTGTTGAAGCCACCTTGCTTGTATCGGTAAAATTATCTGTGACCGGACTGCTTGCCAGAATATATCCCACACCTCCGAAAACTGCCAAGACACTTGCCAGAAAGATTAAAATAAATACTCGCTTGTTCCCTGCCAAATGTTTCATAACGAATGGTGCTGAAAAAAACTCCCAACCCTAATCCCAACCCTAAGAAGGTTCATGATATGAGGATACAAAGAAAAGGGATTGGATGTCAAGCTACAGTCTTGTCTCACACAAGATGAGCATGAAATAAAGTTTGTTTCTCACACAAGGCGAGCATCCGGCCAATTTCATTAATTTGCTGGGCACCAATGCCGCTTGGTGCCGTAGGCTTTATTTGCCCTAATTTTTAATAATAGTGCAGAAATAGCTACTTCTTCTAGGTTTTTGCATCTGTGAGCCGGGAAGGATTCGAACCCTCGACCAGTAAGGTATAAGCTTACCGCTCTAACCAGCTGAGCTACCGGCTCACTATACAGTGGTGTTATTATACACACCAATGCTCAACCATCCCTGAATTAAAATATGGCGATCTGTGCTTAATCAATAAATTAGTTAGTAAAGATGTTAGAATAAGGAGTCATGAAATTGAAGGCAAAAAACATCATTTATCAGTCTGCCACCTGGATAAAAGGCCACTGGATACTAAGCATCATCATTGTGATTGGCTTACTTTTAGCGAGTTATTACTTGTACCAGCGTACTCTCTCTGAGGAGGAGGAACTGACTTTCATTCATCCCCAACGAGAAAACTTAATAAAAACTTTAGATGTATCTGGCTTGGTAGATGCTGATGAAAAGGCGCGTTTACGTTTCGTAGTAGGTGGTAAAGTCGTTTACGTTGGCGCTCAAGAGGGTGATGTCGTTAAAAAATGGCAAACCATTGCCACTATTGATCAAGCAACTCTCAACAAACAACTCCAACAAGATTTAAATAATTATATGAAAGAACGCTGGGACTGGGAAGAAACAAGAGATGATATAGAGTATCGAACTCTTGACACTACCGAAAGAAGAAGCGTTGACAAGGAACAGTGGGATTTAGAAAACCAAGTTTTAAATGTAGAAATCAGAGACATTGCCATCAAAAATACAGTTTTATCTGCCCCCTTCGATGGCGTTTTAACCGTTTCTCCTACCGCAGTTGCTGGAGTGCAATTATTGGCTTCAGATTACTTTGAAATTGTAAACCCAGAGTCGTTGCAATTTATTGCAGAAGTTGATGAAGCTGATATCGCAATGGTCAAACCAGGTCAAGAAGCTACTATTACCCTCGATGCTTACCCAGATCAAGAGTATAACACTTATGTTGATTATGTTGCCTACACCAGTAGCCAGAGCACTAGCGGTACTGTTTTTCGTGTCAAATTACCACTTAATCATCTGGGAGGAATTGAGTTATTTAGATTGGGCATGAATGGTGATATTAGCATTTTTCTAGATGAAAGAATTGATGTAATCACCGTGCCCATCATCGCTACTAAAACGAGAGATGGCAAAATTTTAGTTGATGTTAAACAACCAGATGGTTCTACAACTGAGAAAGAAATTCAGGTGGGCTTGGAAACTGATGAAAAATATGAAGTCCTAGGTGGTATCACCGAGGCAGATGAAGTTTTATTACCTGAATAAATCACATGATCCTGCAGTTAAAAAATGTTTCAAAATACTATCGGCTGGGTGATACGCTAATTAGAGCGCTTGATCATGTAGATTTTTCTATCAAAGCGGGCGAGTTTGTGGCAATTATGGGACCTTCTGGTTCAGGAAAATCTACTTTTTTGCAGGTCGCGAGCATGCTCGCGACCCCCACTAAAGGTCAGGTGTTATTGAACGGCCAAGATGTTACCACCTACAATGAAATTGAACGCGCACGCCTAAGAAATAAGGAAATTGGCTTTATTTTTCAGTCTTTTAATTTACTCGCCCGAACCTCTGCGCTTGACAACGTGAGTCTACCCCTAATCTATGCCAAGGTGAAACAATCTGAGCGCAAGCGGCGCGCAAAAGAGGTATTAGAAAAATTGGGACTTAGCGAACGACTATACAATACACCTGCTCAACTTTCTGGAGGACAACAACAGCGCGTCGCAGTTGCTCGGGCGCTTGTCAATGATCCATTGATAATTTTTGCCGATGAACCAACCGGAAATTTAGATTCAAAAGCTGGTGAAGAAATTGAAAAAACACTGATTGAGCTCCATCAAAGCGGACGGACAATTATCATGGTCACACATGAAGAAGATGTGGCGGTAATTGCGGAAAGATTGATCCATTTTAAAGATGGAAAAATTGTAAGTGACAAAAAACAAATTCCACAAAAAAGGGCTAAATACATCAAAAAAATCACCCTTCGAAAATCGTCAAAAAAATCAAGCACAACAAGAAACAACAAGTCAAGAAAAGAAAAACAAATCAGATGAATGATATTTTAGAAATTGCTCTTAAATCCATCATGCTTAATAAAGTGAGGTCATTTTTGACCATGCTGGGCGTGATTATCGGCGTGAGTTCGGTTGTGGTTTTAACTGCAATTGGTACTGGTCTTTCTGCCTATGTGACTGAAGAATTTAATGCGTTGGGTGCCAATACCCTTTATATTTTTCCTGGAGATATTTTTGGTGAAGGAGGTAATTTTAGCGCAGAATCTAGCGCAACTAGTTTAACGGGTAGTAAGCTCACCATGGCCGATGTCACCAGGCTTAAAAGGTTAAGAGAACACGTGGCTGAGGTATCGCCACTTAGTATTGGCTCGGCCAAAGCTTCATATCGTACCAACAACAAAACGGTAAGCGTAGTTGGAAGTACTCCCAATATTGAAGAAACTTTTAATGTACCCGCTGCGATTGGTAATTTTTTTAATGAACAACAGGCTGACGGAGGAGACAGAGTTGTAGTGTTGGGCTGGCAAATTGCTGAAGACCTTTTTGGAAGCATTGATCCAATTGGCAAAAAAATAAAACTTGGTGAAACAAGTTTTACTGTGGTGGGAGTTGTTGAAGAAAAAGGCGGCGGTTTTGGCGGCCCAGGATTCGACACCTATGTTTATATGCCCATTAGCACCTTTTCTAAAATCTATGACGATGATTCTTTAGTCAGAATTGTTGTTAAAACTACAACTATAGAGAATGTTACAGAACATAAAAAAGCAATTGAAAATCTATTTCTTGAAAGACTCAAGGATGATGAATTTTCTGTTGTTGATCAATCAGAAATCTTAAGCAGTATTAATCAAATATTGGGAGTTTTAACAGCCGCATTGGGTGGCATTGCTGGTATTTCGTTGGTTGTGGGTGGGATTGGAATTATGAATATCATGCTCGTATCTGTCACAGAGCGCACCCGTGAGATTGGCTTACGCAAGGCTTTGGGGGCTACCCCCAATATGATCTTAGTGCAATTTTTAATTGAGGCGGCCGTATTATCGGTTTTAGGAGGAGGAATTGGGTTAATTATTGCCTATTTTGGTACCCTTGCCCTTCAGGCTTTCTTCCCGGCCGCCATTACTTGGCAGGCGATTGTCCTCGCTCTCAGTGTTTCTACCATTGTGGGCTTAATTTTTGGAGCTGCTCCTGCAAACAGAGCTGCCAAGCTTTCACCAATTGAAGCGCTTAGATATGAGTAGTGCTATGCGTAGTGGTAAGATGGTGCTAAAACAAATAATCGATAGAAATGTCCAAAATTCAAATCCTGCTCCTTATTGTTCTCGTATTTAGTATTACCTATGGCGTGGTAAATCACTCTCAAACAAGAAAATATTTTCCCGATCAGGTGATACAAATAGTTGATAAAATGAATATTGGTCAACTCAAATTTTCTCTTCCCAATTATGACCAACTCAGCTCGCATCTCTCGCTTGGTAGTTTGCCCCAAAATAAATTCACTCGTTGGCTAAAAACTAAAGTTACACAATTGACTGAAGATACCGCATCAAGTACAGAAAACAAAGTGGCAAGCGATGAACAAAGTTCGCACATTAGCTCGGAAGACAGCAGCTCAGATGCTCCCACCAACACCAATGCTCAATCATCCATCGAAGAAGATGAGGAGGGCGCCGATAATTTAAGCTCCGCTGAGCCGGCTGGAGAAGAATCATCATACGCTACTAAGCAGATCAAAACTCTAACTAGTCGGGCAGTAGAGATTGGTGAGGAAACTAAAAAAGTGTTGGGTGCCAGCATTCAACCAGTTGAACACGAAGCCGAAGGAGAGAAACCAATTTATCAATCAGTTATTGAGTCGGGCATGTATTACTACTGCAAACAGGTGGTGGAAGACTATGAAACAAATCACCCCCCAAAAGAGCAGTGATTGTCATTTCGCCCGCTTAAACCCACTTTACAAATTACTCCTACTCTGAATCTCAGCTTCTACAATTGCTTTGTCTTTTCCATATTTCAACCGAGAAAGCTCTTTGATCATCTCGGCTTGCTTTTCATTCATCCTCGCTTCTACCTCACTCATATCTTTTTCTAAAGACATACTAAATGGCGTTACTGGTTCATTTTTCACAATGGTCTTAATATAAACATTATATTTTTCGACATTGGTTAAATCATTTTCAGTAAAAATAGGTGCAAATTCGTGCTGCAAAAAATTGGCATCAGGTACACCGATGCGGAAGGATACAATCGTGCCTACGTTGCCAAAAACCGCGTTTTTAACATCTTCATCAATTTGGCCAATGAACTGGTTGGCAACTATCAAGCTAAGTCGATATTTCCGCGCCTCAGATAAAATCACTGCGAAATCTTCAGTGGCGTAATTTTGAAACTCGTCTACATACAAAAAGTAGTCATTGCGCTGGCTCATAGGCACATCTTGTCTGCTCATGGCCGCAGTTAACACTTTAGGCACTAGAATCAAGCCCAAAAATTTTGCATCCTCCTCACCTAAAATACCTTTTGATAAATTGCAGAGTACGATTTTCTTTTCATCCATTGCTTTGCGAAAATTAAATGCACTCACTGGTTGACCAATGATGTTACGCATCGTTTTATTTGTCACAAAACGACCAAACTTAGACACGATGTAATCCAACACTTCAGACTTATGAAAATCACTTGTTTGGGCGATTTGATCGGTCCAATATCGTCTCACCACTGGATCCTTGACATATGGCAGTAACTCATCAACATACTTCGCGTCGGTCAAGGCACGCACTAATTCAATAAACGTGCTACCTTTTCGATACATGATCGTCAACATTGCATTTCTGATAGCGTGCTCAAAGCGTGGTCCAATGATGCCAGTCCGGTGAGGATCATACAGCTTATACATTAAACCGATTACCGAGCTCACTACAAAATGCCGTTGTTCCTCTGTGTCGGCTTCCATCATGTTTAAACCCATCGGTCTATTTAAGTCTGACGGATTAAAATAAATTACATCTTCTGCCCGTTCTGGCGGCATAAGTTTCAAAATATCTTCCACAAACTCACCATGAGGATCAATTGCGCACACCCCATGCCCAGCTTCAATATCCTGCAAAATCATTTCTTTCAAAAATTCTGATTTACCAGTACCAGTTTTCCCAATAATGTAGGTGTGGCGCCTCCGGTCATCTAGCTCCATAAATACCTCACGTCTATAGCCGCGATAAATTGAGGTACCTAAAAATAAACCTTGCGTAGGAATGTTCTGTGGAGCTGGAGCGTGCTTGGCGTTCAACCACTTAATATGAGGCGTCTCCACAGTTTTATTAGGCAAATGGAAAATTGTTGCCAATTCTTCCGTATTGAGAATACTTGTTCCCCGATTAAAGAGAGGCATATATCGATAAATAAAGTCAATCATGAATAAATGCTTAATCAAAATTTTAGCTGTCGAAAATCTGTTGTAGGGCGAAGAAAATTGGGCATACGCCGCCTTAATGTTGCTCAAGTGAGAATTAGCTATTTGTTCATTGGGGGCAGACACCACAATTCTTAAAGAAGTCCTAAAACCAGGCTTTTCAGTTTTGGTGGTAATACTCTCCATTTCTTTGGGATCGTGGGAGTATGTTGTTTTTTCAGGATCAGCTTCTTTTTTCTTCTTGTTTGCAACGTAGTCTTGACCTTTTTTTCTCCACCTATCTCCTGTTGGTTGAATTAAAAGCTGAATAATAGCCCCTTCTCCAAAATCCATTTTTGAAAGAGCGGACGTAATTAATGACAATCCGTCGGTGGGCAAATCTTTGTATGATTTAATAGGCAGATAATCTGATTTTTTGAGTGCTAATGAGGTAAAAGCAACTTTTCCTTTCTCGCTAAAAATATTGACGTCATCTTTTTCAATTAATTCTGCAGTAGGATATGCACCCTGAATTTGTTTTTCTACCAAATCTCGTAAGTTTCGCGGGCAGCTTACATAAAAAGCAATCTCTTCCTTAAGGGCAACAATTTCAAAAGCAAAGTAGTCCTCAACTGAAAAATAATCTGCTAAAAACCCACTTTTTTTGAGCGAATATAGGCCAGCAAACATTTGTTCAGCGGCATCAATTTTAATCTCATTATCACGCGGCACCCTGATCATAAGCGTAATGAAATCAAGGGCATATCTTTCACGATTGCGGTGTTTCCACCATTGCATAAATCCGTACACAAAAAAACCAATCAGCAACACTGCCCCGATAAATAGAAAAATAGTCACCATCAATACAATTATGCTGTCAAGCAGCTGCTGCGGAGCCTCATTGTTCATAAATATATTATAACTTTTAATTTTTTTCTTGACGATAAACTGCTCGACCAACAAATATTTTTGAAATTTTTTCGCTAAATTCTACTAGCCAACGAATACTGAATTTGGGAGATTTTTTTTGACCAAGCTCTGATTGCTCTTTAGTCAGAGGTAATACTTTCATCGCTTGGGGTGAAGCAGCAGTTTCTTGTGCAGTTTGTTCAGCTAACTCTTTCAATTGTTGTTCAACTTGTTTTTGGTCTGGTTTTTCGGCTTGCTTTAAAAAGCTTTCTAATTCGGGGGAAATTTCTACACTCGGTTCAGATTCTACCGCTCGCATTTCTCCTATTAACTCTTGCGTTGCCAATCCGGTGCCTTCCAACTGCTCCTTTTGTCTATTTCCTCCTGCCTGTGAAGGTGTAGGGACTTGATCTGAATTAAGATCGCGAGTCTGATCAAGCGCCGTTTCCATCGCTTCAATTTTTTGTAGATTGGTCAAACCATTGGTTGAACTTAACTGTGAACCAGAGTTGCTCAAATCTGATGTGAGTTGATCACTTGGTTGCTCACTTGACTGGCTGTCCGAAGGTTGGTTGTTAGGCTGACCATGAGTTTGATCACCCAAATTTTGATCCGCTACTACTTGCCCAGCAGAGGGTTGGGGTTGCTGCTGACCAAACGCCGTTTGTTGGCGGACACGATCCATAAGTTGCTGATGAGTAAGAGTCTGATCTGACATGGCTCATCCATCATAACATTTTCTGGAGATCAGCTAAATGGGCCTGTCAATTTTTACCAGATCACCTACTGTAATACCAAGCTCTTCAACTCTGCCCGCATTAATCTCCAAAACTTGATTCACAGCCGCGGGTGAAGGATAAGAGGGCAATTCTTCCACTGGTTGTGATGGCTCTGGGGGAGGAAGATTGGTGGTCAACCCAATTACGCGATCGCCATCTATCCACACAATATCAAGCGGAAACCGCATCTGATGCATCCAAAATGATACTAGGCGCCTTTCTGGAAAAACAAACAACATGCCATCACTGCCAATTTCATTTCTATTACCTAAGCCCAATGTAATGTCTTCAGGAAGGGAGACAACCTCGACGTTTAATTGATGTTCACCAATTTGGATCGGGATCAGTTGTCGATCCAAGTCAGTTTTTTTGCTTTGCCATTTGCCACTCAACTTGTCAAACCGAGTGGAACTCTGACCTGTGCTACAACCCCCAAATAAGTTGCTCATCAACAGCAACAATCCTACTAAGGAAAGAAGTTTGGTCATAATTTCAGACTATCATTCCTTGCCGCTTCTGCCAAGACCGATGAATCATCATCACAGTGAACGGCAAAATAGCTATCATTAATATTTGGTTGATGCTCAACCCGTTCCAAGTTAACAATGGCTTTTCCAATCTCAAAAATTCCAAACCAAATCTAATCAAACAAAAATAAGTCAAATAAATTGCTGAAGCCAGACCACTTCCAAGAGGATAATTACTAACTGAAAATATTTTTGTTTTCATACGTAACAACCATAAAATAATGAACAATATGAACCACAGCATCACTTCATATAAATAAAGTGGGTGGTAATAGGCAATTTGTTCATAGCCACTAATTCTGGAAGAAGGCTCAATGTATATTTTCCACGGTAAATTAGTTGGTAAACCATATAATTCCTGATTTACCCAATTGCCCAGCCTGCCAATCGCTTGACCGAGCGGCAAAGCAAAAGCCAAAGCATCAGTCACTACCAAGAATGATAGTTTTTGACAAGCCGGGGATTGTCGCAATGCGATCCAAACCGCACCAATCATTCCAATGACAGCACCGATGATACTTAATCCTCCCTCCCACAAAAAAAACACTTTCCAGGGGTGACTTATGTATAAACCCCAGTCGGTCACAACATGCCACAGGCGCGCACCAACCAATGCACCTGCCAGCATTGTCATCATTAAATTAGATAAACATTCTTGACTAACTTTAATTTGAGGACGAACCAATTGCTGTTCAAAAATCTGCCAACTCACCACCACTGCCAAACCAACAATCAAACCATACCAATGAAATGTCACGCCCAATAACTGAAAGGTTTCTGTCATCGATAAATTTTCAGCTTATACCCTTATTACTTGGTAAATCATTCCAACCACAACACTTCAAAAAAAGGTTATCTTAAAAAATAAGCTGCTGCTAAAATCACCCAAGCAGTAAAACCCCAAACCACCCACATAATTTCTGCCGGGGAAAAACGACGCTTAATTTGGAACAAAAATCTTGTATGAAATAAATCGTAATCAATTCTATTTTCTACCAACTCCAAAGCTAGCTGTAATCCAATTCCCAAAATCATACCTACACCCAAAATATTGCCACTTGAAGTAATAATAAAGACTGATAGGGCTAAATAGGCGATTAGAAACAAAATTGAACGCGTTATGAGTCGTTTTGGTTCCGGCCGTGTTGGGTTGTAAAGGGCATATAAAAATTTGCCATCTCCCCATAACAAAGCAAATCCTAAATAAAAACCAAGTAATATTAAGATCACTTGCCAAAAACTGCCATCAAAAGGTTCAACTTTCAAAAAATAAAAAATAACGGTATACGCAACCGGCACTAAGTATTGAATAAGTAGGGTCTTATGATCTAAAAGGTGTTTCATACCAACTTTACCCATCTTTCATCCCACAATTTCTGATGATAACTATACTACTCATGTTAAACAAAATTTATAAACCTCGATTAACCTGATTAATTGGTCTCAACCAAAGTTTGGTCGCGCACCAATTTATCAATCCTCTCAATCGCCGATCTGACTTTCATCCTAAACTCTTCAGAAGAAGTATACTCCATGTGCAAATGGCTGAGAACCTTTTCCAGCTCTGAAGTTGAGACGCCTGGTCCAAAAAGGATGACTTGATTGCCAGCCAAAATTGCATCTCTGGTCGTCGTCGATAAAGCCTTAGGCATATCGGTATTCTCCGCATTGTAGGTAGCTGACTTCATATCAACCGCATCAGCAAGTGTAATCACCAGGGGATACAACTCAAATATTTGATTAACGCAACTGTAACTTAATGAACAGGGCACTTCAGGCAGCTGGTTATGAACTCCCACATGAGTCGTCATTACCCCAATTTCTGGATATTGATCAAGCAAAATTTTAAATGGCTCGGAGTCATCTTCAGAAATTTTTACGGAAGTAAATTTATCATGCAAATCAATGTTGACCGCCCCAATCCCAGGATAATGCTTCAAGACTGGCACGATGCCTTGTGCAGAAAAAGCCGCGATAAAATCACTAGCAGCTGTGGCAACAGCAATTGGGTCGCCATCACACACTCTATCCCTGAGCACTATATTGGAGTGAGAAACATCCACTACTGGTGCTAAAACCACATCAATACCAACCGCAGCTAGCTCTGCGGCTGAAGACGCGAGTGACGATTGGCGAAGTTCTGCCGTCTGATTACACATTCTTTTCCAACTTGGCAAGATAGTAAAACCTTCTCCGTTCAATCGCTGTACGCTTCCGCCCTCGTGATCAACCATGATTACTGGTTGTTCAGATTCATCAACCTGATTGTGAATTTCTTCAATGGCTGCCGCGGCCGCGGCAGCCGAAATCTTTTCACCATACAAAACAACAAAGCCTGGCTTAAACTGAGCAATAAAGTCGAGCATTGCTGAACTTGAAGCAGGTTCATCAACTTGGTATGGAACTGCTAACAAACGGGCGAAGCTCTGCAACTTACCAGCATCAGTTGCATCTTCAGCTTTAGTCTCAGGAATAGGGGAAACTTCAATCTGGGCCGCTGGAATATTTCTCTTAAAATTTTCCCGATTGAAACGAAGATATGCCATCATGACCGTAGCCAACAGAAGCAAACCAATAAAAACCTGCACGCGCCAATTCATATCATTAGTATAACCGACTACCAGCCATTCCGGAAAGTATCGTGCGACATTCAGTATCGTGCAACATTCAATATCATACCCAACTCAGTATCGTAGGATATTCATGTGTTTGAACCTAAACACACGTTGTGACCAAGACAACGTGCTAGAACCTTAGCAAGGTATCATATTTCGTTCAGCATTGAGTCTGATTGAGCGATGGATCGTAACCTATCAATTAGTGTATTTAATTCAAGTTTTGTGTGGAATACATTGATGTGCCTTATCCATCGTGTCTTATTCGTCAGCAATTGCTGATATGAGGGGGGGATTCTTTCACAAACTGAAGTCTGTTTCAACAAAAAAAACTACAATAATATTAATTAAAGAAAATCTCAACAACAAGTCATTAGTGTTAAATATTATTTTTTCTGAGGAGCCTGCTTCAACTGCGTTAACTTCCACATAAAAAGCCTGGCTTTGCTCTTAACGTTAGGGGCATCGGTCACAAATGACAAAGCCTCTTCTAAAATTCCCCGAGGAACTTCTTTGGCCATTTTGATGTATAAACTTTTATGGGGCAAATCGTCAAGCTCTGCGGCCAGCCGATAACCAAAGTCCTGAAATTCTTGAGTGATGTACCCACCTTTATCTTCAATAACAAAGTCATCAAACAAAGAACCGAGTGGCACGAAGCCACTCCCAACACGACTTGGCTGCTGAACATCAGCCGCATGCAAATTTTTTTTAGCTTTTTGTGATTTGCGTTTTTTAACTGACATCTGGTAAATATTCTTCACTCACCAATGTTGACAAGAGGGCGCCAATGCTACCAACTACAAATATACCTATCCAATTTGAGAAAAATAAAAAATATGTTCCCAAAAACAACCAAAACAGAATCCCTCCTGCACTCATCACCAACTCACGATACACAAAGTATGAAAAAGCCTGCGATCCTTTGCCTCTCCTAAAAGCAATCATGTCAAAATACATCCAATGAAAATTGGCAAAAAATCTTTCCAGGGTATCAACCAACGCAATTTGCCAAATCATCGCCACTTGTGTCCTAGCTAACCAAATTAAGGACAACACCCCTCCCGAAATCATAAAGGGTTTTTTACTTTTTGATCGATCAAGGTACATGCCAATAAAAAAGGTCATAATCATTGCTAAAAACAAGGATAAACTATATAGAAAACCCACCTCTTCCACAGACCCTAAAATCAAAAATACATAAAGTGGCCAGATATACAATACTGAATCATTGATATATTTTCCAAAAAAAGCCATGCTGAGTTTTTTATACGACCGCTCTCTCATCCAATGCCAGAATTCTTTCCAACTAACGCGATCATAAACTTCCCGCCTGTTCATCATGAGGATGAGAATAATGCTTAGTAGTGAAAGCAATAAACCTGTTAAAAACAGCGTATCAAAACCAAACGACACAATTATCAAGCCACTCAGCAAAGGAGATAAAACAGCAATCAACTGTAATAAAAACTGAAGTAGTCCTAAGTTGGCACCCATCTTATTTTTAGGAGTATGTTTTGTTAAAACTGTAAAAAATGTATTCCAAAAAAAATTTGATTGCAAACCCTCAAGAGCAGCAGCCAAAATAATCAACCAGGGATTTGAAAATGAATAATACAGAACCATAAATGCTACCGCCCGAATGAGACTGGAAACAACCATAGAGTTAGTAAATCCAATAATACGGGTATACTTTCCACCCATGATGGTAGTTGCTAACATCACCCCTTTATTCACAAGGTGATAACTAACAATAACCAACATCCCTGCCTGGAGTTGGGTTAAATGCCAGCTATTGTAAAAAATTGACTCTGCTCCCAATGTAAACAAATACACCGGTAAGAAAAAAAGTGAAAATTTGTTGACAAGATCACGAATTGCGCGGAGCAAATAAAGCAACATCGCATCCCTACTGGACATAACGTTTATAAACGGCAATTTCGAGATCAATACGCCAAGATTAAACATGCCAATATGGTATCAGAGCAGAGACGGAAAGTTTAGCTCAACTCTAGCTTTGTAGCTAAAGAGTGGTAAATGCTTGGCAATGCTTTAATAATCACTGCCTGTTCCAATGGCGGGAAATCTTGCAACACATAGTTTTCACCGGGAATATTTCGTCGCAAATCACCACGGTGATCGATCCCAATTCGTAAGTGCCAAAATTGATCTGAGCCCAATTGCTCATATATTGACAACAAACCGTTGTGTTTTTTTGGTCCAGTCCCAAACTGGAGTTTATATTTACCCAATGATAAATCTAGATCGTCGTGGATGACTACTAAATCGCATAATTGTTGCTTAGTGGAGCCGTCACCATAATAATTAAGTGCTGTTTGAACTGCCAAGCCGGATCGATTCATATAAGTTTGCGGTTTACACAAGATTAATTGTGAGTTTGGTTTCGCGATCAAACTATTGATTTTTTTTTGAAAAGAAAATTTTGCCCCAAAGTCTTTTGCCAACCAATCTAAAAAAATAAAACCCGCATTGTGTCTAGTTCTCGCAAATGATTCTTCCGGATTTCCAAGTCCAACTAAAAATTTCATTTTTTCTCCCCCACTCCCGATTCGAGCTTTTTTTGGGTATCTAGTGCTAACATATTACTACCTTTATATAAATCTTTTTTATGTATTATGAACAATATTTATTTAAGTGATTATCATTATAATTTTCTTGATTATTACTCATCATAAGGTACTCTGTGAAAGCACTACTTACGGCGTGATAAATAGCTGGTCACTCTGTATAATAATCAATTGCAAGTATTGTAACAGTGGTTTCTTGAATAAGCAGCTCTATGAAATTTGACTCCCAACATGATTGTTTTTTCAGCGTGGTTATTCCCACCCTCAACGAAGAAGCCGCTCTTCCTTTGTTGCTTAATGATTTAAGCAAACAAACCTTCCGAGATTTCGAAGTGGTCCATGTTGATGGCCAATCTGATGATAAAACTCTCGCCCAAGCTGAGAAGTTTAAAAAAAATCTCAAAATTTGTACTGTTACTACCAAAAAACACAACGTCAGTTATCAACGCAACATAGGAGCTAACCACGCCAAAGGTAAATGGATATTATTCATGGACGCCGACAATCGGTTGCCGACATTTTTTTTAGAAGGTGTAAAATATCAACTTGCCAAACACCCCGATACCGATCTTTTTTCTACCTGGGTAGACATTCATTCACAAAGGAAAGCTGATCAAATTATTGAACAAGTCATCAACACTGGCTTTGAAATATACAAAGCGATCGGCAAACCTGTCGCTTTTGGAGCGATGATTGGTGCTCGCAAAAATCTGACTCATAAAATTAAGTTTAATGAAGATACTAAAGTTTTCGAGGACGGTTTATTTATTTCTGAAGCAAGTAAACATGGCTATATATTTCGCATGTTTTCTGACCCGAGATATGTTTATTCAATGCGGCGAAATGAAAAGGAAGGTGATCTCAAATACCTGCGATCTGTGGCAGCTATCAATTTCAAATACTTGCGAGGCGATGATTTCAAAGACGAAGACATTTATCCTATGCTGGGCGGGTCTTATTACCAAGCAGGGTCAAACCAAGCTGGTCGTACCCAAAAATTTTTGGGGGACGTGGCAAGTTATATCAAAAACTCTTCCAAACACAATCTTGAACGAGCCAAACGTATCTTTCGAAAAGTCATTGCTGAAGATCAAGATTAGTCAAGCTCTTGTAAAAATCGCAGGCAATGAATTTGTAAATGCTGATTAATTAAAATTTTTGGAGCTCTGCGATAGTAGTTGCATCCTGCCAATTTTTATCATCCCGAAATTTTACCAGTCTTGGAAAACGCAATGCTTTGCCAGCGGTGTGGAGCGGTGAAGTTGTTAATTCATCAGCCGCAATTTCTACCACCAAACTAGGATTAGTCCACACGTCGGGCGTCAATTCTTTTGCCACTTCATAAACACGTGGTTTATCAGCCACCATTAATGCATCCGCTCTTTTCTTCAATTCTTTGAATTGGTCATCTGATAAACCAGTGCCAATTTTGGCGATCGTTTTGACAACGTTATCATCTGTCAGCACTCCGACCAAAAAGGCGCCAATCCCAAATTTAGTGCGCTTGCCCCGACCAACAAAATATCCCATCACTACACAATCCAAAGTATCCTGCAATTTGCCACGCTGGCCTTGCTTTTCTTTAATTTTAACCCAATACCAACTTCTACGACCGGACTGATAGGGTGCATCTACTTGTTTAATTACCGCTCCTTCCAATCCTAAACCCAATTGTGTTTCATGAAATATTTGTAGTTCCTTCGGGTCTGTTGTTTCCAAATACTTTGTAATAATAAATTGTTCATTTTTATTAAATATCTTCTCTAACACGTCTTTTCTTTTTCGCAAATTTTCGTCGATGAGAGGTTGATCATCTACTGCTAAGACATCAAAAATAAAAAATTTCAATGGTACTGTCTTTGCTGCTTGCTCCACGGCATGTTTGCGTTTGCGCGTGATGGTATTTTGGAATGGCAACAAGTGCTTAGTGGCGGGATCATATCCCACCGCCTCAGAATCAAAAATAGCTGCGTCAGTATTTAAAAACTTTGGCACAAGTTGCAACTCTGGAAACATGTATGTCACGTCTTCCAAATTTCTGGTATATGCCCTAACTCGTTGTTGACCATCTTGTGAGTTATTTTTTTGCTCTGGCAAAACATGAATCTGCACCCGCAAACCATCATACTTCGCTTCAGCAAAAACCCGTTTCATTTTTGCGATGATTTCTTCAGCAGAGTTTAAACGCTGGCAAAGTTGAGGTACCACTGGAATACCAATTTGAACTTCATAGTTCTGCAAAACCACTTGTCGCTGCTGGTTATTGGTCGCAGATAAAAAATCAGTTGCCAATTGACCCAAGTCGGCTTTCTTTTGAAAAGCCAATTCCAAATCGGTACTCAAAGATTTATCTCCTTCTGCCGACCAAGACAGTGCATCAAGCATGGTCTTGGTAGAAAATCCAAGGCGCATTTTACCCACCACGATCCGCGTCACATATCTTGCAGATAATCCGTCGAGTTCACTTAATAAGCTGACCAAGCCTGTAACCTTCTGATCTTGAGAACCAGCGCCGCTTGCTTTAGCAATTTTCACCAACTGCTGGTAAACAGATAATATATCTAAATTACTGTCTTTTTGAGGAAGCATTTCTTCAGCGAGCAAACCTACGTCGCCGATTTTTTTGTAACGGGCTAGAATAGATTTTTCTTGATTAGAAAAGTCCATCTCACCAAACAAATTACCGCCAGTTTGATCAGCGTTGCTCGTCAATTCCAATCTTGCTAGTGCCTTCAACACCATCTTTACCGACAGTTGAAATTCCAAAGATTGATATTGCGGCACCAATCTGCCCTCCAACAGATAACAAGCGCTCGCCACCTGACTCAGCTCCGTTCTTTCATCTGCCAATTTACGAAAAAGTTCGGCCAATAAAACCGTCATTTGATTACGGCTGGGAGTGTTTTCCAATTCTAACAAGTAATTAGCAAAGTCTCGAAACAACATATAGGGTAGTTTATCACGGCTGTTGATATAGATTTGGGGCAGAACTCAAGAAAATGTTTTAAGAATCTCTGATGCCATTAATTAATTGATCAAGCAGCAACAAAAACTTTGATTTACCCATCAAGCAGTAACTAATCTGCCCAAGAAAATTACTTGTTTAACTAATTACCGGAAACTGGCAACCAGATTGAATCCTAATTTTCAACAAAATGATTGGTGTGATTAATCTTTCAATATTGATTGCTCAATGTTGACTGATATTCTTGATGAAACCTGCTAAAAAGAATCAAAAATATTGACTGCTTACTTATTCGCGTAAACGATAAGTTACCCCTTTAGTAACTCCTTGTTTTTCAATCACCCCTTTTTCAATCAAATCTTTGATGTCTCGGAGAATCGTGTCTACAGAAACTTGGGGTAAAACTTGCTGCGCATCTTCAGATGAAACAATTTCTTGCTGTTGAAACAATTCTAATAAAATAATTTGTCGCTCAGACAAAGCAACTTGGCGGCCGAGCTGTTTCTTAAGTTTGAGATCTTTCGACAGTTTAAGTACTTGCTGCTGAATTTTGTCGATCTCCAAAGCGAGGCCGTAACAAAAATATTCCAACCAATAAGTCATGTCATGTCCATCAGACTGCTGAACCGATAATAAAGCTTGATAGTAGGCTTGCACGTCACTATCAAAATATTTTTCAATCGAAAAGAAACGTTTAAAATCGTAGTCCTGAGTATAGAGTTGTAAAGTGGCAAATGCGCGCGCCGTCCGCCCATTGCCTTCAATAAATGGATGAATGTAGACGAGCTGGTAGTGAGTGATGGCAGCTAAAAAGATCGGATGCACTCGCTGTGCTTCCCGACTTTGCAGCCAAGTGAAAAATTCATCAATTAGGTAAGGAATTTCAACAGATACCGGTGGTCGAAACACTACTCCTCCACCCTCCGCACTCTTGACAATTACTTGTTTATCTCGATAAGTACCAATGTATTTCTCATCAATCACTTTATCAACAGTCAGTCGATGCAAAGTTTTTAATGTATTGACGTTGATAAGTTGTTTGAATTGAGGATTTTTCTGTCGGTCAATCCAAGCCACCACATTACGATAGTTGATGACTTCCTGCACATCTCTCTCGCGGGCAATGATGCCGGTTTTTTGTTGAACTTCTTTAGTGTCAATGACTGTACCTAAGCGCACCACCTGCTGAGCCTGCTCTTCAGTTAAATCATTGCCTTCTATTTTGGTGCCATAATGAACGGTTCTGCTCAAGGCGTCATCCCGAAACTTTGCTTCCCAGGCGGGTACTAAGGGCGAATGATCAATAATCGCCTTAGCAGACTCAATGCTAGCGATGTAAGTCAAGAGGTTGTTTGTTATAGAAAAGTTAGGTTCAAACATCATCGCCAATGTTACCACTTTTCTTGCATTTTGTGCAGGGAAATTTTGGAAGTGTTTAATTACATATCAACCTGGTAATTGACAAATAATTGACTAACTCCATGATGATTAAGATTGAGACCACAACTAAAATTTAATTTATATATCAATGCTTATTCATGATTTACAACCGATTCAATCTTGCTCCACAATGAGATTGGCACCGCTTCCACTAAATCACTAGCATTGAAAAAAGACCCCACAGATCTTGCTAAATTTTCGCCGGCTTGCTTGTTGGTAAAACTGCCAGCCACTGCTGCCACGTCGGCTGAGTTGGTGCAGTAGAGCGCCGCCACTAAACCCGCCAACACATCGCCCGTTCCACCCTTGGTCATGCCTCCATTACCGCCAGAGATCTCAACCACTTGATCCTGATAGTACACATAGTCGGTATGACCTTTAAGTAAAATTGTCACACCTTTGGCTAATAATATCTGCAGTGCTGACTGGACTGACGATTGATCCTGCAGCTGTGACTCTGATTGTTCTTGAGGCTGCAGGTCTAGTTGAGTCTGGCGAATAAAATCAGACGTCAAATTTGGCTGCGTTGGCTCATTGGATTGAGCATCAGTTGATGATTGATTTAGAGACTCAGTATTATCCGGAGAATGAGGGAGCTGATCTCGATTAATCAAACTGATCATCCGCTCCAACTCTCCCCGATGAGGAGTAATAATCATATCTTCACCTAAATATCTAGGAATCACCATTTGTAATGCCCCGGCATCAATCACCCATTTTTTGTGAGAATATGTTTTCACTAAATAATTGACAATCCTTTCGGTATTGTGTTGCCACTCACTATCAGATAATAATTCGCTAAATCTTTGGTCTTGGGCTTCGGGTGAAAGACCAGTCCATGTGATATTTGATCTTTCCATCCCGGGACCGATCAAAATTACGTCAGCTTCTTCAATATAGTTTAAAAGCTGGTTTCTTTCGATAACAATTCCGTTCCAAAACTCGCTTTTAGCTTGTTTAATCAATTCATTATTTGATGCAACAGAACTGTAAAAAACCATGTCTACAAATTTGCTGGCGATATCCAAACTCCATCTGCTCGCTGCGTGAAAAAGTTCAGAGCCGCCAATGATAAGCAATTTGCCATTTTGACCTTTGTGAGAATAAGGATCGGGCAATTTGATACGAGCAATGTATTGATCAATGGTGTTCATATCTTAAACTTATGTTCTTTTTTCGATCATCATACTTAAATAAAGATTATCCAATAAAAAGAAGTGTCTTGCCACACGTAGTCGACTTTTCTAAAGTTGCTCCACTTGCACCTGACCAGCAAACTGTACTTTCAACTGCTCTGCCAAATCCTGATCAGTGGTAGTAATAATCGTCTGTCCCCGATCAAGCTGAGTTTGTACCACTTGCCGGCTCTCCTCATCAAGTTCTGAAAAAATGTCATCAAGTAGCAAGAGTGGTCGCTCACCAGCCACTTGTTCTATAAACTTCATCTCTACCAACTTTAGCCACAACACACCCAGCCGTTGCTGACCACGAGACCCGTAAAGCGCCAGATCTTTTTCATCCAATCCAGGCTTTGGGTAAAAATTAATGCGCAAATCATCTTTGTGCGGCCCGATAAGAGTGTGTCCGGCTAAAATTTCCCGCTCGGTATACTGAGCTAACCGATCCTCTGAAATGACCGATGGCAAGTACTCCAGATGAAAATGGAGCGCAAACTCAAACCCCGCAGCTGAACCAATCAGTTCACGCCGATATTTTTGAACAATCTGGCCGTGACGAAGAATGCTTTGAGTCCAGTACTTTAACACTGAGTGTGGTTGCTCTCCTTCTCTCACTTGTAAAAGCAGCTTGTTGCGAGCTTTAAGGTGGCGCTCATAGGCACGGAGTGCTTGATCATAAGCGGGATAAAGCAACTGCAACGGTGTGTCTAAGTATGACCGTCGTCGTGGTGGCGACCCTTCTACTAATCGCATATCCTCTGGCCTAAACACCACCGACTTTAAAATGCCGACTGCTTTGCGCTGTTGCCTTTTTACCTCGTTGACACTAAATAATCGATAGCTAGTTTTTCGACCGTTGACCATGCCATTAGTGAGAATCACTTCTAATTCAACTAGTTCTTGCTCTTCGCTATTCTGATCCGGCTTCTCATCCGACCGCTTGTACAAATTGCCATTCTCCAGATTGTCTTCAATCAGGCGGTCATTTTCCACCCCACTCATAATTTTGCCCTTAATCCTAGCCAGCTCACTCCCAAAAGCGACCATTTGGAGCGTTTTAGAGGCTCGAAAACTTTTGCCAGTAGCCAAAACGTGGATCGCTTCTGCAATTGAAGTCTTACCGCTGGCGTTTTCACCTACAATTACGGTAATAGGTTTTTCGAAACTCAATGCACAAGACTGGTGTAATCTAAAATTCTGAAGAGCAATTGTTTTAAGAAACATAACGCTGTCTAAATTTGGTGCACCGAACACACTTCATACCAGTGCCCCCAATCGATTAAAACTAATCTTGATGTATCAATTTTCGAAAACTTCTATACTACTACTATTATATATAGTAGTTGACATTGTAACTCACCAAGCTTGCGGGAAGTGATGAATTGTCACTCATGTTTACTTCTTATGCTCAATATTAAAAAATGCAAAAGATGATTGAGGAATTCGCAAATAGCCTGGAGCCCGCAAATTATATATTTCCTTAAATTCGC
>DBQS01000009.1:38243-38653 GCA_002305355.1 Patescibacteria group bacterium UBA1388
CTCATTGAATATGGGTTGCCGCCACTGCCCCCAACATTGCATTCATTAATCGTCACCGGTTGAATGCGGCCGGCGTCTGCTCCTTTGGGGTCTTTACGCACAATCCAAGCATTTAAGATATCGCTCATTTCCTCTTGATTTAGCCACGGATGCGACCGGCCGCAACTAGCACCACTACTAGAATAGCCACTACGGTACCATGATTTGTAGAACCAAGGGCTACTTGCTTTGTTTTCCCAAGCTTTAGTAGACCAATCACCACTACCCGACTTATCGGTCGTATCCCACCCAGAGGTATTGGCATAACCCCCATGCGTGGAAGCATACTGGGTAGAAACCGGATTACCACCGCCATCCACCAGCACCCAACCTTTGGTGGCGTTGACCGCCTCTTGCCAAGCTCCACCCTT
>DBQS01000009.1:38706-40008 GCA_002305355.1 Patescibacteria group bacterium UBA1388
TCAAACGACATGCTGCCATAACCATCCACGGTAATGCTGCCCATAGCAGAAAAATCTTTTTTGAGCTGGGCATCGGGATAATAAGCTTTTAAAATTTCTTCAGCCGATTGACCAGCATCTGCCCGCGCTTTAGCACCATACTGACTCATGCCATTGCGATGCGTATATCCGCCAAAACTAAACACCGCAAACGTATTGCTGGGCGCTTGGGCTTTGTAGCCAATGGAAGCATTAAAATCATCGGCTAGTGGCACTTCTCCCACTGAGGTGGTAAAAGAACCGGACCTAGCGTCAATAATGGCTTGTTGTCTAGCCGATAACTCGGCAATTTTCCCTGTCAGTTCTTGCTGGTAATCTTTAGCTTTGGCAATTTCTCTTTTAAAAAACTCTGCCTGGCCATCTAGTTGGATCTGCAAATTTGCAAGCAGTAGCTGGCGTTCCTCAAGTGCTTTTTTATCTGTTTCAAGTTTGACCAAGTCCTCGCCCACATCGGCAATGAGTTGTTGGTTTTGTTCCTTGATAGAAGATTGATAAGCCAGACCTTTTGAAGCCACCTTAGCGTTGCCGGTGTTCACCAAAATCATAATTGGTGAAGCAGTGCGCAACTGTTTGTATTGCTGGCGAACTCGCTCAGAAAAGAGCGTGTAATAAACCGCCAGGTCTTTTTCCCGTTCTTCAATATCCAAAGCGAGGGCGGCAGCATTATTCTTGGCTGCTGCAATACCGGCTTGGGCATTTTTGATGCGTTGCTCCAAGTTTTGTACTTCTGCCTCTAGTGGTTTAGTGGCGTCTTCAGACATTTTTTTCATTTTTTCCAAATCATCAATCTCACGCTGTAATTCTTCAACCGGATCAATTGCCACCAATCGTTCTGCTCCTTCAGGGAGACTTCGGAGCACCAACCAACCAATGGTAGTTGCCACTACCAACAACACACCGATCCGCAAGAAGGTCAGTTTTGTCATCTAGTTAAGTAGTCTAGCAGGAATGGTGGGAGAGTTCATGCGGGAAACGGTAGTGTCACATTCAATATGAACCATAAGTTAGGTTTAAACTAACTATTAGTTCAAATATGAATAACAAGCCTATCTCAACACCCTCTTGAGTCAGACATGCCGATTACTTTGAAAATAGTGAGTTTGTTAGTGTTTAAAGATGTTGGGATCTCCCATGCTCCTGATTTCTGCAAACTCAAAGTAATTACTAGACTGGGGTCTTTTCATGAGGGGAGCGAGTGGGGTAGAATGAACTCATGGTGTTAAGTATAAGCAAATACGTCCTCACAAAAATCACTTCATTTTT
>DBQS01000010.1 GCA_002305355.1 Patescibacteria group bacterium UBA1388
CTCGATGTCGGCTCATCGCATCCTGGGGCTGTACAAGGTCCCAAGGGTCCGGCTGTTCGCCAGTTAAAGCGGTACGCGAGCTGGGTTCAGACCGTCGTGAGACAGGTCGGCCTCTATCCGCCATCAGCGTTAGATGATTGAGAGAATTTGCCCATAGTACGAGAGGACCTGGGTGAGGAAATCCCTGGTGTGCCTGTTGTGGCTGTCAAGTGCAGCGCAGGGTAGCTATATTTCTAAGGGATAACCGCTGAAAGCATCTAAGCAGGAAGCCCCCCTCAAGATTAATCATCTCCATGAGACCCGTGGGAGAGTACCACGTTGATAGGCAGCCGGTGTAAGTCTGGCAACAGATTAAGCCAAGCTGTACTAAGTGTCAATTGAACATACTTAATTGAGTTATTAATTAAATAATTTCATTTTTGCATGGTCATTCTTCGTGTAACGTAAGTCATGACAAAATTCTTTTCTTCGCTTTTTAGGGAGTGAAGTTTGGTTTGATCGATTGCATGTCGATCCCAAGCTTGAAACTTAACATAATGATTATTTTTGGCAAAAAGCTTTGCAAAATAAGTTTTTTATAAAAATAATTGCGTAAAAGCGCTTAATTCTGGTCTCTGGAGCGGGGTGGACCCAACTCTTCCCTTCCCGAACAGAGTCTTGAAACGCCCCAGCGCTGACAATACTGATCGGGCAACCGATTCGGGACGATAGGTCGAGGCCAGAATTAAGCGCTTTTTTGGTGGAAATTTTTTTCGATATCTTTCTCTCTTGAGTGAGAAATTTTTTTGCTTAATGCTTAAATAATGATCGCCAACTTCGTTGGGGGAATACCTGAATGATGATAATCAATCTATTTTTGATTAGAAAAAATGGTTTTAATCGTTGAATTGTTTTGAAGCCCAAAAGCTCCATGCCCCAGAAGTAATGAAGAATAATCCACCAAAAATTAAAGTCAAAGTTGTCCCGACCGAACCAGATACAGGAACGCCACCTGCAGTAGCGGGATTACTAACCCGAGTGCTACTAGTTGTACTAATTGTGGTTGAGGTGGAACTACCATCAGCAGTAATTCCAGACCCCGTTGCGCCAATACCGCCAGTAGTTGAGTCTGTGGTTGCGGTTGCTGATCGAGTTGCGTCTCCAATAGGAAAAGGGTTCTCGGAGCTATAAGGTTGAGGTGTGGCGGTAGGAAGGGGAGTTGCCGTTGGTACAGGAGTGGCTGACGTTGTAGGATTAGCCTGTGCTAATTGAGTTGAGCTACTCTGTGCATCATCCTCAACAATGAAGGTTTGAGTTTTGGTGACTTTTTCGCCCGTGTTGGGATCAATATAACTATAAGTCACAGTGTGTTCTCCGGGTTCAAGTTGTTGACTCAGTTGAGCAACATCAAGTGAAAAAGAGCCATCGGGATTGGCAACTAACTGTTGAGAAATATTGGTATCAGAGTGAATCTCAATTGTCACAATTACTCCTGGAGCTGCTGTACCACTCACAATAGGTTGAGTAGTATTAATGGAGGGTATTTCGGTTGATCCACTTGCGGAAGCGTCCTCTTCAATAAACAATGTTCTTTCCGCTGCCGTTAATTGAGCAGATGGAGTTGAGTCTAGATCATCAGTCTGGGATAACGCTTGTTGTGCTTCATTACTAGCAGGTGGGGCATTATCTACATCCATTGGTTGGCGATCTAGGTTTGCTTCGCTTGATGCCGTGAGGTTAGTTGCATCGTCACTTTCGTCAGTTTCCTTGGCATCTGCTTCGTTCTCGCTGAGTGCCAACTGTTCGTCTTCAACTGGAGTAATATTTGTTTGCCCATAAGCAATCGTTGGGACTGGCTGTGCATCTTTTACCAGCACCGCACCCTGAGCAGTTCTGGAAGTTTCCGGTCCCTGTACGAAAATTTGCATGAGAGTTGTATCGGTGATTTCAGCATATCCTGCTTTATCTGCGGTGCGGGCATTTGAAAGAGGAACCGCCCAACTGCCAGAAGATGTCACCAGGGAAGAAATTTCTCCTGTCCCTTCAATGGCGACATAGACAATTGCTCCACTGGCGGGCGCTCCTGATTCAGTGGTAACAGAACCATAAATAGTCTTGGCGGCAGCGGGAGTCCCAACCCGCCTAGCAGTAGTCACGGTAAAAGGATTACCTTCGTTATCAAAAGTCGCGCCGTTGCCGGTACCAATCACATAATAATAGACAGAGTTTGGTTGTAGTCCAGCCACCGTTAGATGATGAGTTTTATAATCCTTGATCGTGCCGGACAATTGATCCCGATCATCGGCTTGTGTTTTTTCGAGTTTTTTGGGATCTGTTCCGTGCTTTACAAAAGCGCTCGTGCTTTCATCAGTGAGAAAAGAGACAGTAAATGAAGTATCAGAAACATTGGTAACACGAACTTTTTTCGGGGTAGTTTCTGGAGTAGCTCTGGGAGCAAATACACCTAAGCCGTCCTGGAAAAACACGGTGCCCGCGACCAATGCACCAACTAACAACAACAACCCAACTAAAGTGGGAATTCGTTTCTTCCAGATGCCTGTTGATTGAGGGTTGTTATTTGCCATAGGAAAAAACCAATCCCATTCACTCTAGAGGGAACCTAGTAATACTGTAGAGAATATCTGCTTGTCCTGCAATGCGAAAAAAAGGCGTAGCAAAACAATTAAAAAAAACCATTTGATATCAAATCATGTCATTTGGGGTTTGGTTGTTACTGAAGATCCTCTTCCTGATCGTCTAATAATGAAGGAACTGGAGTAGGAGTGGCAGTAGGTTTGGGAGTTGGTGTGGCCAAGTTTGTACCGATAGGGACGATTTTCTTTTCACCCTTACCCAGATCGACTTGAATCATGATTGGGAAATCTGCCAACTCTTCTGCAGAAAAAACTCTCTTTTCTTCTAATTTTTCAAAAACTGAATCATCTATGACAGGACTCAGCGATTGCGCCATTTTTTTTACTTCAGGTGATATCTTTGAAGATCTTTGTGAAGAAAAAACAGACATAATTATCCAAAAAATCACAACAACTAGTAACAAAACTAAAATAGTAAGCACGTGTTGGTTGCGTCTCAGCTTGGTAATTTCACCTCCAACATTTCTTTTATCTCCAATACTTGCGGTGACAGGTTGGCTTTTTATGGTCATAAATTTGATCCAAAATATGGTGCATTTAAACTGATGCTGGCTTGAAGCGTTTGATCGCCCCTATTTTCTGAAACATTAAAAGTCACCGTTGCTACTTCAAAGATACGGCGTGATTTTCTTAATGCCTCAATATAAGCGCGAATATCAACGTAATCTCCTGCTACAGAAACGGATACTGCAAGTGGCTGCTGACTGATTTCAGCAAATGATAACTGGCTGATTTTTTCGTCTGGAATGTTGGGGACACCAACACTGTTGATAAGTACGTTGTTCTCAGTTGCGAGCAATTCAACGATCTTTAAGACTTTAATTAATTCTGGTTGTGAAGGAATTGCTTCATCAATCAAGTACAAGCTGTTTTCTACGCGATAATATTCATTTTGAGCAGATTGCAATTGGGAAATTTTGGTAGCCAGTTTCCCATTGAGGTCTTTTTTATCATCTATTTCTTTGATTAATTCTGACATGGTAACCAGGGTTGGTTGAATTGCAAACACTCCTAAAACGATTACTAGTATGATTGACAAAATTAGCTCCATTGATACAACGGCGACAGGTTTGCTGTAAAAATCTTTTAAAGAAGCAGATAGATGTTTTTGCTTGTTTTTGTCCATGGCAAAGTCCTAAAGATCACCTGTTCTATCTAAAATGTCAACTTTTTCTTCAGTCACTTTTTTATTAATAGTTGTTGGTTGAGTTTCTTTTGTTTTGGCAGAAATTGAGAAGTTAAAACCAGGTGCGTTTCTATCGGCTGACTCAACTTTTGAGACAGTGATATTATTAAATAATGGCGAGATTTGCAAATTGGTAACAAGCAAATTAAAAGATGACTGGGATAAAGTTTTGCCGGTAATGGTAACGCTTGAGGGTTGGATGCTAAGTTGTGATAAAGTCACATCTCGCGGGGTAACTTGGGTCAAATTTTCAAAAACTTCCAAAATATTCGAATCTTTTTCCAAAGCAGATACTTTCTCAATTTTCGTTTGAGCTAGTCTGAAGTTGTTTTCTAATTCACCATATGATGCAATAGTCACCCTTTTTTCTTCAATTTCGGTAGCGAGATCACTATTTTGTCTGTCTAGTGTAAAGCGAGCTGCAAAACTAATAATCACCACTAATTCCGTGAAAATGACGATATAACGTCCGGCTGATAGAGCCCACTGCAAGGTTCTACCCAGTGTTGTTTGGAAAAATGGATCTTTTGGAACAAGATTAATATTAATCGCGGCAGGCTTTTTTGACATAAAATCAAAACGGATTTTATCTGCATTGTACAGAATTTTTTCCGCATTCCCAACTATCAACTCATCATATCAGTAAACCTCTATTAAATTCCACTGTCTTCTCCAGAAGATTCTACAATTACTTCTGGTGTCTTGGCTAAGTTTTTGATTGACTGGCTGAATGAACTGAATATTTTTTTAAACAAAATAAGTTCTTTAATGTCTAGTAAAGCTGCGAAATAAAGGTAAACTATCATCCCGATTGTTGATGTAGAAATTGTCAAACCGATCAACTCGATTGTTTTGGTAGTATCAAATACTAACTCATCAAAAATTTTGAAAGGGAGATATAAAAAGACCGCCATTAAAAAGCTCGCTATTCCAATTTTTAACTGAGGCAACCATAAGGATACACCCAATATGCCTGGAATTTTTTTATTGAGTAATCCCAAAAAGATCAAACACTCCACGTAGGCAGTAATCGTGATCGCGATCGCAATCCCAATTACCCCAAGAGAGGTATAGAACACAAAATAAGCACTGAGTAGGGCATATAACACAAAATCAATTGCTGTGACATAAAAAGGTGTTTTGGTATCCTTCATGGCGTAGTAAGCTCTTAGAAACATTTGCACCAATGCTTGGGCTGCTATTGATAAAGCTACGATTGCCACTAATTTGCCAGTTAATAACGTTGCGCTCCATGGAAAATTTGTCACGCCATATACCAAACGAACAGCCGGAATTCTTAAGATAAGCAATAATACTGAAGCAGGTAAAGCCAAGAAAGAAATCTGGTTTAGTGATTGCACTAACAGCGAACGAAAATGCGCCTTGTTGTTTTCTGATTCTTCAGATAAAAATGGTAATGCTGCCTGACTAATTGGCGTGCCGAAAAACCGAATTGGAATAGTCATCAAATTAATGGCTAAGTAAATTACCAAGAAACTCAGATTCCCCAAAGATGTTGTAAAGAAAGCGAGCAGGATTTTCTTCAATTCACTGGCACCGATAGCTAATACTCTAGGAGGTGCAAGTTTAAAAAACTCAGAGATGCCTTTGAAGGCAAGATTGAAACTTAGTGAATAACGAAAGCCAAGTTTGTAAACAAGCGGCATTTGAATAGCCATGTGCAAAAATGCTCCAATGATTACTCCCAAACCAGCCCCATAGATACCAAAACTATCAGCGAACAGGTAGACACCAATGAGAATGCCAAAATTATAAAAAATTGCTGCCAAAGCTGGCATCACAAACCGATGATAAGATTGAAGAATACCGGTTAAAAAATTTGAAATTGCAAAGAAAAATTGGGAAAACAACATCAAGCGGGTGAGGTTGGTCACCAGAATAATCTGGTCTTGGGTAAACTCTGCTCCAGTTCTCAAAATAGTAATTTCTTTGGCAAAAATGAATACAATGATGCTTATACCGGTAAAAATAGCGAGTAACAAGTTCATTAAGACTGAGCTCATTTTGAAAGCCAATTGCTCGTCCTTGTTGCGCAAAGAGGTGAAAATGGGAATAAAAGCTGCTGATAATGCCCCCAGAATCAATAATTGAAACATCATGTCTGGAACTTGAAAAGCAATCCAAAATGCCTCAAGTGATTGGATATCAACGACTGTATCGGAAAATCTGCCCAATAAAATTCTTTTAATGAGTAAACCAGATATGGCAGAAATAATGGTTGCAGCTGAAATAATGCTTGCTGCAGACAGAATTGTGCCCTGTTGTTTATCTAGCCAGCGCATGTTTCCAGAAAAAATTTTTTTGAGGGGAAGCTTAGCGATCATGATCATATTATACGCAGTCCTTGTTCAAATTGAATCAACATAAATTGTATTTGAAAAACAAGCGATTGTTGGCTATAATCCAACCTCTTACTTTAATCATAAAAAAGAGCAGTATATTGGAATAAAATTATGCCTATTTTACAAAACGCCAAAAAAGCTTTGCGGAGCAGTCAAAGAAAATTCGTTGTGAATCAACGCCGACGGTCAAGAATGCGTTCGGCTTTTCAGCAGGTTCATTTAGAAAAAACTGCCGCCAGCATTTCCGAAGCATATCGCCGCATTGATAGGGCATTAAAAAAGAAATTGATTCATCGTAATAAAGCCGCTCGGTTGAAAAGCCAAATTGCCCGTCTTGCTTCAAAATAATGGTTTTATCTCAATCTTCAAGTTTCCGGCTAAAGTTAAGGATAGATTTGGGTTGGGAAGTTGATTTCAGTCGGAGCTTAAGCAAGCTCGAAATTATAATGCTAAGAAGAGCTTTTTCGAAATTAGGTAGTGTATTGTCAAGATAATTACATACATTAAATATCATCGAAAGGTGGTAGCAGCTAGGTTGATATAATTTCATTGCTATGTCAGCGCAAGATAAGATCAGAAATTTTTGTATCATCGCCCATATAGATCACGGCAAAACAACTTTGACGGATAGGATTTTATCTTTAACTCAATCAGTTAATCAGCGACAGTTTAAAGAACGGTTACTAGACAGCAATCCCATTGAGCAGGAAAGAGG
>DBQS01000007.1 GCA_002305355.1 Patescibacteria group bacterium UBA1388
GCACAATTTACAGTCCATTGGTTTAGGGAATCTTAACCCAGCACTAATCATATTTTTTGGTTTGGGATTATATATCGTGCTCAGAAATTATCGGCATCAGCGTAGTCAATTAGCTTTGTTTTATTTACTTGTGGAGCCTTTGGTCAGTGCCATGACAATAGATGCCCCGATTACCAATCGGTTGTTGGATTTTCACTTGGCAGTTCTGTTATTGGCTGCGATTGGTGTTGATTACTGGTTGCTTCATATGAATAAGTCTAGAAACTTAACACGCTTGATTTTTCCAGCTACAGCAATAATTTACTTAGGTTTCTTTGTTTACTTTGTTACTTTATACTTCTTTCAATTTAATTCATTAATGTCTAATGCGTGGAATCCTGGTTTACATGAATTGATCACTGAGGTGCAGCACTCATATGACGATTATCAATTGATCTACATCACTCCAGAGCTTGATCTTGGTTACACTTATTTTGCCTTTTATGTGCCGTTTGATCCTGCTAATTTTCAAGAAACTGCAGTTTGGGGCAAGGATGGATTTATGGCAGTGAGAGCATATGATAAATATAGATTTGCCCGTTTTCCCAAATTGGAAGAATTGAGTGTGCAAAATGTTGCCCAAATATTTTCTTCAAATTCTGATCGAATTTTAGTAATTGAAAAAGGTAAGCCATCAGTTGAGGCGACTGCGCTTTGGAAAAGTATTAACTGGCATGGGCAGTGGCAGTGGTTTGCTTGGCAAACAGATCTCAACCAAGTGATTTTGGAACTCGCTAGACTACCCATAAATCCCGACAGATTACAAACGCTTGCTTACCTAAAATCATGTGATCAAGAGCAGTGCGATTTGTCTTTGTTAGAAATAGATGAGGAAATCAACGAACAGTTGAATTGAACCATGAATCACTTGCGGGAATGGTGCGTTTATATTGTTAGATGTGTTGATAACAGCCTATACACAGGTTCAACAAATGATTTACTTGCAAGAATTGCGAAGCACAATCAAGGTGAAGGAGCTAAATACACTCGTTCGCGCCGGCCCGTAAAGCTTGTTTATTGTGAGCGTGTGACAGATCAGTCTGCTGCTCTAAAAAGAGAAGCTGCAATTAAACACTTATCTAAAGGTAAGAAAATTGAATTGATAGAGGATGGAAAGATGACGTAGGTGAATTATTTTTCATGAGGCAGACCAGAAAATATGCAAATTCCTTGAACTTGAATTCCTCTGATAGAATAGGTTAGTGACGAATTTATACAAGAAGTTGAAATGAGTGATTTTTTAACTATCAATAATTTCTTGATTCTGGCCTTCGGGGCGATTGCTGGATATATTTTGGGTTACACTTTTGAAAGATTTGTTTTGGGTTATTTCTCACAATTGGGTCAGTTAAAAACCTGGCACATCCAGACAATTATCACCTCTGCCTGGCAGGGAATTTTGCCTTGGATTGGTTTAGCCACCGGCATATATCTTGCTGCAGAATACATAGAATTTTCAGCTCACGTGAGTGCAGTCTTTGGTAAGTTAGTCACGATGATTTGGGTGCTCTTGCTGACTTGGGGGATGGCGCGCATGGCTGCGGGTTTGATTGCTGATTGGATGATGAAAGCTCGAGGAGGGACGAAAACATCTTCCACAATTATTGTTACCACTCAAATTCTTGTATTTACAGTGGGAATCTTGGTAGCCTTGCAAACTGTGGGAGTGGCCATTACTCCCATTATTACTGCATTGGGTGTAGGAGGTTTGGCAGTTGCGTTGGCAGTACGTCCAGTTTTAGAAGATATCTTTGCAGGTTTACAGTTGTTGTTGAGTAATACAGTTAAGCCTGGTGATTTTATTGAAATTAGTGAACAATATAAAGGTCGAGTGATTGATATTTCATGGCGAACTACTACGCTTGATTCATTTGGAAATAATCAGCAAATTATTCCTAATTCTTACTTGGTCAAATCAGTGGTCACTAATTATGATCGACCAGTAAGAACTACATCGGTGCGCTGCATGTTTTCTATTTCCTATCAAAGCAACCTCGATAAAGTGGAACGGATCATAATTGATGAAGCAACCAAGGTTGTGAAACAGTCAGAAGTTGCAGTTCAAGATTATGAGCCCATTGTAAGATTTAAAAATTTTGCAGACTATGGTATTGAAGTGCAACTGATTGTGAAAGCAAAAGAATACTCTGACCAATTTTTATTATCACATGAATTGTATAAAGCCCTTCACAAACGGTTTAAAAAAGAGAAGATTGAGATTCCCTATCCAATTACAGAAGTGAAACTCAAGAAGTAATCGTGTCTAGATGGTGAAATTTCAGGCGCTAGGTTTATATAAAAGCGAAGCAAATTAATGATCTATCAATCTGCTGAATGGTACAGCAGACTATTGCTGGCGCTAATAATTCGCCCTATACTGGGTGGAGATGCAAATATTTCTTGATTCTGCGAGCTTGGATGAAATTAGGTTGGCTGAAGCATGGGGTTGGATAGATGGTGTAACTACTAATCCAACTTTAGTGGCGGCAGCTGGTAAAAATTATGATGAATTATTGCGGGAAATTATATCTGCTACCAAGGGGCCGGTGAGTGCAGAAGTGATCGCAACTGATAAGAATGGTATGTTGGCGCAAGCAAGGTTCCTAAGTCAATTAGGTAAGCAGGTGGTAGTGAAGCTGCCTTGTACCACGGAAGGATTAGCTGCCACGCGGGTTTTGAGTCAAGAAAAAATTAAAACTAACGTTACTTTAATCTTCAGTCTTTCTCAAGGACTGTTGGCAGCAAAAGCAGGCGCAACTTATTGCTCGCCATTTGTGGGCAGGTTAGAAGACCAAGCCCCTCAACAGGGAGAAGAGTTGTTGTCTCACTTGCGCACTGCATATGACGACTATCATTTTCAAACAAAAATTATTGCGGCGAGCATGAGACACCTTGCCCACTTTGAGAGCGCAGTTGGCATCGGGGTAGATGCGGTTACCGCACCGCTACACATTTTAGAAAAGTTATCCAAACATCATTTAACCGATCTAGGTTTACAAAAATTTTTAGACGATTGGCACCGGGCTAATCTAAAATTTCCAAACTAATCATCAACTTTCCGATTGGATGAATAGATTGATATTCTGCTAGTGTTGCAAATAGCCACTTAAAATGCCCTCTTCACAAAATGAAAAATAATCATTGGGGACGACGATGATGTGATCAATTAAATTGATTTCTAGATGTCTACCCACCAAACATAATTTTTCTGTAGTGTAATGATCTTCTCTACTGGGAGAAACTTTGCCTGAGGGATGATTGTGAACAAGTATAAAGTTTGTGGCAGAACATTGTAGGGCGGCTTTAAAAATTAATTGGGAAGATAAAACTAACCGGTCACGTTGTTGATCAGAAAAATAAAGTTTGTGGAGTAAATATTGATTATGATCAAGGAGGAGCACGATTGCCTGTTCATATGGTGCTGATTGAATGGTGGCAAGATCCTGAATATGTTTGAAGACAGCGTGAACTGAAAAAAGTTGTGGCGGATGTTGCACTTTTCAAGTGTAAACCCGTGGTTTGACATGAAGCTTACATTTCTTTTCATAAAAAAGCGTTTGAGTGACTGCTATCTGATGAGAAAAGATACGCAAACAAAATTGGGTGATGCTGGGAAAAAAAATGCTTATCAACATCAGTGGGTAAATTTACGGTACAATTAATAAGATTAGTTTTTATTTGATAATATGAATGGCACAAAACAAACTCAAAGATTTTGGGAATTAGACGTCTGGCGTGGACTGGCGGTCACATTGATGATCATTTTTCACTCTTGGTTGATGTGGGCGCTGGTGTCGGAAATGAATGTAAATGATTTGCCACTGATCTCTACTTTTATTGCCCGAACTGCCTCTACCTCATTTTTGGTGCTAGTTGGCATAAGTGGTTATATTTCCTACCATCAGCGGTTACGCAAGGGGCAGAGGTGGAAACAAATTGAGCGACATTTCTTTCAGCGAGGATTAATTCTTTTTGGTTATGGAATTCTGATTTCATTTTTCACGTTCAAAATATTCCCTGATTACTTTATCTTATTTGGGATTTTACACATGATAGGTGTCAGTCTATTTGCTATGCCGGCGATGCTACGATATCAGTGGGTGCGTTTAAGTTTATTGGTATTGAGTATGATGACTGTGATTTTGGAGTGGCAAGTGGGAGCTGAAAGCATCCCTAAGATTTTTACCGGCTTGTTGCCTAGAAATTTTTCAACTCTTGATTATTGGCCACTGTTTCCCTGGATAGCTTTGGTGGTAATTGGTACCTACCTCGCGGAGCATTGGTACCAAACAGGCCTCCGCAATTTTGAGATCAGAGAAAAAAAATTTTCATCTCCTCAACTCACTGTTGTGATCAATAAATTAGAATGGATGGGTAAGCACGCGCTTCTGACTTATATGATCCATGTGCCCATTATTTTGAGCGTGTTGTGGTTAATCTACTAGCTTGTGAAAGATCGTGGTTAATAGCTGGTGGAAATTTTTTTAGCTAAATCAGTTGTTTGATGTATTTAGGTTTAGTTCTCTTAGTTTTTGAAACCTAAACTCAATCATTTTTTTGTCTCGAAAAATTGATCCTTCGCTCAAAAATACACAATTTTTTGTTAGTACCCTTCAGCTTGTGACGGCGGGAAAGAGAGTATATACTTTGATCAAATATTACTGTACGGGATGATGTGATATGACCAAAAAAATTATCTGCTTGATAACAATCTTTACTTTACTACTGCCTGCCACAGCTCATGCAGCGAAAGCGGCAAATAGCTATGCCGAAAGTTCAGTCAGAGTTGAAGTGAATGCCAATGGTGAATCAAAAGTCTTCAACTCAACTCAAGTCAGTACAGATGGAGAGTCGCTTGTCATAAATTCTGATGAAGCTAAAGCATTACGTCAGCAACGTCAGCAAGATTTTGAAGAGCAGCAAGCTGCAACTGACTTGAAGGTCCAAGCAAGATCAGAAGCTATCCAGGTGGAGCGGGAAGAAAGGCAAGCGCAGCTTTGTGCGACGGTGCAAAACCGCTTGCAAGCCCACACTAATCAGTATCAACAGATTAGCGACTCATATTTGCAGCGGTTAAGGCAAGTTGCACGCGTTCTTCAAGCCCTAACTGACAGGTTGGCAGCAACTGAAATTGATACCACAGACTTGCAAGCAATGATGGCTAAACTTAATACAGATGCGAACAGCTTTGAAGAAAGAGTGCAAACCCATCTTGGTTCTCTCGAAGATGTTACAAACGCAGCTTGCCATGGACAAGAAGCAGAATATAGGTTGAAAATGCAAAATATGAGGACAGAGTTTGTACAAATTAAAAATGAGGCCACAGCAATCAAGGATTATATTAAAAACATCATTCGCCCGGAATTGGATGCAATCAAACTGCAGATTAGTCAAAATCAGCCTGCTGTTGAGATGTAAAAATGATGCCAATGAAATGGAGAAAAATGAAAAAATTCATGTTTTTAATTGTTTTAGTGATGTCAGGAATTACATTAGTAGGATGCAACCAGCTATCTCAGAAACCAGATCAATCCAATCAAGCTGAATTAGTTGAACAACAAAGCATCGATAAAATTGTGGAGTCAGCTGATGATGGGGTGGCCGCTAACACTGCTCTAGAAGCGACAAATCAAGCTTTAGAAGATCTTGAAAGCATAGAATTTGGTGAAACTCCAGAAATAGATCTCTAGTCTGAGATGAAGATATTCACTTGGTCTGTTATGCTACTGGCATGTTGAGCAAACCTGATTTAATGAGATTGACAATTTTGGGTTTTTTTATAGGTCTCAATATCATTCTGGGCGCATATTTTTTAATGACAGTCATTGGCACTGGCAAATTACCAACATATTTAGTTGATCCACTTGATCGGTTAGCGGCCATACTAAAAATTGAAACTAAGCCTGTTGCTGAACTAACGTTATTGCCGCCCTTTCCCGATCAAACCGAGCTTGAAATCAATAATGGAGAGATAATTTCTTTAGTCAATCAAACTAGATTTGAAGCAGGAATTGCGTCTGTGTCTGCTTCAATTAAGTTAAGTGCGGTGGCAAAAATTTTAACTGAACAACTGGCAGATGAATTAAAGTTGACAGCTAGAAATTTTCAATCTGATATTGATCTTGATCAGATGTTGGGAAATGCTTTAGAAACAGGTGGATATGATTATAAATCGGTGTTACAACAAACGGTGACGGGACCAACAACCATCAATGAGCTGGAACAATATTGGATTGATAATGAGTTATTTGAAGTAGTGACTGCTCAAGAAGTTAGTCAGATTGGGGTGAGTGTCAAGTTGATTGACCAGGATAATCAAAAAGTGGGTTTGATCGTGATTTTGTTGGCTGAGCCGCTTGCAACGCAAGCGGCTCAGCCTTCCACAGCCATCAATGATGATCTCAATTCTTTTGATCAAGAGTTGCAGCCTCCCACTTTTCCCTCAATAAGCGATCAAGAGGTATTTACTGCTTTAAATCAGTACCGGGCTGATCATAACGTTCACCAGTTGATAGAAAATCATCTGCTTTGTGAATACGCGGAAAAAAGAGTCCAAGACTTGATTGCTTATGGAGGGCTTGATGATCACCAAGGATTTCGTGCAGATTTTGCAGATTTAGAACACTTGCCCGAGCCAATACAACAGTACCCAGGAGGTCGAATTGGGGAAAATTTGGCACATCAATTTTGTCGTAACATGACAACTGGTGATTCTTTTGTAGCAGAAACTGGCACTGCATTAATTGAGTGGTGTTTTGATTCATCTACTAAAGGTCATCGTGAAGCGCAACTTGATCCTACTTTCAACAATGTCTGCATTCGCCACGGTGAGGGTATGTACGTGGTGATTTTTGGAGAATAATTTTTTTATCTCACGTCAAATCATGCCGACCCGACTAATTTTTCAACTTCCCGGATTTCCCCTTATTAATTCTTGAATCGATGGACAGTTGACTTAATTTGCACAGAAACTAATTTAATTAAAGAAAATTATTTCAAAAATTGGCGTGGAGAAATTAATTGTTGACAATCATTTGTCGTAAGCTTGGATCAGCTTGTGCAACCACCAAGTTGGCGTGTAACCAACCCGCAGTATTGCCTCCATCCAAGTACTGTCCAGTAGGGGTGTGAATCACAACTGGATGATTTTGGGCAATGAGAGAAATGGTGTCGGTGATATAAAGTTCTCCAGATTTACGATCGACTGGTTGAGAATTGATGGTATCAAACACCATAGGAGTAAAAACATATTTACTAATATTTGCCAAACTTGATGGAGCAGTACCTGGGTTGGGTTTTTCCACCAGGCTTTTGAGGTATGCATGACCGTTTTGATGTGAAATTTCTGCAACACCATAACGATGTAATTCATCTTCACTTCTTTCAATACAAGTTGCTAGTGCTTCAGCTCCCGAATTTTCAAAGGTGGCGATCATCCTAGCTGCCTCTGAGCTACCATCGGCATTGTAAATAAAGTCATCGCCCATAAAAACTAAAAAAGCATCCTCGTGGAGGAGTTGATCTTCAGCTAATTTGAGTGGGGTAGCCGTACCGTACTGATCTTTATCTGATTGAGCAATAAAAGTAAATCTTGCCTGTTGATGCAAGTGTTCAACTTCTCGATAAAGATCCAGCTTTTTCATTTTTTCTAGATATGAGTAGAGACGTTTGTTTTCTTGATAGAAATGTTTGATTTGAGTGTTGTGTTCCGAAATCACAAACACGATTTCCTCAATGCCAGCTTTCACGCAGTCTTCCACTACATAATCAACAAGCGGCCGATTTAATATTGGCAGCATTTCTTTTTGGATAGTCTTGGTGATTGGTAAAAGTCGAGTCCCAAAACCAGCGGAAGTAATAAGGGCTTTGCGAATTTTCATAAATTTCAGTATAAGTGAAGCGACTCAGATTGACTATACTTAGTTTGATATATATTGAGCAAACATTGATGAGCACATTCTCAATCTTGTGGTGAGAATGCTAAGAGAATCAGCCCCACGTGAAGGGCAGTTCCCAAAAATCATAAACCACGCTGAACCGTTCATGGTTGATAAAAATACAAAGGTGACACCTTCTAATTCTACTCAACAGATTCTGCTGATTCATTTAACTGTTGGAAATAATCATCCATTGCTTGTTGTGCTTCCTCAATTGCCTGTTGTTGTTCAGCAGATAAACCTTCTGTATCTAAATCAGTCCCAAAATTGAATTCTGGATTGATTTGACCGTCATTTTCATCAAATATAATGGGGTTTGCATCGCCTTCCTGTGGTTGAGTATATTGATAAGGATTGCTTCTAATTAAACTCATCAATTTTGGAAGCTGGCTATAAAATGCTACAGAGGCGACGATGATTAAAAACCACCCAACACCAGCGATGCCCCACATCCACGTAATGTTGGCTAAATTCTTCATGTCGGTTTTCTGTCTAACTTGATTATAAAGTAGCAGGAAAAATGCCATCGCAACCCAGTTGATCAAGATTTGCGCCAGACCAGATAGCATGTCGTACAAGTTTCTTAAAGATTCAGATATCGCACCGAAAAACTCGGGAATGAAAGCGTAAAATACAAAATAAAAACCTATTACCACCAAAAACCTAATAAAGATGTATCCAAAATTATTCTTGATTAACGTGTAACTGCCTCGAAGTGAATTCATGAGCGAAGCCTGATAAAAAATCTTTTCAAAAGCTGCAAAACTCAAAAAGATCGCCATGATGATGCCAGGAATAATGAATAGCACAAAACCTCCAAGAGTGATTAAGCCGATCACCAATCCCAACAAATAAACTGGCCAAGCGAGTTGTAGCGCTTGATTGAGTAAGTCTTTAAATTGAGGTTTTTCTCGATAACTGTGAAGTGCAATTATGCTTGCCACATTAATGCCTGTTGAAACAATGGTGTAAGCGATACCGGCAATGATAAAAACTAATCCCAGCATTGATCCCGTGGGAGAAAATACTAAGCTAAAAAGTTTCTCTGGCTGACTAAAGATAGCCAATCCTCCTGAAGCCATAATCGTGCTAAAACCAAGTGCAAAAACCACGATACCCAACCCCACACTCACGCCCAACATCACCAGCCACAGAAAAACCAAATTTTTCAGACTGCCCTTTGTCATTTCCCATGATACTAGCAAGTGATTTTTAATTGATACAATCTCAGTTTTAGCCATTGTTGGTTCCTTACTAGGCGCACTGGCTTGATTTGTTGGCATGGTAGCTCCGATAAACTTATATTAACCACAATTGTACACTAATTCGTGAATGACGCAAAATATCCGCTTAATTAGCAGTGTGAACCTAGAAAATATTAGAAAGATTAGGTGCTGTTTAGGTGTATAGCAGTGGTAGCCCATGGAAATTAGGCAAGCACTTCGTGCTTGCCGTCAG
>DBQS01000025.1 GCA_002305355.1 Patescibacteria group bacterium UBA1388
TATAGCCTCCTCCCCTAAACGCTACGGTTGATGTAAGGTTGGTAAGTTAAAATTACCAGTAAATGCAGGTTTTCAAATTTTGTGGTATTTTTTGCACAATTCTTTGCTCGTTGGTAGCAACTCAAGCCGCAGCTTTCGCCCAAGTCGTAATCTCCGAAGTCTACCCTGCCCCTGGGGTAGGGGAGTCGGAATGGATTGAGGTCTACAATGCCGGTGACGACAGTATCAACTTGGACGGCTGGGTGTTGTTTGATCAGTTGGCTACACCCTCATTACTACACACTTTTCCGCTTGGATCAACTCTCAGTCCGCTCAGTTATTTATTAATCGAACTATCTGGCACCAAGCTCAACAACGCTGGCGACGGCGTGGAGCTGCGCGATAGTACGGGTGAAGTAGTGGATGAGTTCGTCTACACTTCATCCCAATCTGGTCAATCTTGGCAGCGACAGTACTTAGGATCGACTTCACTAGTGCTGACCGATCCCACACCAGGTGCTGCGCATGCAGACTGGCCTTTAGACGGCTCTACTCCACCGCCCACCCCCAGTCCCTCACCTCAACCATCATCAACTCCTCCTCCCCAACCCACACCAAGTTCAACGCCCAGTCCGACGCCAACTCCCCAGACCACCATTAATCCTGACCACATCAAACTAGTGGAAATCAATGCCTGCCCAGCTGAGGGTAAGGAATCAATCACTTTGCTCAACACAGGCGCAGACGCGTATCTAGACGGTTGGCAAGCAATTGATGCCGCCGGCAATTACAAGCTGATTTCAGGGCACTTACCGGCCGGGTGCAGCGTGCTTTATGAGTGGTCGGGCAGTTTGCTCAACAATACTGGCGATTCATTAAGTCTCGTTACAAATACTGGCTTTGAAGTCGCTTCAGCCGAATACGACCAATGTGAGAAGGGCCTACCACTCGTCCTGACCGGCGATACTTGGTTACCAAAAGATTACGCCACCACAGCAGCAATCGAAGCAGCAGAAACTAATGCTGCTACTAGCACAACCATTAACGAGTCTAGTCATGCTCAAGGTTCTATCTTGGGCACGGCAACGTTGATCGATCCTACAACTGGTGCTCAGGTAGGCTCCGGCGCTGCTCAGCTCGCATCGGCCACAGCTAAACCCTTAGGTACTCTCGCTGCCAAACTCCAGCTCACGCCGGAGCCAATTCCGCTGCCAACTAACGCAATCGATCCGGCAATCTCTGTCCCAATTTCACCCACCAACTATCCCACCTGGCCGGCCTGGAGTGTTATAATGGGTGGATTGTTGCAATTTTTACCCAGTATTTATCTGCTGTATGACAAACTCAAGCTCACCAGCGCTTCATCGCCGATCTTTAGCTAATGTCCCCAAATCGGTACTCACGCGATGGTTCCTCGCCTACCTACCGCCTGCGACTTGGGCAAGCGTGATTTTTCTCTTGTCTGCCCAAGGAATTTTACCCAGTTTTGAAATGTCCACTGCCGATTATGTCTTTAAAAAAACCGCTCATATGACAGTTTATGCAGTCCTATATTTTTTGCTGTGGCGAGCAGTTCAAAAAACCATTTCCCCACCAGAACGACACATCCATTGGGCACTACCCATGTTTATCACCCTTGCTTACGCCCTTAGCGATGAACTACACCAAAACTTTGTACCAGGCAGATACGGCACGATTCGTGATGTGGGGTATGACATGCTTGGGGCGGGTATTGTCTTTATACGAGCGTATCGGTATATTTGATGCTTGACTTGTCGCTCAGGCGTATTACACTCTCAGTCTACGGTAAAATGCAGTATCAATCAGCTTAATTGCTTAATTTTTTAGAAAGGACGAAAGATGACCAAATCACAACTCATCAACATCGTTGCCAAAAATGCTCACTTAACTAAAAAAGCCTCGGCAGACGCGATCAATGCCTTGTTTGACGAAATTACGCGTTCACTCAAAAAAGGTGAAAAAGTAGTCATTTCCGGCATCGGTACTTTCTACGTCAGCCCTGTTAAAGACAAGCAAGTTGTACCCTTTGGCAATGAAGCCAAACGTCAAACGGTTAAAGGTCACCGCGTGGTGAACTTTAAAGTGGGCAAACCACTCAAGAAAGCTGTTTGGTAAATCTATTCTGAAAAATTGGTCTAGAACTTCAAACACCCCTTCAAAACAAGGGGTGTTTTTATGGAGAGCGGATACTCTTTTTGAGTTGCCATCCTAATTAGAAAAAAATATACTAATTGGGTGAAACAATTCCACTTGCTTTTAAGATTCATCAAAAATCATTATGCTTTGCTGTCAATACTGCTAATCGGATCCTGTCTAATTTTTTTTCGGCTTGGACTCAATAGTCTAGTCAGTTTTGATGAAGCATGGTATGCCTCCATCGCTCGTAATGTATATCGTGACCATCAATATTTCAGACTTGAATACAACGACAAGACATTTACTGACCACCCGCCGTTGGTTTACTGGTTAATGGTCTTCAGTTATCGTTTGTGGGGAATGTCTGAATTTGGCGTGAGATTTGTGTCAGCTATATTGGGAGTCGGCACCTTAGGAATAGTCTACTCAATTGGGCTCAAGATGAAAAACAAAAGTGTTGGCCTGATTGCAGGCACGATGCTTGCCTCATCGTTGTGGTTCTTACTTCGCGCCAGATCTGGAAATTTGGATGTTCCTTTCTTATTTTTTACAGGTGGCACGATTTATTTTCTGGCAACTTCTTTAAACTCAAAAAAAATTAGTCCCTGGGCAGCAGTATTTTTCGCCCTATCGCTCCTTAGTAAATCGCTGGTTGGTCTTGCATTGCTGCTACCAATCGGATATGTACTTTACCATCGTCGGCGATATCTCTCTGTTGCTCACATCGGTCGCTTCCTGATCGTCATAGGCGCCATTGTCCTCCCTTGGTATGTGATCAATACTTTGCATGATCCTTCATTTTTGCATCATCACATCTTTGTGATTGCTCTCAGAACGGAGGACTTACACTTAGTTGCTGAAGGTCCCGATCTTGACCAATCACTCCTCTATTTACGCAGTGGAATTGGAAAGTGGTTTTTGTTAAGTTTTTTTGGATTAATTATCCTTGCACTACGCACGTTCAAAGAAAAACCATCTTCTATTGAGATATTAGTCGGTTTGTGGTTGCTTGCTTTTGCCCCATTTTTGCTTCACGCCAAAACTGAGGTATGGCATTTAATTCCCCTTTATCCACCATTATTTTTACTGACTGCCAGTGGTTTGCTGACGGCTAGTAAGTGGGGAGTTGAATCTGTAACTGGCCTTATTTCATTGCCTATTAAACAACCCCAGCTATTTCAAATCGGTCTAGTTGCATTAAACACCTTGATATTCATCATCGCAGCCTGGCAAATTTATCAAATGAAGGAGTTGCTATACAAAGATTTAGGTTTTGATGCCGAAAAAGATATTTCCCTGCACGCCCGAGCCTTGCCTGGAGATTTGTACCTTAAAGATGTCTTCTTTCCTGAAGCAATATTTTATGCTGATCGGCACATTGAATCGCTGGGTTTTTCCAACTCAGCTTATCAAGATCTCATCATTAAGCTTACTCAAACCAATACTGCTCGTGCTCAATTTATTATTTCCAACTTAGATCAAAAAGACTTGGCCAGGGATCAAATTGAACACCAAAAACATTACTGTAATGAAATGTATTGCCTGGTAACAGGTGTTGCCACCCCACCTACAGATTACCGCTTGGGAGATTGACGCTTACGTCTGGCTTTACCACCAGTGCCGATCTTGCGAGTTTCCTTCATCCGATCGTCTCTAGTCAATAACCCCTCTGTTTTTAGCAACGGCCTAAATTCTGGGTTAAACTCAACTAAAGCGTTCGCAATGCCGTGCACAAGCGCATCCATCTGCGCAGACACACCAGACCCAGAAATTTTAGCAGTCACCACAAATTTCTTCTCAGTACCAGTTGCCTGAAATGGCTTATTAAATCTAGTATTTTTATCTGCTAAACTCGAAAAATAATCACCAAATAAGCGATTGTTGATGATAGTATCCCCTTCAGATTGATAAAGCCTCACTCTAGCGGTAGCGACTTTTCTCTTTCCCACGGCCTCAACATATTTGCCAGTAGGAAATGTGAGTTGAACCTGATTAACACGACTCTTTTCCACTGCTACAGATGGAGTAGCTTGAGCCTTCTTTATAACTTTTTTAATTTGTTTGTTCTTCTTGGTTAATTTTAGTGCCATGTCTTAATCCTTTTTATTGTTCCCAAATTGGCTTTGGTGGTGGTGGTCTGCGCCCGTATAAACT
Organism: Patescibacteria group bacterium UBA1388; assembly: GCA_002305355.1. GTDB lineage: Bacteria > Patescibacteriota > Microgenomatia > UBA1400 > PJMF01 > UBA1388. Next base: position 4,291 of record DBQS01000025.1, read on the forward strand.
TTAAGTCGATTCATCCTTGGCGAACGCAACTTGTTTTTTGGTAACATGTTCAAGACAGCTCGTTCAATCGCTTGTTCAGGTGCTCTTTGCAATAAATCTGTTAAATTCTCCTGCTTTAAATTACCCACATAACCGCTATGTCGATAATAAATTTTTTGTTCTGGCTTACCAGTAAAATCAATTTTATCGGCATTGATAACAACTACATAATCACCGCCATCAATGTGAGGGGTGAAAGTGGGCTTATGTTTACCAATCAGTTTTTGGGCGATTTCGGAAGCCAATCTTCCTAAGATTTTTCCTTCCGCATCAACCAAGTGCCATTCTCTGGTCACATCTTCTTTACGCTGGGTAAATGTTTTTTGATTTGTCATTTGATTTTGATATCACACCTTGTTGAATATTATTTCTTTTTGGTTCCCTTCTTGGGTGTTTGTGATTTTGGCTGCTTATTTGCTGTGTCTTGTTTAGCCCGAACTACTCGCTGAACTGATTTGTCTGATTTTGTGCTCGGTTTATGTTTAGTTGCTTTTGTCAATTGGGATTGTGGGTTGGGATTTTTGAGGTTCCCTTTCACTTCTGTCTCAATCACCCAAGACACTCTCACCAATAGCGCGTTATCTCCCGCGCGATTGCCCAAGCGCTCAATGCGAGTAAAACCAGAATGGCGATCAGTAAAAGTGGGTGCTACCTGATCAACCAAAGCATTAACTACATCTCTTTTACCAAAAAAACGATGTAATAACCGGCGGGAAGCAATAGAATTGACTTGAGCCTGACCGACAAGTCTATCAGCCACACGTTTCAACTCTTTACCTTTCACTTCAGTCGTTTCTAAATGACCATGCATCACCAATTGGCGCATTAAATTACGCCACAATGCTTTGCGGTGCTTAGTATCACGACCTAATTTTTTGCCACTCACTCGATGTCTCATGTCAATTAATCTCCCAGGCTAACGCCTTTTTTCTGTAAAGCTTGGTCAACAACAACAACGCTTTTTTCTCCCAAATTCTTCACTTTAGCAACCATTGGCCTTGATACACCTGCCAAGTCACCAACTGTTTTGAAGCCACCCTTGCGCAGTGCATTTGCAATTCTAGTTGGTAAATCAAGTTCTTCAACAGTTAATCTCAAAACTTCAGCTTCTTCCGGACTCAATGATTCTTCAGTTTCTTTTTCTTCAACTACTACCGGACTGACAATTTGGTTAAATTGGTGAGATAAAATTTGCGCCGCTTGACGGACTGCTTCTAATGGCGAAAGGGTACCATCGGTGTGAATATGGAGCATCAATTTATCATAATCAGTGCGCCGTCCCACCCGAGTAGATTCAATTTTATAAGACACCTGAATCACTGGCGAATAAAGAGCATCTAACATTATTTCACCAATGCCAGCGCTTTGTTTTTCATCTGCCACTTCGTAACCCCGACCACTTTCGGCAGTTAACTCTATCTCCAAACTATGATCCTTGGCTAAGGTGGCAATATGAGCTTCAGGATTCACCACCATAAAGCCTGCTTCGCACTCAATATCTGCCCCCGTAATTTCTTTGGGACCTTGAGCATTAATGCGCAGTACACCGCTTTCAGTATGATCTGCTTTAATTTTGATTTGTTTTAAGTTGAGAGTAAGTTCCAATACATCTTCGGTCACTCCCGGTAAAGTAGTAAATTGATGATCTGCACCCACAATTCTAGCGCTTGTTAAGGCACATCCAGGTAAAGAGGTAAGTAAAACACGACGTAAAGCATTACCCAAGGTGTGACCATAACCCTGTTCTAAAGGTTCAATCACGACCGTCGCTTCACCTACTGCATGACTTTTTTCTTCAATTTTGAAAGTTGGATTCAAAATTTGTGAATCAGTGTTTGTCATAACGTTGCTCCTTGTTTCTCCTCTTCTTCCGCTAATAAGTGGGAAGAAAATCCGTTTCCGGTATAAGTTATTTACTTAAAATATAATTAATACTTTTTTTAACGACTATAATACTCAATAACTAATTGCTCGACGATAGCTTCGCTTATATCTTCCCGTTCGGGATAGCGAATTACTTTGGCGGCAGCTTGCTTTTTTTCTAACCAAGCGGACACCTTTGCATCTTCTTCTAATCCTGCGTGGACAACAGGAATTTTATTAGCTTTACTAGTCAATGTAATAACATCATTTACATTAACTTGATGAGAAGGTACATTCATTTTTCTGCCATTGAGCTGGACATGACCATGACTAACTACTTGTCTAGCTGATGCGCGAGTCGGCGCCCAACCCAACCGATAAATAACATTATCTAGTCTTCTTTCAAGCAAACTTAATAGTTGAGTGCCGGTGGCAAGTTGGCTGCGGCTAGCTTCATCATAAACTCGACGTAATTGTTTTTCAGTTAAACCATAAATGTACCTAATTTTTTGTTTTTCCTTGAGTTGTACAGCATAATCAGAAAGTTTGCGTCTCCCCTTTGATCCATGTTGTCCGGGTCTAACCATTAGTCGGCGAGCAACCTTCAGCGGATTAGATTTCAAGCTGAGGTCTTCACCTACTTGTCTAGCGAGCTTATTAACGGGTCCAGTATATCTTGACATAAATTTTCACTTACTTATTGTGTTTGGCTTTTCTAGGCCTTGTCCCATTGTGAGGGAGGGGTGTTAAATCAACAATCATTGGTACCTTGATACCTTGAGCGCGCAAGACTCGTAACGCCACATCTCTGCCTGGTCCCGGCCCTCTTAGGTAAACTGCCATCTGGTTCATACCATAATTTCTAGCTTTGTTGACTGCGTTTTCAATCGTAATAGTGGCCGCGTAGGGAGTAGATTTCCTTGAACCAGTGAAACCAGCTTCACCCGCAGAAGACCAACAAAGCACATTACCCTCACTATCAGTAATGCTTGCGAGAGTACTATTAAAAGTCGCAGTCACGTACAATCTGCCATGAGACACGACTTTTGTCTTCTGCTTGTTAGTTTTAGATGAAGTTGATTTTTTTTGATTTGCCATTTTATGACCTAATTTATTTACCAGCAGACTCTTCTAGTTTTTGTGCCATTTCTTTACTCAGTGCGCCCACTGTTCTTCTTCTGACACCGCCCCGCGCATTCCGGGAATTAGTACGAGTACGTTGTCCTCTCACTGGCAACTTTTGCATGTGCCTAATACCACGATACGCCCGAATTCGTTTCAATCTTTCGATATGATCGTTGATTGTTCTCCTCAAATCTCCTTCAACAGGATATCTATCTAGGCCCCGCTGGATGCGATTGATTTCATCATTGTTAAGTTGATGACTCCTTTTATTGGGATCTACATTGGCCTCTTGAAGGATCTGTCCGGCAATTTTTGGACCCACCCCATAAATTGATTGGAGCGCAAACTCAATTTTTTTATTTTCTGGTAAGTCAACTCCCGCAATACGAATCATCACTATCCTTGTCTCTGCTTATGCTTGGGATTACTACACACCACTCTTAATACGCCTTTTCTACGCACAATTTTGCAGTTCACACACATGGTCTTGATAGATGATCGAACTTTCATAATAAGGCTTGAACTATACCAGGCAGAGTCAAATTTGAAAAGGACTAAATTAACTGCGGTTTACTTTTAATTGATCTATAGGTAATTTTACACTTTTCGAGGTCATATTTACTTACATATCCTTTAACTAAATCGCCTGGCATGACTCTAATTCTAAAGAGTCTCATTTTCCCAACCAGGGTGCCAAGCAGAGTGTGCCCTACCATTTGAGGAACTTCTGATTCATTCACCTTCACCCGAAACATGGTGTTGGGTAAACATTCTTCTACCACACCCTCAATTTCAAAGCGATCACTCCGAGAAGCACTTTGTCCGGTGCTATCCACTTGCCGCTTAGCTTTTGCTGATCTTTTATGATCTTGAACTTTTCCCATATTACTCAATAAATATACATTACTTGGCGGTTATTATCTATCTGTCCGCGAAAATTAGATTATACCAGATGTAGAGGGATTTGTCAGCACTTCGTAGCCATATGTTGTCACTAAAACAGTATCTTCAAACATGCCACTTAATGATCCATCAGCGGTACGATAAGTCCAACCATCATCTGCCAATGTCAGGGATGCACTACCAAAGGTATACATGATTTCTACCGCGAGAGTTTGACCGGCCTGCAAAATGACGCGTTTATCGCGGCGTTGGGCAACACAAGGTATTGCAGGCTCCATATGCAGCTCTTCTCCAACACCATGACCTGTTAATGCTGTCACCGCCTGATAACCGCTTTTTTCAACCTGCCGCTGCATCGCCCGACTCAACTGATAGACAGATGCTCCTGGTTTAATTTGTAAAATCGCTTTGGCGAGTGCTTTTTTACCCACCGCTAAAAAATCTTTCACTTGCACGGAAATTTCCCCAACCCCAAATGAGGTAGTAGTATCTAAATGATAACCTCGGTGAATTAGACCAATGTCAATCGTCATTAAGTCACCATCGTTCACCACTTGATCGTTGGGAATACCGTGACACAGGGCGTCATTTTTCATGATGCAGGTTGCCCAATCATAATTTGGAACGGTTGAAAAACTTGGCTTAGTACCAGCTTTTTTAATCAAACGTTGCGCTTCATTTTCAATTTCAATGAAAGTCATTCCGGGTATCACCAACTTAACTAATTCCTCGCGAAGTTGGCCTAAAATCTGACCTCCCTCACGCATCGCTTGAATTTTTTGCTCGTTCATTTCAAAATTATTCTTTGATGGCTTTGACAATATCATGGAATACCTGTTCCACCGATTGTTCGCCATCAACTTCAAACAGTTTGCCTTGTTGCCGATAGTAATCCACTACTGGTTCGGTGACCGTATGAAAAAGACCGATTCGTTTGCGAATTGCCTGGAGAGTTTCATCTTCGCGGAAATCATTTCGACCGGAAATTCTCCAAAGCGCTTCTTTATCAGAAACTTTAATATAAGCAACCTTGTCAATCTCACCGTTAAAAGCTTCTGCCTGAGGTTCAGTGCGTGGAAAGCCATCTAAAATAAAGCCATCTTTATACTCAGGTTTCTTTAAATAGGCTAAAACAATCTGCAACGTTAAATCATCAGGTACTAATGCTCCAGAATTGAGAGTTTCTTTTAGCATCCGGCCAATTTTAGTCTTTTCTTTGGTCATTTCACGAAATATATGACCAGAGGATAAATATGGTAAATTGAGTTCTTTGGAAAGCAAATTTCCCTGAGTAGATTTACCTGCTCCTTGAATACCAATTAGAAGTAATTTCATAACATCCCTCTAGATATATTTTTCATAATTTTGTTCGACCACCATACTTTCAGCTTGTTTAGCAGTTTCTAAAATTACTGAGACAACAATTAAGACCCCAGTCCCACCAATCGCTAAAGATTGAATGTTGGTCAACACCTGAGCTAAAGAGGGTAAAATTGCTACGAAACCCAGGAAAGTAGCGCCAGCAAATGTAATTCTAGTCACTACAAATTCCAAAAACGACTTGGTTGGCGTACCCGGCCGAGTTCCTGGCACAAAGGCACCACTCTTTTTCAATTCGGTTGCAATATCATCGGCGTTAAAAAAGATTAGTGCAGAAAAGTAGGTGAATAAAAAGACAACAACAAAATAGAGCACTATGTAAACTGGCGAGGTGGGAATAAACCAGATTGTTAGTTGACGGCCAATGGTTTGCAAAGTTGGCTGACTCGCCTCCACCATAACGCGAGCTAAAAACGGCGGTAACATCATGATAGAAACTGCAAAAATAATGGGCAATACTCCCGCCACGTTTACTCGAATTGGCAAAAATGACATCTGTCCGCCATAAACACGACTGCCTCGCACGCGCTTGGCGTACTGAATGGGCACCCTCCTCACTGCTTCTGTCATGAAAACTATGAGACCAATCACCAACAAAAAGACACCCAAAAAGACCCCTAAAGTGACTAATTCTTCCGCTGTAATTAGGGAGACCAATTGACCAAAAGCGAGCGGAAGTTGACTTAATATTCCAGCTAATAACACCATGGAAATTCCATTCCCCAATCCATAAAGTGAAATTAATTCACCCAGCCACATTAATAACACCGATCCGGCGACCAAGGTAATCACGATTGACACAAATAGAATCGGATCGCTAGTGGCGAGCAAATTTTGTGTTTTGAGCAAGGCTAAAACCGACATACTTTGAAAAACAGCTAGCGGTACCGAGAGCAAGCGTGTATATTGATTCACTTTTTCCTTACCCTGCTCGCCTTCTTTTTGCATTTCTTTCAGTTTGGGAATTGCCATCGCGGCGAGCTGCATCACAATCGATGCCGTAATGTAGGGACTAATGCCTACTGCCACTACCGAAAAATTTGACAGTGTCCCTCCGGAAAAAATATTCAACAAACTCAAAAACTGACTCCCAGCAAAAATCGCTTTGAGTTGAGCAACATCTACAGCTGGAACCGGCACGTGAGCCAATAAGCGGTAGACTAAAAAGATGGCAGCTGTAAAAAGAAGTTTACGCCTTAAAGCGCGGTTACTTTTTAAGATGCTGAGAAAATCAATCAATCTTTTCACAAAAATTTGGTGCGCTTTCCTATTTACTCAGTTGTACTGATCCACCCGCTTCCTTAATTAACTTTGCTGCTTGAGCCGATGTTGACACACCCTCAACAACAACTGACCGAGAAATCTGACCAGTAGCAATAATTTTTGCTTTCCTCGCGCGGGCGGGCACAACTTTTTCTAAACGTAATGTCTCAAACGTAATTCTATCAGCTTTCATATTTTCCAAATCTGATAAACTTACCGCAACTGTGGGTTTAATTGGATTAAATCTGCCTTTGCCACGTAACATTGGCATCCTTTTGATCAGAGGTAGTTGACCACCTTCAAACCATAACGGACTTTTGGCACCCGCTCGAGAATTTTGACCCTTAGTACCTCGTCCAGCAGTGTGACCACCTTTGCCAGAACCAAAACCACGCCCAACTCTTTTATGAGATTTATTTTTCAGAATAGGAAGTTGATTTAAAAGTGACATTTCTTAATTTCCAAAAATTAGATTGCTTATTGATTCTTTTTTGTGTGAGCTGATTGATCTGATTTTGCAGTCAACTTAGATTTTTGAGCCGCTGCGGACTTTATACCAGCATGCAGCTTTGTTGAATTAGTAGATTTTGAAGTATGATCTGCAGGATTTGCGGCAGCAGTTGGCTTGTTCCGATCAGATGCCTGATCAGTCTTAGATAATCTAGTTTTTTTTGCTTGGTTATTTTTAGCAGTAGTTTTTTGACCACTCACCTTTTTTTCACTCGCTTGTTTAGCCTTCGCTTGTTCCTCTTTCACCTTGGCTTCTTCAGCAGCTTCCACTTCAGCAATTGACTGCAACTTAATACCTTTAATTTCAACCAATTTTCTAATTTGATTTAAGGCCTCAAATGTAGCATAAACACTTGACGATTGATTCTCACTACCCAAGATTTTACTCGACACGTCCCTCACTCCAGCAGCTTCCACAACCGCTCTCACTGGACCACCAGCAATCACACCTGAACCTTGTGGCGCCGGTTTTAACATCACTTTACCTGCTCCTTTTTTAACCACCATGCTAAAAGGAATTGTCGTACCATTTAGCGGCACTTCAATCATTTTCTTTTTTGCTTTTTTAATACCCTTTTTCATGGCCGCTAACACGTCTGGGGCTTTACCCAAACCAACTCCAACTTTTCCTTTCCGATCTCCCACCACCATCAATACCGAAAAACCAATTTTATTACCGCCCTTGGTTTTTTTCGATACCCGAGAGATTTGAATGACTTTTTCTTCAAATTCTTGTGGTTGTCTATCTTGCATCATAATTTACTTTTCTTTAATTAATGTTGCTTCTCATCTCTTTACACCTGAATGCCAGCTGTTCGAAGAGCATCTGCCACAGCTTTCACCCGACCGTGATATTTATATTGTCCTCTATCAAAAATAACAGTATTAATCTTTTGTTTCCCCAATAGTTGAGCTAACTCTGCCGCTACCAACGCCGCTCGCTCAATTTTGGTTTTTTTCCTCGCAGCGGCCGGAAGCCGTTTATCATTCATACTCGCCAACGTGACTTGAGCCTGATCATCAATGGCCTGTAAATATGTATGCTCGTTAGAACGGTAAACATTTATTCTGGGCTTGATAGCAGTGCCAAACATCTTAGCACGCACGCGTTGCTTGCGCTTGGTGACTGGATTGTGATGATGTTTAATTAATGTCATAGTCTGTATTTTAAAATTATCTTATGCAGCGGTTTTGCCCTGCTTTCTGCGAACTACCTCGTTGGCATAACGCACACCTTTGCCCTGATAGGGCTCAGGTGGTTTAATCTTTCTGATGTTGGCGGCTACTTGACCCACCAAATGTTTGTCCGTACCAGACACAATGATAGTATCATTGCCTTCTACTTTAAAAGTAATGCCTTCACTGGGCATGACTTCCACTGGATGAGAGAAACCAACTGCTAAATTTAAACCTTGTCCCTTGGTTTGTACTCTGTAACCAGTACCTACCAATTTAAGAGTTATCTGATAACCTTCGCTTACTCCAATAATGTGGTTATGAATCATGCTGCGCACCAATCCATGGTATGCCTTAGTTTGAGCAGCGTCGTTCTTGCGTGAAACTCGGACATGATCATCTGCAACTGCGACTGTAATTTTTGGAAACAAAGGCGCTTTTAAAACACCTTTTGGACCTGTAACTTCCACCTGGTCGGAGCCGATACTCACCGTCACACCTTGAGGAATGCTGATTGGTTTTTTTCCAATTCTTGACATATGATTACCAAACTTGACAAAGCAACTCACCACCAATGTTTTGCTGGCGCGCCTCTTTGTCAGTGAGAACACCTTTATTTGTTGAAATAATCGTTATCCCATAACCACCCAATGCTCGCGGGATGCTCTTAGCTGGAGAATACATTCTCCTGCCTGGTTTTGACAACCGACGCACATCTGTCACTGCCGATTGCTTCCCAATGTACTTCATCTTCATCACGATTTCAGGAAATTGATGTGAAGTATCAACGCTCACAGCACTGATATAACCTTCCTTTTCTAAAATCCTCGCCAATGCCTCCTTCATTCTTGAATGAGGCAAGACGACGGTGTCATGTCCGGCCATAACACCATTCTTAATTCGAGTGATAAAATCGCCGATAGGATCATTCATAATTATTTACTTGCTTTCACTACACCTGGTAATTCGCCCTTATTGGCGAGTTCACGAAATGTGATTCTACTTAACCCAAAGTACCGCATATAACCACGAGGGCGGCCGGTTATTCTACACCGATTCACTCCTCGAGTCGAGACTCGGTTTTGTTTTCTTTCAGCCTGTTGCAGATACTCAGACCGTTTATTTAGTAATCTTTTTGATTTAATAATCTTTGATTTCTTTGCCATATATCCTTATTAATTAGCCTGCTCTTTTTCAAACGGCATCCCCAACATTTTCAAAAGTGCATGGGCACTCTGATTATCTTTCGCAGAGGTCACCATGATCACCTGCAAACTTCTAATGCTATCTATTTTATCGTAATTTATTTCTGGAAAAATAATTTGCTCATCAATACCCAAAGCATAATTACCCTGCCCGTCAAAAGCATTGATCGGTATGCCTCTGAAGTCTTTTACTCTTGGTAAAGCAATGCTGATTAATTTTTCCAAGAAGTGCCACATTCTATCACCTCTCAGGGTAACTTTCACACCCATGGGATCACCTGCTCTCAATTTGAAGTTGGCAATCGATTTTTTAGCGGTGGTCACAACGGGTTTCTGTCCAGTTATTAGGGCTAGTTGTTGAACCACGTTATCAATAACTTGACTCCGCGCACGAGGATCTTGTGGCTGCGCCACACCAATGTTAAGCACAATTTTTTCCAGTTTGGGCACGGCAAAAACGTTGGCAAGCTTGAGCTTTTTTTGCAGTTCAGGTATTATTTCTTGCTGGTATTTTTGTCTTAAGATTGTCATATTTACTTACTCTTTGCTTTGCGATCCACTTTGGGTTCGGGAACTGGCTTACCTGTTTTCTTAAAAATCCTGGTCTTTTTGCCATCCGTGGCAACTGAGTAGCCAATCCTATCCTGTTCACCTTTGTTGTTCAACAGAGTAATGTTGGCGGTAGGCAATGGTCTTTCTCGTTTCACCCTCTCTCCAGATTTTCCCCCATATGGCCGGATGTGCTTTACATATAGATTAATACCTTTCACCATCACCAGATTTTCTTGAGGAAAAGTGTGACTGATTACGCCTTCTTTGCCTTTTTCCTTACCCGCAGTAACGCGCACGTTGTCGCCGACTTTAAATTTCATGATTACAATACCTCCGGTGCTAAACTTGCAATTTTCGTGAAACCCTGATTTCTCACCTCTCTGGCTACCGGACCAAATACTCTGGTCCCCAAGGGTTCAGGATTCTTTCTTGATTCAACAATTACAGCTGCATTGTCATCAAATCGAATATATTCACCATTTTCCCGTCTTTTTTCTTTTCTGGTCCTCACTACTACCGCCGTCACTTTTTCACCTTTTTTAATATTGCTTTGAGGATCAGCCGCAATCACCGATGCCATCACCACATCACCAACGTAACCAAATCTGCGTTTTGATCCACCATAAACCTGGATTACCCGAATTTGACGGGCACCACTATTGTCGGTCACTTGTAATACAGATCTCAACTGAATCATATTTCGTCCTGTTTAGACACCACTCGAAAGTGTTTAGTCTTACTCAGTGGCTTTGTTTCTTGAATTACCACTAAATCACCGACGCTAAATTTTTGCTTTTCATCATAAGCGCAAGCATACGTTTTGCTTCTTGTGACAGATTTCTTATAAAGTGGGTGTTGCCATTGATGCTCCACATTCACTTTAGCAGTGGCAGAATCGGGCAATCCAGTGACTATACCATTTAAAATTTTCATACTAGTTTATTTCTCCTCATCTGACGAGTTAGACTTGCGTTCGTCAGGCACGCTGTCAATCGCCAATTTTTTTTCATTAATAATTGTCTTGATACGGGCAACGTCATCGGCCAACTCTCTGATCTCTGCAGGATCCTCCGCTTTTCCAGCGGCTTTCTTTAATCTTGCTTTTGATAACGTGTTCTGTAAAGTTGTTAATTTATCAATTAACTCAGCCACAGACATGTCATGTAACGCTGTAATATCTTGACGTTTCATATCTTTTATTTTTCCACAAACTTGGTGCTCACAGATA
>DBQS01000019.1:0-2802 GCA_002305355.1 Patescibacteria group bacterium UBA1388
ACAGTATTTTGAATGGGAGAAGCAAGCGGACCCTTATTTTCGGTGAGTGTTGTCACATCCCCTATCAGATTCTGAACTTTGGTTTGTAGCTCAATAACTTGTTTCTCTAGAGTCAGCAGTTTATTTTTGGTTTCTAACCCGTCTTTTGTTTCTAATACCTCCAAAGATCCATTAGAGATTGCTCCAGAACGAGGATCAGTGCTTTCTTGAGGGGCATTGGGACGGAAAAACCTGGCCACACTGGTAAAAGTAAGGCAAAACAGCAGCAAGAGCACCAACAACAACCAGACTCTTTTTTTCTGGTTTCGTTTTTTTTGTTGTAGTGATGCTCGGACGGTTTCGTTTTCAATTGCGCGCATCAAGTATAAGAATAACAAATAATACACCAATAATGAAGCGTAAAACATCGATCTACGCATCTTTTTCGTATATTCACTCAATATTAGTTATGGGTCTATCAGTATTGAACAATATATCTTAGGGAAGGGGCTTTAAAGCTGCTCTAATCCTATTTGTGAGGAAATTATTTGGAGAAGCTATAGAGGGTAATGGGCTTATTTCCAAAGTCGTATTTTGATGATTTTAGTGGCTCGTAAAAACTGTTACACAAGCGTTGATTTTGATCCATGCGAGATTAAAAATCCTTATCATTACACATAAACCAGATATAGTCTGTATCTTTTCATTTGCCTTTGGTTTGGCTATAACTATGGGCTTAGAAGAGTGCAGACGCTGATGTTTTACTGCAGTTGTGGTAGTTTTTTTATTACCGACTAAAACGGAAACGATGTTCGTATTGATGAGTGGTATTCTAGGATACATGTATCTCCATACCCATTCATTGTCATCTCAAATCTGTTAACCTAATTATGTTACAGTACAAAATTTGACAAACGGCGGTTTATCTGGGATAATCTCCTAGATTTCAGACGCACAGCTCTGAACAACTTTTCGCTTTGAATTTTACAGATTACTGGTTAGTTCACCCAATCATGTTGCCTAGTTTTTCAGTTATTCATATTAGAGGGTAAAGTTATATGCCAAACAAGGTTGTGTCGCCCGTTGATGATCAGTCAAAGCGGGTTTTAAGTAAGGAGAATAAAAGCCAGGAAAAGACTTTACAGTCAAGTCCATCAACATCTGGTAAGTCCAATATGTCAGTCAAAAACAACACTAATTCCACCCCATCATCAACTAGCAACAGTGCAAACTCGAGTTCAGTTTCGAGTTCTCAAAATAATGTGTCAACTGTAGGTAGTTCGTCTACCGTGGATAACACTGATCAGAAACGTGCTAAGGGCAAGGCTTCTTCAGCAGTCAAAACAGCCAAACGAGTGCCAGTCATGCCCTTGCAAATCAATCGTTCCAATGGGAATGGTGATGGCAGAGTTGGAAATAACAATGGGAATAATAACGACGGCAATCATGTTTCCAATAGTAATAGTGGTGACACTAATACATATGTAGACAAAGGAGGCACGCGCGGCGGCAGAAGCAACCGCTCTCAATCCCAAGGCGATCGCGCAGCCGCTACGATCACTGGAGTATTGGACACTTCAAGAGATGGTCACGGAGTACTGCGAGTAAATTTAAGCAACGGTGAAGAAGGCGACGCTTATATTTCTACCTCTCAAATTCGACGCTTCAGACTCAGGCCAGGCGACGTGATCACTGGTCCAGCCAGAGAACCCAAGGAAAATGAACGCTATTGGGGCCTGCTTAAAGTGGATCAAATTAACGGTCAGCCGGCAGAAAAAATGATAAATATGGACAGACCTAAGTTTAAATCATTCACCCCTGTTTACCCTGATTCTCAGATCAAGTTGGAAATTGGTGAAGAACCACTTTCGCTGCGCATTATTGATATGATTGCGCCAATTGGCAAAGGTCAGCGGAGTTTGATTGTGTCACCTCCTAAAGCTGGAAAAACCACTTTGCTGAAAGATATCTCTACGGGTGTTGCTAAAAATCATCCCGAGGTGCACATCATGGCGGTGTTAGTGGGTGAAAGACCAGAGGAAGTAACTGACATCAGCAGGCATATCACCAAAATTACTGATGGTAGGGGTGAAACTGCCGCCAGCAACTTTGACGAGTCCGCCGAAGCACAATGTAGAGTGGCTGAACTTGCGCTCGAAAAAGCCAAGCGGTTGGTGGAAATGGGTGAAGATGTGCTGATTTTGCTAGATTCGATTACCAGACTTGCCAGAGCATACAACCTATCAATCCCGACTTCTGGCAGAACGTTATCAGGAGGTTTTGATCCCGCGGCATTGTTCCCTCCCAAACAATTTTTTGGGGCGGCTCGTAATTTTGAAGTGCCAGGGTCATTAACGATCGTGGGTACTGCGCTGGTTGATACTGGTTCCAGAATGGATGACTTAGTTTATGAAGAATTTAAAGGTACCGGCAATCAGGAGGTACACCTTGACCGCAAATTAGCGGAACGACGGGTTTATCCGGCGATTGATGTACAAAGATCGGGAACCAGGCGTGATGATTTGTTGTTTGATGGCATGACTTACCAATCAATTGCCACCTTACATCGCATGCTTGATATGATTGATCGCGATGACAGAACCGATCGCATTGTAAGTCAGCTCCGAAAGTATAAGTCAAATAAAGAATTTCTAGCTTCGCTAAAGACCGGCTAGTTTAATTAAAATTATTGGTTGCCGTTTGCCACAATTAATTAGTATTGATCATTAAGCAAATCGAGAGAAGATCTTATTATTGAACACTTGTGAAGGCACTTTGCTTTACCAAATTTACAGAGCCTTTAGAGAGCCACTCAAATGAGTG
>DBQS01000019.1:2934-4055 GCA_002305355.1 Patescibacteria group bacterium UBA1388
GATCTTCGTCAGTTTATGCGCGTGTTGGTGATTTATTTTCGCGCCCGTAGTTATCATTGGTTTAAGCGTTTTGAGTTATTGAAGACTGGTTTGGTAGACGTGCTTTACAAGAAACGCGGGCGGTATGTGCGGCCATTCTTGCATTTTGGCACCATTGGTTTGATATTTTTGGTAATTACGGTAGGACCCGTGTTGTTTGGTAGAGAAGATGAAGGTGGAAGTGTACAGCAGCAGGGAGTGCTCAATACAACTGTCTATGGTCAAAGTTTTTACACGCAACAAGCCGAGGAAGTTAGACAATTTAGGGGTGGGGAAATTATCACTCACTATGTGACTGAAGGAGAAACCTTATCTCAAATCGCTGAGCGGTATGGCTTAGAAACAACCACGATCATGTGGGAAAATGATTTAACTGAAAGCTCAACGCTCAAACCAGGTATGGAACTACGCATTCTACCGCTTGATGGTGTCCGTCACCAAGTAGCGAGGGGAGAAACAATTTACACGATTGGTAAAAAGTATGGTCTTGAGGGATCACAAACCCAGGTAATTGTAGACTATCCTTTTAATGAATTTTTGAATGATGAAACATTTGAATTGGCAACGGGGCAGTACTTGATGATTCCTGAGGGAGTACCACCTAAAAAGACTCCTCCTCCGAGCAGAAAAATTGCGCAGGCAGTGTTAACGCCAGACGCTGGCTCGGTGGCGGCGACTGGCTCCTTTGTCTGGCCAGCGTCTGGCGGGATTACGCAAGGTTACAAGTTTTACCATAAGGCCATTGATATTGCTAATTCGGGCGGTGGTCCGATTCTGGCTTCAGACAGCGGGGTGGTGATTGGTGCGGGTTGGTTGGACGGTTATGGGTATGGCAACCGAGTGATGGTTGATCATGGCAATGGCTACGTCACCCTTTATGCTCATTTAAGCTCGGTGCAAGTTGTTCAGGGACAACGCGTCAACAGAGGGGACGTATTGGGGCAGATGGGTAGTACCGGTCGCTCAACAGGCACGCACTTGCATTTTGAAATTCGTCAGAACGGCGTATTACTTAACCCCCTTAGTTTTCTCCAGTAACTTACTCGACTAGCAGCAACTAACTGATCGGCTATGGATTAGTT
>DBQS01000019.1:4117-6821 GCA_002305355.1 Patescibacteria group bacterium UBA1388
CACATGATTGATTTTGTAGTTATGGAATTAAAAGCAGGCGATGGTGGTCACGGCAAAGTTTCTTTTCGTCGTGAATGGCGGGTGCCAAAAGGCGGTCCAGATGGTGGTGATGGTGGTGATGGTGGCAGCATTATCATCAGGGTCAACCAAGATTTGAGTACACTTGACGCTTTGGCGGGCAAAAAATTGATTCAAGCCAGTTCTGGTGAAGCAGGGAATAAGCGCAAGCGCTCAGGGCGTAAGGGCGAAGATCTTGTTGTAGAAGTTCCACCAGGTACGGTTATTTGGCAAATTACGGAAAATCAAGCGGCGCATCAGCGCCGCCTTAGAGTTGGCGTTCAACAAATTGCCAAGCGGGGTGAAATTCGCACGTCACAGTATGAACTGGAAAAAGAAGGACAATCTATTCCAGCATTACCAGACGATGAGGTGCTTGATTCTCAGAAGATTGATTTAGTTTTAAAAAATACTCAGTTTGATCCTGAGCAGTTAGGTTTAATTAAATTGGCTAGTTTATCAACAACTGCAGACAAAATCACGATTTGTCAGGGAGGAGTTGGGGGCAGAGGCAACACTCATTTCAAAAGTTCTACTCGCACCACACCTTTCAATGCTAAATATGGCAGTCAGGGTGAACGTAGGGTGGTGGTGTTTGAATTAAAACTTTTAGCCGACATCGGTTTAGTGGGATATCCCAATGCAGGCAAAAGTACGCTCCTCAGCAGGCTCACCAAAGCCCGACCTAAAATTGCCACTTATCCTTTTACTACCTTAGAACCTCATTTAGGAATCTATCAACACCCCAATTCCGGTAAAGAGTTAGTTTTGGCGGACATTCCTGGGTTAATCAAAGGTGCCCATCAGGGCAAGGGCTTGGGTTTCCAATTTTTGCGACACATTGAAAATTGCCAAGGGCTACTGTTTGTGTTGGCGTTAGATGAGGTGCAACTTGCAAACCAATTAACTCAACCCGCCGCTGTTGCTAAAGAACTTTGGCAGCAGTACGAGCAGTTGAAGGGGGAACTGAAAGCATATAAACGGCACTTGGAAGATAAACAGCAGATAGTCTTACTCAACAAAGCCGATTTATACACGGCAGAAATGATGACAGCAGCGCAACAAGAGTTTGCGGCACACCAGGTGCAGTTGATCGTAGCCAGCGCAGCGACTGGCACGGGTTTGGCGGACTTACATCAGAGCTTGTTAGCTGCCACCACACCTGAATCATGAGAAAATCACGAAAATACTAAGTCCCAATATCAAGCCCTCAAACCTAGCTTCTTTCCTAGATTTTCCTAGCTTCTACAGTCCTGTTTCTGTCATCTCAACCACTTCCATCTCGTCTCCTGCTTCAGTGGACTCATTGGGTTGTTTGTCAGATTCAGTACTTCGCAAACCGCTTTCTGTGTTTTCTGTTGGATCCTCTGAAGCTGGTTCGACAATTTCTGGTTGTAATTCACTCCCAAGCGGCGTCGTCCCATCGAGATCAACATCTTGGTCAACCGCGGGATTGAGGGTATTCTGGCCTGATCCCTTTAGGTTTTGATCAAGAATGGGATTGTCGTCGGTGACTTGGGTGTCTTGAGCGTCTAGAGTGCCCTGAGCAGCAGCTTGCTCATCTGCCTTGACTTTGACCGCTTCATATTCAGCCATGACCGTTTTATAGTCTTCAGTCTCCGGTTCAAGTAAAGTGAGCAGTGTTTGATAGGCGGCAGCAGATTGTTGAAATGCCCCCAACTGATTCAGCGTATAAGCTAAGTTGTAATAAGAGTTGGGATAATCAGGTTTGATCTGCACGGCTTGATCAAAAATATTAGCCGCTTGCTGTAATTGCTCCTGACCAATAAAAATACCGCCCAAACTCACTCGCAAAGCGGGATTAGTGGGATCGCTATTAATGGCATTCACATATGCTTGAACGGTCCATTGATCGGCACCTTCCACTGCTCCCACCATGCCCTGATAAATCTGAGCAAGAGCTGCCCAATTTTGAACATCATCTTGATCAATCACGGTCGCAGCCTGTGCTTCACGCACCGCTTGCTGGAGAAGGCCAGATACTTGTTCTTGTTCTGCCGGTGCCAACTCTTCAGCGTTGTTGGCGATCGCAGTGGCAACCATCATATTGGTTAATGCGTACTCGCGTCGGAAGACATCATAATAGGGATTGTAACGAACGGCCATTTGCTGCAGTTCGTAAGACTTAACGGCATCATTTTCACTGAGAGCTCGTTTAGCTTCAAAAGACACCACACTCGCTGCGTAAGCCCGACCAGCAAAATATGAGAGGACTAAGGTACCCATCAATAATGCAGCGCCAGTCAAGTAGACGGGTAATGAAGGTGTGCGGGACTCAACCCCGGTGGGAAATTGGGCAGATGGCCTGGAGATTGACATCGCAAAAGCCTGAAACTTGAGTACTGGGTACTGTTTTTTTTCTGCTGCGGTATAACCAATCAGGAGCATAGCTTGCATCACCCAAATTAAAAAGTTTGGTGGAAAGATCAACTGTAAAATTAATGTGCTGATCAACATTGCCACAAACACTTTCCCTTCTGAAGTTTGGACTTTGCGATACTGTTTTAGAATTACCACAGCCAATACCAGCCAGGTGATCAATCCCACAAAACCAGTAGTAGTGAGAAGGGTAAGAGGAGTGTTATTAGCTTGATTAAACACCACCGCCCAAGACGGAGTATTATTC
>DBQS01000020.1:0-844 GCA_002305355.1 Patescibacteria group bacterium UBA1388
CGTGCGTTTCAAACTTGCAGAACCAAACAAAACACAAGCCTTGACCGCTCATGTCACACCCACTGATCAATACCATCCACTAATATTGACGGAAATAAATTGAAGTCTATCTAATTCATAGGGATCAGTAATCGATTCATGCTTAAGTCTAATCACCAGACCTGGTAAGCTTGTCAACCATGCTTTGTGGGTCATCACCCTACGCAACAACAAAAACGAGCAAATAACGGATGAACAACAATTGTTGAAAATTGCGACACAATGATGCCGAAATGGAAAATCTATCTAAAGTCTGCCTCGATGAAAACATAACTCAACAACATTGGCTCAAGAATTTAAATAGTCTTAAACACCAAGAATTAATCTGATTTCTTCTCTAATCAATTACTCCAGACTATCTTCATAGCCGGGTACACTAATCAATTACCAAGCCAATATTACAAATCGTATATCTTCTGAATCTGTATACAGTTCCAAATATTCAATCAAGTTTAGATGTTGCAATTACCCCAAAAATCTAATCTGGTCTCACTGCTCAGCTCTCTATTATCGACCGAAATTAAATCTGATGATCTAATCCTCATAACTAAAAATTTGAAGACCATATTCAACGATTAACAGGTTTTATGATGGATCTTATAGTATTTCAAGCAATTCAATTTTTTGAGCAATATATTTATATAATCAACTCTTCCATCACCTCTCATCCATATCACAAGTAACGTGAATTTAGAACCGATTGTTTACCGTAGTTTTCGGGTGGGTACATGACCGAAGGACCAGCTTTGGTATATTTTCGCACTCATGTGATGAAATATAATCATCTCCGCATTTTTGCCGATTT
>DBQS01000020.1:921-1594 GCA_002305355.1 Patescibacteria group bacterium UBA1388
ATTATAGTAGATTTAGCTTGAAATATGGGAGAATCACTTCTTTTTAATCACAAAACACGCTTTGGGAAGTCAATGACTTATAACATTATTATCTGTTGTATCTGTGGCAGCAATTGCTTCACACCTGCTATGCCTGGATAATAATAATTTATGAAGCCGGGATCTTCAGTCAAGCAATTGATAAGCCGATCGATAATTGAAGAGATTTGCTCTTTTTGCTTATCGCTCAATGCATTTTGTTGTTTATTTTTGATTAGCAACTGATTAGTCATTCCGCTAATACTTGAGTAAACAGAAACTAAACTACTTAGATCATAATAACTAGTTACTATCGGTCTAATCTCTCCCACCTGCATCTCTCCTACCGAAAAGATAACTACTGATTGTTCATAAAGCGTAAAAATGGTTTGCATCAATTTTTCGCTGAATCGATTCGCCTTGAGATAAACACCCCTGCTCAAGGGTAGTGAGTTTTCAAATTGAAGTTGTTGCCTTAAGTACCTAAACTGAGGATCACCCTGGGGAGCGTCTAAAAAGACGATTGTTTGCCATTCTCCTCTCCATTCTTGCCACATCGGATCAAGAGCCGGAAATTTAGCTACCAGCGCTCTTTGGCCTGCATCGGCAATTGATAAGAATGACTTACGACCAACATGTTCTCTATGCAACCAGT
>DBQS01000020.1:1626-4662 GCA_002305355.1 Patescibacteria group bacterium UBA1388
GCAAGGAGAATTCTTTGAGTGTTGCTTTTCATTTTGGGTTTTCTTCATTCTTGAGAAAACATACCCGAATTTATACCAACTATCTTGCTATCACGAATATTTTGCATTAATATAATATGACTATAAAGATAGCTACTTTTGCGATGAACTAAAGTTATACACACGAAACTCATTTTTTTCGATTAGATGTGAAATTAATGTGATATTTATCATGTGCTTAGTCTGGCAAGCAAGCTTCCACAGTTAATATGTTTAGATACTGCTTAATATAATTGAAAAGTCTAAACATTTCAACACGTGTCATTATTTTTCACACACGCTTGTTGACTTATAACTTGCTGCTGGTCTTTGTTATAGATTGACATTATATGTTTAGCGTGAAATGTTGTGAACAAATCACCGCATCTCCTCAAGAATTAACTTACTCATTTTCCGGCATCCCTTTTACGCGCGCGCTCTATATATGACCACTTGACCTGAGCTTGAGAAAAAGCCTAAACTATTGCAATCACATCTAACGCGTCTAATGAACCTGGTGAAACTAAACATTAACAAGCTCTGCCAATGCCCGCACCATCTTCCTATCTAACTAGCCTTAACGAGTTGTTTTCCACATATGCCGGTCATACCGATGTCCAGTGGGAAGTCCTTGACCTTGCCAACCTACTCCTCATCAAGTTGGTTGATCATACTCCTCAAGACCAGCTTGATGATCAGGCTTATTTACAATCCAAACTCAAACAGTTAACCCGTCAGCTCCATACGCCCCAGCAACCGGCGCGGTTGGTGCGAACATTCATTCAGCACCAATCTCTTTCCCAGGCAGCAGTGATGCTGGGCGGCTACTTACTGGCACTTAGCCAAAATGGTTGCTCAGCTTCAACCCTTAAGAACTATCGTAGTGATATCAATCAATTCTTCGCTTTCACCGCTAACTCGAGTTTAAATGCAAGTTTGACAAAACCCAAAGTCGCCTCCTTCCTCAAGTGGCAGCATCACAAAGGGCTAACCACAGCCAGTATTAAACGAAAGGTGGTTGCTCTCACTCAATTCGCGGAGTGGTTAGAACAAAAAGAAGTTGTTCCTCCCGGACGATTTGCCTGGTTACCCAAGCTTAATGCCAACTTTGATACAGTGTTTGATGAGTTGATTTCTGAAAAATCAGGTAATAAAACCCAAAAATACTTGAGTAAAAACAAATCTCAGCAGCAAAAAACGACCGGTACTGCGCCAGTCGTGCTCTCTACTCACCAATTACAAAACACAGCCGATTTTACTAAACAAAAGCCAAATTCTACCCCCATTCAATCTCGACAGGAGCATCGTCATCAGCTCAAGCAGGCGATTCAAGATTTCAATGCCAGATGGGCAAATCAAGCCAGGCAGTCATTGCTACCATACATCAACCTGCTCTTAAGCCTTCTTTTATTCTTGGGGATGGGCTACTTTGCTTATCTGCAGTTTTTTACCGAGCCAGACATGCCGCTCGCCTATCCAACTAGTTTGACCAGACCAAATCGTACGCTCTCATTTCAAGGTCGTCTGACTGATACCGCTCAAAATCCCATAACCGGAATTACAGCGATGCGATTTCAACTCTATGACGAAGGACCAAGTACGACCAGTGGCAATATTTTATGGGATTCTACAAGCTGCAACGTCGATCCCGATCAAGATGGAATTTTTTCTGTTGGTTTAGGAAGCGAATGTGGCGGCGAAATTACAGAAAATGTCTTTAGCGAAAACAGCAACGTTTGGCTACAAGTGGAAATCGAGTCTGAAGTCTTGAACCCCAGACAATCAATTAAGACAGTACCCTACGCGCTCAATGCTGAAACAGTACAAGGCTATCCGGCTAGCGCTAGTGCGGTAGAAAACACTGTTCTGGTCATGGACAATAATGGTGAAATTGTGCTGGGTAACGCCAATCCTGTCCTGAAGTCTACTGGTGATAGCTTTGCCATTGAGGCACAAACCCTGACATTGCGCACAGCGGCAGGTTCCGATGGCGATATCGTCCTAGCTCCAGATGGCGACGGCAAATCAATCGCTCAGTCTGATCTGGATGTAACGGGTTTTATTCATGCTCCCGGAGCAACTTTTTCTGCAAACTACGCTGGCGGCATTGCTCTCGTCTTACAAGCCGGTCCCTCCGCCACCGCCGATATCATGCGCTGGAATGATAGTGCAGGCACTCAGTTAGGGGTGATTGATGAGGGAGGTAATGTGGGGATAGGGACAAGCGATCCAGCAGGAAAACTACATATCAACACTAATGGCGATGCTGTCATCGGCCAAATTATCAGAGCCAATTCCGGTTCGCAAACTGCAAATTTATCTGAGTGGCAAGATCATACTGGCAGTACTCTTACTTACTTCACACCCGAAGGTTACCTGGGTATGAATGGCAACTTAGCTCTAAAAGTGCCTTCTGTGGATACAATTATGATCGGAAATACTGGCAATACTGCCAATTCTGGAGTTAATAATTTCTTTGCTGGTTATGGCGCGGGAGCCAGCAACACTGATGGTTATACTAATTTGTTTATTGGTAAAGACGCGGGTCATGCCAATACCACCGCCGATTACAACCTTTTTATCGGCAGCAGTGCGGGAGCAAAAACAGTTGACGGTGGTAATAATACTTTTATTGGTCGCAATGCTGGACTCGAAAATGTTTCAGGAGAATATAATATCTTTCTTGGAACAGGTGCCGGCCAGAATTCTACAGTAAGTTATAACACTGCCATTGGTAGCTCCTCTTTGTTCACCAATACCACCGGAGGTTGGAATACTGCCATTGGTTATGGCTCACTCTATAACAACACCGATGGCGAGCATAATACGAGCATTGGTTACGCATCNNGGTCGTGGTCCATCCGCTCAAAGTATTTCTGGCAATGTCTTTATTGGTTATCAGGCTGGCTATAACGAAACCACCTCCAATAAACTCTATATTGAAAATTCAAATTCCAGCTCTCCGCTGATCTATGGAGATTTTGCAACTGATGTAGTGGGCATCCATGGAAGCTTGGG
>DBQS01000035.1 GCA_002305355.1 Patescibacteria group bacterium UBA1388
TTAGGGTTTGGTAATGTCTTGGGAATAGGAATGTTTTTTTGGATGGCTTTGAGCTGCATTTTGGTCATCAAAAGATATTTGCAAACTAAACAAGTCGAACTCAGTACCTTGATCGTTGGCTCATTATTGGCATTTTTAATTTTGGGGTTCATTTTTCCAAACTTAATTGATAATCATCATTTGGCCTATCTTTGGTGGGGCTTGTTCTTTGTGGTTCTTAATGAAACAAATCGGCTGATACGTAAGAAATACCTCCTCTTGCTATCGGTTATCTTACTCACAATTGTTGGTGTAAATTCGTTTAAATATATATCACAACCTCCTGATTGGTCACAAAACATGCCCCTCACACGTTCGCTTGCAAATATCATCATTGCAGATTTGAATTTACATCCAAGTGATAACTTCAACCTCGCAGCTCTGACTGATGCTGATACGAGAGGCACGCGCTATCGGTATTTTTTATTGCCCGCAGGATTTCAAGCCAGTGGGATTGACCAGTACGATAGTAATGAAATTATATATGTGATCACTCCTCACTCTGAGGAAGTTTCAAAACAAAATCCTGCTTGGGAATTATTAAGTATCAAAGAAATAAGTTGGCAACTTCTGGGTACTGAACAAGGTCTGCATGTTTACAAAGCAAACAAGTTGGTTGTTGATTAATTTTGTCTTTCTTTTTAACTTGTTCGACTTCATAATAATGCAACTATGAACTGGTTCAATACTCACAAATTGTTAACAATTGGTTTAGTGGTTACGATTGTTTTTCTATTCTGGTCACGACTATTTTTACTCCATATCATCCCCTCAACACTACCTCATGACGAATTAGTTTACGCNNTGGGAATTAACACCTTTTGACCCAATGTATGCAGAATTGCCTGCGACGCTAATGAGCCTGGGATTTTTATTTACCAAAAATGCACTGTTAGGTTCGCACCTCACCTCAGTACTGATGGGAATCAGCTTGCCATTTTTCTTGGCTTGGTTAATTTACAGATTGTGTTCTCAAAAAGATGTGGCGACAAGCTTATTTGTTTTAGCAGTCTTTAACCCATTGCTTTGGCAGTTTAGTCGCTTTGGCTATGACGCTTTTTACTCTCTTTGGTTTTATGTAGTAGGCGCAATTTTTTTAACGCAACGTAAGTCCAAAATGATTTGGTGGTCAATACCATTTTTTACGATTGGATTTTTCAATTACCAAGGAATGAAATTATTACTTGTACCGTGGGTTTCTTTTGTAATATCACTCCAACTTTCGTATCATCTGACAAAAAAACAACTGCCTAATTCTAGAGCTAAGTGGTTAAAACTTTTATCTCAGTCACGTTATCAATTGGCAGTACTTTCTGCAGCTATGATCTTAACTATGTTTTATGGCTTGGTCATGTTGCCAGCCCAAACCGAGGTTAGTGAGCGGCTGAACTCTACTATTTTTTCAGATACAACTCAACTTGCTAATAACGTCAACCATCAAAGGCTTTTGACAATTAGTAATCCACTTTCACGAGCATTTAATAACAAATTCGTCGAGGCATTTAATCATATTCTTTCTAGAATGATCTCAGCATTTAATCCATTTATGTTATTCATGATTGTGGAACCAAGTGTGAGCGGTTTTAGTGTGTGGATCCATGGCATTTTTTACTGGGTTGAAGGAATATTGATCGGGCTTGGTTCTTTTTTATTATTGAAAAGACCCTCAACAAGGATCTTCGGTTCCATTCTAATCCTGGGCGTATTCATCCTCTGCATACCTACTTGGATTACAACTAATTCCGAGTGGAACCTGCTCCGCACCATGCTCAGTTATGTCACGCTGCTCATCATCGCTGCTTGGGGTTTCAACTGGGTGATGCATCACCAACGACTCAAGTGGATTTTTCTTACTGTCTACTTAATCAGTATTCTCCAATTTACTTATATTTATTTCTTCCGTTTTCCTATAATCAGTTTGGATTGGGGAAATTTTTCTGAACGGCAGACCGCGCACTATCTCACTCTTTTTAACCGTTCATATCCAAACACCCCCATCGCTGTTCACGTTACTCAGTCAGATTATTATTTTTGGGCTTATTTACTGTATAGCGGCGAACTCAACCGCCATAATCTTGAAGAAATTAGTGCTACTGTCCATAATAGTATCGCCAACAATGATCGAATTTATAAGTATAAAAATATTATTTTCACTCCTAATTGCTATAATCCTCATTCTTCTGAACCTCAGTTGGTAGAAAATTCTGTTTTACCTTGTCCAGAATATACATCTCATGATTCTGAAAATACTTTCATTGAAAAAAATCCACAAAAGATCTTAAGCTCTTTTGTGCAAGTTAAAGATAGTGGTTTGAAACTAAAAATATATCATGACTTGCTTTGTCAAAATCATCAATTGAATAGTTTTGTCCACCTCTCTAATTATTCTCAACTAGAAATTGAAAGAATGGATCAAGCAGAATTTTGTCAAACTTGGGTAACTTCCCAGTTTAATGATCAGCTAGATTAATAATGGCATAAGAAGTAGGCAGGCGTTAGTTGGAAATGAAAAAATTTTATATATTTTGGATCACCAAAGGTAAGTTGAGAGATCGAATCATTCTCACGAGTTTGTTTTTCTTGGTGATAATTGCATTGGTCATCATTGGGTATCGATTGTGGATTCAAATGATGCTGCACAGATCTTGCA
>DBQS01000028.1 GCA_002305355.1 Patescibacteria group bacterium UBA1388
ATTTGTGATTTGACCATGAATACCGGTAGCAAGTGTTAAGACCATCACCAATCCCAATAAATTATGAAAACGAATCATGTAGCAGCTGAGAGCAATAAGTATCAAGCTGAGAGCAATCATAAAAGCTTGTTGTTTATAGTGCTGCCAAAAAAATTTACCAGTCAGCAGAAATACGAGCGTGATTGCACTCAAAAAATACCAGTGAATTGGTTGGGTAAAATGTTGTATGAAAAACCAAATTGGTTGGTTTTCTGCCACCCGATAACCATAGTTGGTGAAGATGATGAATGGATAAATTGCGCCTTTTAAACCTAGTGGATTGATCATCGTGGCGGCACCCCAAACTACCGCTAGACCCATCAAAGCTGGCAACTGTGGCCACAACCGATTGACTAGTAAGTGGATGAGCGCCGCCAAACCCAACACACCAGCTAAGATGAAAAAGATGTGAATGTTGACCCAAATTGCCAGTAAAAGCGCGCCACCAATTAGTAACTGCCAATAACTTCGCCTCGAAAAATCATTGAGCCAGTTGAGAAATAAAATGAGCAAAATACTAAAAAAGAGCAAGCTGAAGAATTCCGGTCTGATTTCGGTTCGGTTCACATACAGTGGTAAAAAAACTATCGCCGCTGCCGTCGCACTCGCCAAGCCATGATGTCTAACCGCATATATCAAGCTAATCGCTAGAGCAATTGTATAGATAAGACTACTCAAAACCGTCAATCCTTGAAAACCCCAAACTTGATGCACAACTGCCACGATCACTCCAAATAGCCAATGGTGATTAGGAGCAAAAAAATTTGGATTGGTATAAGAGTATAAATTAGTGGAAAAAACTTGGTTAGTTTCTAAAATAATTTGTCCATTGGTGATGTGTCTTCCTAAATCACTTGCAGCCAAGTTGGTTTGCTTGAAGAAAAATAAACTTGTCCAAAGAAGTATCATGGTGGGCAGCAACCACGACCAAAAAGAATATGTTTGATAAATTCGCTTGGTCACATGATGCGCGTTCGATCCCATATACTTACAACCCCATATCCTTACAGCTCCATATACTTACAGCCCCTATACTTACCGCCTCGTCACGATTAAGTTTACAAATTTTTGCTAGCGGTTTTAGCCGTTCGCTGGGTTAAATATCTTTCGTTTACATCTTAGCAGATAAATAGATTATGACGTATTTTTTAGCCGAAAAGGAAGCGGGTAACAGCAATCACAAGTGCTGGCACTTAGTCAAATACTACGCGGACATAGAATCAACACCAAATCAACACCAAATCGGCACTATCAGCACTGAATAGGCACTAAATCAATTAGCGCTCACGAGACTTGTTTTGGCATTTTTGGTTGAATGCGTCTTTTTTTGATCTTGTTGAGTGAATAGCGAATTTGCGCGTCCAAATCAATTTTTTTAATGCGGGCAAATCTGAGAATCACCAACAGTAAATCACCCAATTCTTGTTTATATGTTTCATCTTCTTGGGCGGCAAGATTGGACGCTTTTCGACCTTGTTTAGCCAGGTATGCCCGTGCCATTTCGCCCACTTCTTCAACTAAATTGAGAATGAGAATCGAGCCAAACTCGTCTGAGTATCTTTTACTACCGTCGATTTCATCAAGCATCTTAAAATATTTTCCAAAAGGCGTGGAATAATACGGTCTTTTGCCAACCGTTTCGGAATTTGCTTGATTATTTTTTGATAATGATTTTGTCATCATAAGTCCTGATTTTAGTCTCTCCTTGGATTTTTTAATAATTATAAAATAACTATAAAATCCAATACTTTTCTTTAATAGAGTATACTACATCAAGAAAGGTGAACGTCCATATACAGAGCAATCAATTATGTCGCAAATTAGAGAGATCAAAGAAGCTACTGATATTGTGGAAGTAATTGGCAGTAGGGTGGCATTGCAGAGATCAGGCAGTAATTGGCGTGGGCTCTGTCCTTTTCATAATGAAAAAACCCCCTCCTTTTTTGTAAGTGAAGAAATGCAGCGTTTCAAGTGTTTTGGTTGTGGACGGACGGGTGATGTTTACACTTTTTTACAAGAATATGAAGGGATGACTTTTTATGAAGCTTTAGAGCATTTGGCAGATAAAGCAGGTATCAAACTTGAATCAAATGCGCCATCGAAAGAAGACCAAGTGCGATCTGAAGTGTTACAGGTGCTGGATTTAGCGAAGGAGTATTATCATTACTTATTAGTCAAGCATAAAGTAGGCAAGCAAGCGCGCGCATATCTTGAAAAGAGAGGTACCAATACTTCATCGGTCAAATTGTTTCAATTAGGCGTGGCTCCCAATAGTTGGGATGGAATTATCAAGTATCTTCACCACAAGAAAAATTATTCACTTGATATTTTGGAACAGGCGGGCCTGATCATTAAAAACAAAACAGGTCGTTATTACGACAGATTTCGACATCGGATAATTTTTCCTTTAAGAAATCATCGTGGGCAAGTTGTAGGATTTTCTGGCAGATTTCTTGAAGAATCAATAGATAAAAAGACGGTGAAAGAAGCTAAGTATATCAACTCACCAGAAACTTTGGTTTATCACAAAAGCGAGTTACTCTATGGTTTTTCTGAATTGAAGCAACAAATTCGCAAGCAAAAACAAGTAATTTTAGTGGAAGGTGAGTTTGACGTGATTTCTTCACAACAAGCTCATGTTTCCCACGTGGTGGCGATCAAAGGTTC
>DBQS01000027.1:0-243 GCA_002305355.1 Patescibacteria group bacterium UBA1388
TCCCTCAAATTGTTTAACCAGTGTTGTAAAACTTTGTCATAGCCGGTGCCTAGAATGATTGTTTTTTTTTGCTTAAGTGCTTGAAGAGCAGAGTTGACGAGATTGTTTTTTTTATCTCTTACTTTAATAAAAAACTGCGGTAAGGGCAGCGGCTCAATTGGTCTGTGACATCTATAACATACCCCAACCCGGTTAGAGTATGTTTGGTCAATTTTGTCAATTAGGCCCGCTGCCTGGAGATCT
>DBQS01000027.1:249-7384 GCA_002305355.1 Patescibacteria group bacterium UBA1388
TTTCCTCTTGTGTCAATTGCTGCCACGATAGGCAGCTTATGCTTTTGTGCAACTTCATAATCGTGATGGTCGTGGGCGGGTGTAATTTTGACAACTCCCGTCCCAAATTTTGGATCAACCATTTCATCAGCAATGATCTCCATTTTTGCTTGGGTGAGGGGATTGAGCACTTTTTGACCGACTAAATATGATTTTGCTTTGTCGTTAGGATTAACCGCCAAATGCGTGTCTGCAAATATTGGCTCTGGCCTGACTGTTGCTACTACTACAAATTCTTTACTATTTTCAGCCAATGGATATTTAACATAGTAGAGAGGAGAAGTTTGATCAATGTGTTCAATTTCCAGCTCTGAGTAGCTAGTCCCACATTTTGTACAGTAGTTAACAAGTTTTAAATCACGATATATCAACCCATCATCGTGAAGTTTTTTAAAAGTGTCTAGGACAAACTCAACGACTTTAGGATCAAGCGTAAAACGATAGCGTGACCAATCCGCACTTGCACCTAGTCGTTTTATTTGATCTATCGCAATTTCTGAATTTTCATGTACATATTGCCAGATTTGGTCAAACAGAGTTTTTCGGTCAAAATTAAACCTGCTTTTTCCTTCTTTCGCCAGTTTTTTTTCAAAGACGTATTGAGTTTCGATGCCGGCATGATCGGTGCCAGGCAACCACAGCGTTTTGTCTCCCCACATCCGGTGAAAACGCACCATCGCATCTTCAATAGCCATCACCATGCCATGGCCAATGTGAAGCGGATCGTTGGCGTTGGGCGGGGGCATAATAATGGAAAACTGCCGACCAGTTGTTGATGGCAAATTGTTTGGGTTGAAAAGTCCTGATTTTTCCCAAAGCTGATAAATTTTGTCTTCAGACAGATGATTGTAGCGTGCATCCATATCCTCGAATTATACCCGATCTTAAGAATCAATCCAGAATAATCAGACTTAAAAATTTTTACTTAAACTGGGGTCAGATCCAAGTTGGGGATAATCTCAGACTGTAATGTGCCGCAAATTTGTAAAGAAATTTTACAACCACCACAAGTGGTGTCTCTATCAAGTCATGTTAGAATAGGATTGATTTGAGACGAGGGTGGACTTTAAATGATTGAAAAGAAACGTGATGTTTTTACCTGTTTTTATTTTTATAGTTGTGATCGTTCTAGCTTCAATTAGACAGATTAATGAATATGAGCGAGGAGTGCTGTATACCACGGGACGATATATGGGTCTTTTGCAGCCTGGATGGCGACTAGTAATCCCCATTTTTCAAACAATGAAAAAAGTTGACATCAGAACAAAAGCGGTGGATGTGCCTAAACAAGAAACCATCACGAAAGATAACGTATCATGCAAAATGAATGCAGTTTTTTACTACAAAATTGCCGACGCATCCAGGTCGGTCAACGAGGTAGAAAATGTTAACTGGGCTGTTTCACAGTTGGCCCAAACTACTATGAGGCGCGTGGTGGGTGAGGTGTCTTTAGATGAGCTTTTGTCTAATCGGGAAAGTGTGGCGGGAGAAATTTTAAGATCAATTGACGATCCAACAGATCAGTGGGGTATTGACGTGGAGGCAGTTGAGTTGAAAGATATCGAGTTGCCAGAAACGATGGTTCGTACCATGGCTAAACAAGCAGAGGCAGAAAGAGAAAAGCGAGCAACTATTATTAATAGTGAAGGTGAGGTGCTGGCCGCAGAAAACTTAAAAAGGGCAGCAGAAATGATGTCACAAACACCAGGTGCCTTGCATCTGCGCACGCTTAACTCCATCAATGACATTAGCTCGGATCAGTCAAATACAATTGTGTTTGGCCTGCCAATGGAGGTTTTGAGGGCAATTGAAGGGTTTAAAAACCAAAGCACCTAATTCACCCCGCGCAAATATTTGGCCGACCAAGGTCTGTAATGTGATACATAGGTGTCTTTAGTGATTACATTGCCATCTTTGTCTTTAATGACATTGGTAAAACTGGCACTAATCCCAGCCGCAGCCCAATCAACCTGTTTGATTTGGCCTGCGGGTAGAGAGGGGTCGTCAATGTATTCTGGGGGGAGGGGAGGTTTGTAGTTCCAAGTTTTGTGATCGATGATTTCAGTGGTCCGACCGTCTGAAGTGCCGTAGATTTCATAATACATATATAAGTTTTTGCTGTCCGCCTGTCCATACAATAAAATATGGTGACCGGTGTCATTTATGAAGCGAAAATCAGTGTTGCCAGCATAGACAGTGGCGTCAACGCCCGGCTTGCGGTCAAGTTCATAATAACTCACGCGATAACTGTGGGGTAAGCGCAGAGTAACATCTAGCCCTGCGTTAAGAACGGCACGAAAAAGTGTGGTGCTAACCTGACAAACGCCCCCTCCATCACCCAGCTCAGTCTGACCATTTTTGATGACGTAAGCCGATTTAAAACCAGTCTCAGTCGACACAGGACCTAAAGTCGCGTTAAATTTAAATTCATCACCTGGGGGAATAATGATCAAATTAATGCGATTAGTCGTCAACGCCACATTATGGATCCGGTTGGCAATGGAATGGTCATAATGGCTGTCTCCAAACCCAATTCTTTCATTGATTCCAAGATTATTAGTATCAGCGAGTTTTCTAGTGGGGGGAGTTGCAACAACCTCTAGTTCGATGACTGGATTATCACTGCTTTCACGCCCGCTGCCGCTACTTTGCTCCTGGTTTGATTTTGATTGATCATTGTCTGTTTCCAAACCGTTGCCGGCTTCTAATGATTCTAAAGTTTGCAAAATTTGTTCTTCAGTGGTTATTTGATCTAACACCAAACCATCTTTAGGAGGTACGAAGGACTTTACTTGTAGAGTTGATTGGTCATAAATGAAT
The DNA here is from genome assembly GCA_002305355.1 of Patescibacteria group bacterium UBA1388. GTDB lineage: Bacteria > Patescibacteriota > Microgenomatia > UBA1400 > PJMF01 > UBA1388. Next base: position 3,109 of record DBQS01000027.1, read on the forward strand.
TCTGGCTCTTGGGGTGGTCGATCAATTTTTTCGCTCCATTCAGCAATGATTGTTTGAATTTGTTCAAGGTTATAACCGGTGGGAAGCTTTAACATTTCAACAAGTTGTTTGTCGGCAAGCACAAAGGTAGCTCGCTGATGTTTGAAGGTTGCCTTTTTTCCCACTAGACTTTCCGCTCTTTGCTTGGATATGGTTATTTCATCTGTTGATAAAACTCCAGACGTACTGGCAACACTGGCGGTGATGGTGGTGTTACCAGCATTCAAATGTGTTAAAACCTGTTTTTTTGTTTCCTGGAAATCAACTTCGCGACCATATGCGCCGGGATCAATCACAATTGAAGCCGGATTATTACTAACTTTTAAAGTTGCTTGAGGTGTTGATCCTGTGTAGGCAACCCGATTGTTGAGTTCAGTGATCATCTCATCAAGCGCAGTCGGATCATATTTGGTTAATGCCACATAATTTTCTGGTTTGTGTAAGTGGGTTAAAATTTGACTAATTTGAGTTAAAAGTGAATTTTTTTGGGTAGATTTTTCAATTGAGTTGAGGAGTGAATCGAAGTCATAATGTGCTCCCAATTCTCCGGAAGATGACGCCACAATAACATCATCAACATTGATGGCTAACGTGTGGTTAGGTGGTGGGTGGGCAGACATCTCCAGATATTGTTTGGCCTCATCATAAGTCATGTTTCCAACATCATGGTCGTTGACCATGGTGTGTGGTGGTAAGTGGGTTTGACAGAATGAGTAATACCAAATAAAAGCAGCGGCAAAAATCAAAACCAAACTAGCCAGCAAAAACCCTATCAGGCTTGCTTTCGAAAGCGTGCGTTGGTTAAAATAGTTCAATGCCGACAAATGGTTATTCCTTATGTTATGATGAAAACACCTGGATAATCTAAAGATGTCTTGGGTGATATTGTCCCAAACCTTGTTGATAATAACCAGCGGTAAATCAAGCTATGCCCAGTACGCCTCTGCCTAAACCAGCTCCGCCTCAGTCGGTTTTAAACAAACCCACCTCATCAGGAGGATCAGCTCCGCAAACCAGATCTGCCAACGCAAGTGTGGCAAACAACCAAAAACAAAGCTCCGGCGGCGTGCAACTTCAGGCGGGAGTTGCCAATCAGGTGACGCCTCCTGTGCAAGTGAGCAATGATACTCCTAATACGCCAGCACCCAGTCAACCATCTCAAGTTGGTTCATCTGCTCAACTTCAGGGAGTGCAAGCAACACCTAAGCAAATAACACCCAAGCAAATAACACCCAAGCCAACATCATCTCCCACCTCAACCATCAATTCGACGTCAGCTGCCTCGCCATCATTGTCTCCCACTCCAAAAACAGCACCTAAGCCAACTTCGGCGTCATCTGAGGAAGTTCAGGTACTGCCGCAACCTGGCACGGCAGTTGTGAGACCCATTTCAGCATTGGAAGAGATGAAAAATACAAATGCTCCCCAGCCCGCTTTGGCAAGGGGTAGCACTGGGGGTGCCGTTCCAAACTCTGGGGAAAGCCCAAGTACAAGCTCTCCCAATACCACTTCCCACACTTCACCTAGTATTCCACCACAGGTGCCTCCCGCTTTTCCAGGAGGAACACCACCTCCTCCAGCACAACCACCACCTCGCACTCTTAGCGCACTCCAATCAATGTCAAGCAGTACGCTGCCAGGTTTGCCACAAGATAATCCATCTTCGGTAAATCAGGTTGGTGGTCAACCACCAACAACTTCTGGTAATACAACCGGCGGTGCGGTTAAAGGCGATGGGCAACCATCATCTGGAGGTGGGGCAGATCAGGTTAAGCCGGAAGTTGCGCAACCAAAACAATCAATGCTGCGCTTTTTACCAATTGCTATTGTGTTGGTTTTGATTTTATCTGCTATTGGGTTTGCTGCCTATTGGTTTTTAGGACAGAGAAATAGCAACTCTTCAACAAGTATTGGCACTAGCAGCCAAACAACTCCTGCTCCATCTGCTTCAACAGCCCCTACTAAATCTGTTGATCTTGAATATTGGGGATTGTGGGAACCAAGTGAGGCGATGGAGGCAGTGATTAGTGACTATGAAAAAAATAATCCAGGTGTCACTATTACCTACAAAAAACAGTCTCACAAGGATTATCGTGAAAGATTGCAAAACGCCATTGTTTCAGGAAATGGACCAGATCTTTTCCGGTATCATGCTTCTTGGGTGCCCATGCTCAAACAAGAACTCGCTCCTTTGCCGTCCGCGGTGATGACGTCTTCAGAATTTTCTAGCACTTTTTATCCCGTAGCAGCCGAGCAACTTAATGTTGATGGTCAGATTGTGGGTATTCCGCTTATGTATGAGGGGTTGGCTTTGTATTACAACACCGAAATTTTTTCAACTGCTGTTGAGGAACCACCCACTACTTGGCCAGAATTGCGCACTATTGCAAAAAAACTTACGGTACGGGCTGAAAATGGCAAGATTAGGGCGGGGGCAGCGCTTGGTAACGCAACCAATGTGGAACACTTTGCCGATATCATCGCGACATTGATGTTGCAGAACGGAGCGGATTTAACCAAACCAAACTCGATTGAAACCAGAGATGCGCTCTTGTTTTATACCAATTTTATGAAAGTTGATCAGGTTTGGGATGCTTCGCTACCAAGTTCAACCGTGGCGTTCGCTCAGGGTGACGTGGCGATGATGTTCGCTCCGTCTTGGAGGGCGCATGAAGTTCGCGCTGCCAATCCCAATTTACCCTTTGAGGTGGTTCCCCTTCCACAATTATCTAACGAGCGAATTGCGTGGGCAACGTATTGGGCAGAGGGAGTAAGCGAGCAGAGTGAAAATAAGGTGGAAGCTTGGCAATTTATTAAGTATTTAAGCACAGCGGACGTCCAAAAACAGCTTCACTCTGAACAAAGTCAAGCTCGCGCTTTTGGAGAACTTTATTCTCGTAAAGATTTAGCAAATGAGTTGGCTGGTGATCCGATTATGTCTGCTTATTTGCAGGATGCACCGTATGCTAGGGGCGGGTTTATGAGTACCTACACCCATGATGATGGGATAAATGATAATATAATTAAATACTACGAAAATGCTGTCACCGCACTGGTGTCTGGGAGTGGAATTGATGAGGTGCTAGAAACCCTTGATCAAGGCGTGCGTCAAGAACTGCGTCAATATGGGGTGGCAGGGACAGAATAGTAATGCTAATTTTTTAATTGCTTAACAAGCGGCTTGACCACGTTATAATGCGTTCATGTCTGATCGGGCGGGGTTAATAAATCTCAAAAAATCTATCATTATTACTTTGGCATATTTTGAACAATTTGCTTATCCATTGACGACTGGGGAATTGTGGTTGAGGTTGGTATGTTTGCCTGCCATTGGTGATGTCGGATCGGTTGGCCAGTTGGTCAAAACAAATCACAAACTTCGTAGGCGGAAAAAAAATGTGCAAAATAGCCATGGTTTGAATGATCCTCAGTCAATTGTCAAAAAATTGACTATTGGTGGACCAACAAATTTAAGCAATGTGCATTTTATGAATTTAGCTAACTGTCATAGGGTTGGTAACAAGAAAAAATACTTTTTTGTAAATGCTTTGGTGGAGTTGTGTGACCGGGGTGTGATTCAACTGAAAAATTCCCACTGGTTTCTGAGTGCGACTAAGTTCCAAAACTACCGCTTACATCGTCAGCAAATTTCAGATCAAAAAATTAAACAGCTTTGGCCAGTGGTATTAGTTGCTCGCATGCTACCCTGGATTGCTGGCTTAGCGATTACAGGCTCAGTAGCAGTCGGCAATGCCACCAAGGATGATGATGTGGATGTGATGGTTATCACTGAAAACAATAGGTTGTGGTTGGTGCGACCAATTATTATCCTATTCTCATTTTTGTTGGGCAGGCGGCGCTCATGGAATCGGGAAGAGCCCAATAGTTGGTGTTTCAATTTATGGTTGGAGCGAGGGTCAATGCAGATGCCACTTACATCTCGTTCGATATATACCGGTTATGAGGTTTGTCAGGCTAGATGGCTGATTAGTAAAGACAATGTAAAAAATGAGTTTTTTATGACTAACCGTTGGGTATGTAGTTATTTACCAAATTATTTCGCTTGGGAAATAAAGACTTCGGTTAAACATGAAGCAAAGTCCAATTTGGGAGGAATAATGATTGCCCAAGAAATGTTAAATATTTTGAATGTCATTGCGTTTCAGGTTCAGCATTTATATATGCGTCGCCATATCACGCGCGAGCGAGTGGGGTACTCACACGCCTTTTTTCATCC
>DBQS01000006.1:0-6331 GCA_002305355.1 Patescibacteria group bacterium UBA1388
ACCCAATATTAACCTAAAACAAGATACCCTGATTGAGATTTACACGGAACATCTCGAGTCAGTTTTGTCCATAAGTTTCAGTCATTCCCTGATAAAATTAACTAAGTATGAACCAAGCTAGTCTAAAAAAAATTCTTACCAAACACTGGAGTCTTCATATCACATCTCTTACAGATGCGCCTCGTCAGTTTGTAGCTAAAACCTTTTTTGTCAAAACTGAGAATAAGACTTACTTTTGTAAAATTATTGATAAGCCATTATTTATTGATGGCGTAGTTAATAGTCTGCCGGCATTAGTAAGCATCCATGGTCTTGGATATACCAGGATCAACTACCCAATTCCGACAGCTAATAATGATTTGTTTATAAAAGAAGATGGCACATTAATAGTTTTATTCAATTTTATTGATGCACCGCAAAACTACGATTACGACAATGCAATCTTGGGTAAAACCATTGCTGAAATCCATAAGCTTAGCCCACAAATAACGACTCCTATAAAGCATGAACAATTCGAGTTCAAACATGCTGGCATGTTTACGAAGAAGTTAGATCAACTATCAAGCGAAGTTGGTCGTGATGAGATAGCTACCGATCTACACAAACTAATGAAAGCAAATTACTCCACAATAGTAAGTGCTTACAAGCAATTTCAAATAGTTGCCAAAGACTGTTTAAATGCTGAGTTAGACATTGTAGTTACTCATGGTGATGCCCCAGGAAATGTCCTCGTTAAATCACCTGATGATATTTACATCATAGATTGGGATGACATTTTGCTTGCACCAGCTGAAAGAGATTTGTGGTTTATGATAGATAAACAAGATTTTATGGATGGCTACACAAGAGAAATACCTGAATACAAGCCCAATCAAGTAGCACTAGATTATTACTTACTCAGCAGATACTTTAATGACATGGTTGAGTATTGGGCGGAGATTTTGGGTGATTTTAATGAAGAACATAAAAAATCTAACTTAAGGCAATTAAACAAAGAGTTATTTAGTGAAGACGGTTGGCTACACCCAATGATTGAGGAGTTTCTAAATAGAAGCAAGTGATTTTATTTCGCCTAATCGCAAATTCTCCAACCAAAACTACACCAAACCTTAATTGGAACAATTTGTGGCACGATTTTGGCACGATATAGTTCACATCAATCATTGACAATTTGTAGTCTGTAACCTACAATACAAACAATCATGGAAATCCTTAAAACCGACATCTTCGACAAATGGTTAATAAAATTAAAAGACAAGAAAGCTAAAGCAATCATCCAGGTTAATATTAACCGCCTAATCGAAGAAAATATAGGAAAAACAAGACCGCTGGGAGATGGAGTCCATGAAAAGAAAATTAATTATGGACCAGGATACAGGTTGTATTTTATTAACCATAACCAAAACATAATAGTTTTACTTTGTGGAGGAGACAAATCAACCCAACAAAGTGATATTAAACAAGCAATAATAATAGCTAATGAAGTAAAAAATGAGCTGAAAGGAAAAGTATGAAAATAACAAAATACAATGTCACCGATTATCTTAAAACAGAAGCAGACATTAAAGAATATCTAAACGCTTCTTTTAAAACAGGAGATAGTAAACTTATTGCCAGAGCACTTGGTGATGTCGCAAAAATTAAAGGTATGAGTAAAATTGCTAAGGAAACCAACTTAGACAGAAGTAGCCTGTATAACTCACTTACTACTGAGGGTGATCCAAAATTAAGCACATTAACTAAACTAATTGAAAGTTTCGGCTATACTTTTTCAATTAAGTAATTCAATCTCACCCAACCTTAGTTTCACCAACCCCACCTGCACGCCGTCATCAAAGGCTGATAAAATACGCTCAATAGTCTTCGTAATAACTGAGTCCAGATCTAAACTTGTATTTCTGGGTATTGGAACCATATTTAGCTTGAAACTAGCTTCTTTTAACTTGTAATAACTGGCTTTTTTTATTTTTTAACTTCATATCGTTGGTAGAATGAGGGTTGTATGGATAAACAAAAAATTTCTCAAATCAATCATGTTAACAACCCTGCCAACAATAAACCAAGGCATACAAATGTTGTTGCCGCGTATTTAGTCCTCAAAAAGAATGATGCTATTCTCTTATTAAAACGCAAAAACACTGGTTATGAAGACGGTAGTTATAGCGTGATCGCAGGTCACGTAGAATCTGGAGAAAGTTTTCGTCAAACAATTATTCGAGAAGCAAAAGAAGAAGCAAATGTTTCAATTAGCGAAACCGACATTATTCGAACACATGTTCAACACAGAAAGTCTTCTTGGGACCAGTCTGAAAGAGTAGATGTCTATTTTATGGTCGAAAAATGGAGTGGACAAATTAAAAACATGGAACCAGAAAAAAGCGAAACTCTCGAATGGCACGCAATTAGCAAGCTTCCCAGGAACACAATTGACTGTGTAAAAGTTGCATTAAAATCTCTTTTTGAGGAAAAAGAATATTCAGAAATCGGTTGGCATAAGAGCTGATAACAATTTCTTAATTAAATTTATTGACAAGATAATTATAAATATTTAGTCAACTAAGCTTAGCATAAGCCAGCACCTAGATGGTTACAGCACAACATTTTGTAAAAAAAGTATCATGCTCCCGATAAAGGTTAAAATAAGAGCCAGTGTAATTCCCCAATCAATAATTTTACGGTTGGCGATCATGGCCAGAACTAAATAGACAGTAAACATCGGCAGCAGAAAACGAGTGCCACTCAGTAACCAAGAAGTTGAAAAAGAAATGATGAGATGTGTCAACCAATATGCTAAATAACTCAGCCTGATTTTTTGAAAGTATCCCACAACAATCAGTCCGATCGAAAAAAAGAAAGTCAATGTTTGAGGCATCCAGATGCCGAGTTGAAATATGAGGTATTGTTCATGTAGCAAATAACTAATTTGGCTTGAAAGTGCTTTGTAAATAATTGTGTATGAAGAATGCCAGTGCTCTTTTTGATAAACTAAAAATTGAAACCAATTGCCAGAAACAACTTTATTAATCAAAAGATACATGCCAAAACTTATTAAAACGGTGCTGGTCATAACAAAACCATTCAAAAGCAAACTGGTCAATTGATTTCTATTCAGCTTATTTTTCTTATGACGAAAATCATTTGCCAGTTCAATGATTGCTGGTAATAGTAAAATGATTCCTTGCAGACGAGTTAGGGTAGCTAAGCCAATGAAGATGGCAGCAAAAACCCACTGTTTTTTTTGGAGAAAGAAAAAGGAAATGACTGCAAAAAGGAGAAATAGACTTTCTGTGTATACCATACCAAAGAAGAAGCTGAATGGATATATGGCCAAATATTTGACCGTTCTCAAGGCAGTTATTGACCCATGATCATGATTGATTATTATATATAAAACAACTCCCGCTCCTGCAAATGCTAGCCAAGAGATGATTAGACCACTAGACAATGGTGATAACAAGAGAAATTTATTGACGATAAAGATTATTAACGGATAAAGAGGGAAAAATACCAACTCGTATCTCTTATCACCCACGTTTTGATATCCGCTTGTTGCTATCGATAGGTAGTGATGCGTATCCCATTTTACCCAAGTATTATGAACAAGACTGTCAATTGGAAAAATTGATTGGTGATTGATCAGCGCAAACAACACAATTCCTAGCACAAAAATTAGGAAACGGGTAGCCAATAATGAGATAAAGATTTGATAATAGAGTTTATTCTTAACAAATTGAAGCATAAGAATTAATCATTTGAAATAATTCTTAAGTGAATTGATAAGTTTTTCCACAATTGTCAAAGCAGATCCTTGCTGACGTTTGCGATACATCCATAATAAAGCAATACCAGCTATGATGCTAAGAATAAAGTAACCAATTTTTTCTAGACTGTCAAAACCTTCACTAAATGATTCAAGCGCACCAATGCTGGTAAAACCAATATAAAGATAAATTAGATTTCTCAAGATTAAGCCGGTAAAAGTACCAAATAAATATTGTTTCAAGTCAATTTTGATTACACCGGCAATCACCGAGACGGGTGCGGTGGGCATAATGGGTAAAGCTCTCATTAGAAAAATAACCCAGGCTTGTTTTTTTCCACCGTTTAAAAATTTTCCCAAACCCTCTGTTTCTTCACTTGAGATTCCTAAGAATTTGCCAAATTTGTCAATCATCACGTCCTCAGCTTTGTCTGCAATTACGTAGATAATAAAGCTACCCAAAGTTTTGCTGAGTGCACCAACAAACGCGAGCCATAATAAAAACCACATCGTATTTTCTTGACTGGCTGCAATTGAGCCGCCGAGCATCATCACAAAAGGTGAAGGAATGGGAGCGAGCACTTCTTCAACCATGGCGCCAATTGCCACAAACCAAGTGACTGGTACCTGGTCGGCCAAAGCCTTTAACCAATCAATAAATGCTTGCATAACTCTTTCTTTTCTTCGCTAAAATTAGCGGCATAACTAAAAAACAATAAAACGATGCAGATGTAAGATTACCACAATTAACCTGCTGGAGCGAAGCCAAATTAATATATTTATCATCCAAGTCTTGAAAATTGATTAATGGACTAGAATATGATGAGAGCTCAGATTCATAAACTAAATTTAACCAAACATCAGCCACTCGGGCTTNNGCATACTTACTTTCTACTCCGACTGCTTTTAAGGTGAACATGGCGGTAAAAAAGACAAATAAGTCATCTAGCATAAAAATTAATATGTATAGCATTAAATAAAGGTAATACTGCCACGTAGATAAATTTGAGAGACTTAAAATTTGGGTGTAGACCGCTGGTAAGCCAGCAGAACAAACTAGTTCCACCATATTAACAGCTATGGCTAATAAGATAATACCAACTAACGCCAATGCAAACTGTTTTTTTGAGTGATTGCTTTTAATTTTTCAAAGACTTTTTGTCTCTTCGTGTCCCCCATCACGTTGCAACCACCACTCCGGTTTTTCCAAAAATCACGGAGATAATAATAACCAGCTGCCAACGCGATGAAGCCAATTAAAGATCTTAGCCAAATTGCCATTCCTAAGAACAAAAATAAATTGAGCCATGCAGAAAGGAATAAAAAATAAACACCTGCAGACGTAATAATAAAAGTTGTACCTAAAATCCACATCCTTTTTCTGTCTTTCATACCTAGTAGAAGGCTAATCAAAAACAAAAGCGTCCACATGGCACAAGGATTAAAACCGTCTAAGAATGCCAGCACGATCGTGATAAGTGGGAGAGACACGGTGGATAAATTAACTGAACCCAAAAGTGGTACTTGCATAGTTTGGGGGTCAACTGGTTGATCAATCGGGGCGACCTCAATGGGGAGTAAAGACGAAGTATTAGCTGTATTGTCTGTTGAAGTGGTGGTCGATGTAACGTCAGGATCAAGCATGTTTGAATCTGACTTGGGTTCTGGGATTGACGTTACGCTTGAAGTTGTTGTTTTCTCGTTGCTTGATGCTTCAGAAGTTGATATTAAAAATGGTTTGACCACATCATCACAACCCAACTCGGCGCATGCTTGAATTTTGTTTTCAATTTCTTTTGGAGAAAATTCTTCGGAAAAACCAATAAAATAATCATCGCCAACAACTAAAAATGGGACACCACCCACTTGCGTTTTAAGTCGGTTTGCAACTTTCTGTAAAAGTTGACTGTTGTCTCGATCGTAATAAATTTCAAACTCTTGAACTTCGAAATATGGCAATCTCTCCTGAGTTTTTTGCAAGTAAGCACGTTCCCTTTTGCAGTGCGGGCAACCTGTTCCATAAAATAAGTAGCCTGTGACTGGGGATTCAGCACTAACTTGAGAATTTGTGAATACTAAAGCCACAAAAACAACAACCCCAATCAATAAGATTTTCCACATTTTTATTCGTCCTTGTGTTTGGTAATAGCTTTGAGCAACTCTTCTTTGGAAATTTCACCATTGAGACGTAAAAGTTCCTCGCCTTGATTGTTGAGAAAAATGAAAACTGGCAGGACACCGCTTTCAATCCCATACTTATCAATAATATCTTTCGCCTCGTCAAAATCATAATATTCAGTTTCTAACCAAGAATTTTCCTTTTCAAGTTCTTCCCAACGTGGTTTCATAACGAGACAACCATTACACCAGACTGCGCCAATCTTGAGAACTTTCATATTTTCTAACCCTTAAATAAAATTGGTAAAAATATTATTTAGAATGCCTTCACATTTGCCTCAAATGCAAACGTGTTGCATTTCTATTATACAAAGCTAGGGTCAATGTTCAATTACAGATTTCTCTTTCACGAGATGAGTGAGGAAGTTGCAATTATTTTTTTATGATTTGAAT
>DBQS01000006.1:6402-21797 GCA_002305355.1 Patescibacteria group bacterium UBA1388
CTACCATCTAAAGCATATTTAATAGATAATGGTGTCAATGCGCTCAATCAGAGATATTAATTGGCAAGCGTTGTTGACTGATCATCACTCCCCTTCTCCGCAATCATGGGAAAGCCAAGTATTTTATTTTGTGATGATCGACCGCTTTTCTGACGGCAAAGAGAATGGTTATGTGGATAATCAGGGTGGACTGGTGGCCAATGGTGGTACCCCACCCTATTCGGTTGAAGACTATGAGAATGCGATTAAGTCTGAGGAAGATGCGGCGCGCTGGCGCGCCGCGGGCAATACCTTTGTGGGTGGTACTTTACGTGGCATGCAGAGCAAGCTTGGATATTTAAAACGCTTGGGAATTACCGCAATTTGGTTGAGTCCAGTTTTAAAACAAGCTGCTCATGACAAAACAGCTTACCATGGTTACAACACTCAAAATTTTTTAGCGGTCGACCCACATTATGGATCCGCTGAAGACCTGAAGATGATGGTTAGGACAGCACATGAGATGGGTATTTATGTAGTTTTGGACATCATTTTTAATCATGCGGGCTATGTCTTTAAATATGATCTGCCAAGTGGAGATCCTCCAGAAGGAGAGCCAAAGTTTAGTCATGATGGCAAATATCCAGTTAAAGGATTCTGTAATGCCACAGGTGAGCCAGTTTTACCGTTTGCAAACTTGGATCTAAACCAATATCCACAGGCATGGCCAGACGGAGCCGTCTGGCCAGCCGAGTTGCAAAGTCCATTAACTTTTAATTGTCGGGGTTGTATTTCTGACTGGCAAGATCCCGAAAACTATCTGCATGGTGATTTTTTATATTGCAAAGACTTCAATTTAGGCAATTTAGAGCTGAATTATTTTCAGCCCTCTGCAACTCTTAACACTCTCATAGATGTTTACAAATATTGGTTAGCATACGCCGACCTCGATGGATACAGAATTGATGCTGTGAAGCATATGCCTCAAGAGGCAATTAAATTGTTTGTTTCAAAAATTACGCAATTTGCTGCTCAAATTGGCAAAGATAATTTTTACCTGATTGGTGAAATTGCCGGCGGCATTCCTAACGCTCGCCAAGTTATAACTCAAACGGGATTAAAAGCTTTTATCGGCATTGATGATTTACCGGCTGCTTTAGTTAACATGGTGCGGGGGCAAGCGGATCCTCAAGACTATTTCGCCTTTTATGAAAATGAGATAAATAATCGTGATTTTGACAAAATTTCTCATCGCCACATGATCACTATTTATGATGATCATGATCAAATCAGGTTGGGATATGACAAGGCCCGTTTTCCGCACGGGAGTACTGACAATCGGCGACTAGCTAAAAATGCTTTGTTTGTTTTATTAACTACGCAAGGTATTCCTTGCATCTATTATGGCTCAGAACAAGGATTTGATGGGGCAGGCAGAGATGATAATTATATTAGAGAAGCAATGTGCGGTGGAACATTTGGGGCATTTCGGTCTAAAGGAGTACACTTTTTTAATGAAAAACATGAGATATATCAATTTGCTAGTGCTCTGCTGAAGTTTCGTCATCATCATCCCACAGTGGTGCATGGCCAACAACAGCTTTTGGAAATTTCGGGGGATGGCGTTAACTTTGGTGTGCCGCAGATGTTGGGGGGTCAATTAAAAGGTGTTATACCCTGGGTGAGGTATGACGATCAGCAGTTACTGCTGTGCGCAATTAATACTAATCCTCATCACGAGAGTGAAGCATGGATTAAGCTTGGTTCTTTATGGAAATCCCCACTTAAGTCATTGACATATCTTTTTTCCACTAAACAATCTCAGTTGGGAAAGTCAATAAATTTTGATGATGAGACTGAAATTGGTACGAATGTGCTTCGGGTTTGCATTCCAGCTGCTGGTTGCGTGATTTTAGGCGTGAACAAAAAATGAACAGATCTCTTCTTTTCTCGGTTCGAAAGATCGGCAAACTCATATTAATTCGTTGGGTATTTTTACTATTCTTATTGCCCTATCTGATTTGGACAGGGATGGTTTACCAAGACTTTGGTGTGGCAATTGACGAGCCAATTGAGTATCGATTTGGAGAATTGCTCTATTCTAGACATTTTGGAAAAGATCTTCAACTAATGCAAGATTTTGCAGCTCAAGGACAACACTCGCGCGAAATTTGGGCATACAATCATTTTCATGCGATGGTGCTATATATCTTTAATGACTTTGGAACAATTGAGAGATACCATCTCCTTAATTTAATTTTTGCTTTGGTGGCTTTTTACGTTGTTTATGAATTAGTTTTTCAAACCACTAAGCGTCGTTATTTTAGTATATTGGGACCATTTCTTTTGTTTTTTACACCTCGTTATTTAGGGGATGTGCCCGCTAATGTTAAAGATCCGGTCTTTACCACATATTACATCTCGGCTTTGCTCATGATCGCATTAGCGCCAAAAATAAAAAACTATTATCTCAAGATTTGTTTAATTGGAGTCATGATTGGATTATCCGCCGCAGCTCGCATTGTGGGATATGGTTTATTGATTATTTATTTGTTAGCTTTAATTTTTGATGATATCAACACAGTTATGCTAACTAATGGTGCGAAATCTTTTTTTCCTCTGGTTGGGTAGAAGCATGATTTCAGTTGGTTTGGTGGCTTTTATCGCGGTGATAGTACATGGCGCGCAGATGCCATACGTAGCTGTAAACCCGCCAGAAAATTTATTACACTTAATGCAAATAGGCCAGGATTATCCTTGGCGCGGAAGAATGTTGTATCTGGGACAGATGATTGAAGCCGGCCAACTACCTTGGCATTACTTGCCTGTGTGGATTGGGGTGACAACTCCAATTACAGTGATTTGCTGTTGGTTGTTATCACATCTATTTATAAAAAATCGAATTGTGGCAATTCTAAGTTTTGCCATTTGGTTTAATCTCCTTCTATATTTCTTGGTCAAACCCAACATTTATGATGGCATGAGGCATTATCTGTTTGTGGTGGTGATGATGGCTGTCTTAGCTGCAATTAGTATCGTCAAACTGACGATAAAGGAAAACCGAATTCTGAGGGCAGCTATCTTGACTTTTGTTTTAATATTTGCTGTTGGAATTGGTAACCAGTATTTACAACTACATCCTTATCAATATCTTTATTTTAACCAGTCATTGGGAGGATTACGAGGAGCGGTTAATAGATTCGAGACAGATTATTGGGGACTTAGTTTCAAAGAAGCTGCAAATTGGCTCACTGAGCATGATGTTGATCATCAGCAATATCGCGTGGGACTTTGTGGAAATCAGGAGGCAAAAATATATTTTAATGACAATTACCATGTTACCTGGCGGCCAAATTGTGATTATGTACATCCAACTGACCTAGATGTGATCATCGCCATGGGCAGAAATAATGACTGGGATAAACCCCAGGGTGAAATTATTTATTCGGTGAAAAGGCAAAATATACCGTTAGTAAAAGTTTTTAAGTTAGAATAAGTGATTTTAATGTCAATTGTTTAAGATGTTATTTCAAGAGTTTATTTTAAAAACTCATCAAAAAATTCTATAGATCGTGACATAGCAGTCGAGAAGTTTTGGGATAAGTTGTGATCATCGCCAGGATAAACGAATAATTCAGATTTTGAAGAATGGATTTCTAATTTTTTAAAAAAGTTTTCTGAAAGGGCAACCGGTACAGTGTTGTCTCCTTGAGCATGATGAAGCTGAATTGGTCCAGATATATTATTTAAATATGGGGTAACAGAAATTGAGTTCCAAAAGGTAGGATTTTCGTTGAAGTCACCAAATTTGGTAAACAACTCATTACGCCATCTTCCCCTACCATGTGGTGATGGTTCCATCCTTGGTGAAGGGTGATTTTGGTTCCACCAAAGATCAAAATAATCTTGATATGAACCCACTACGCCTCCCCAAATCACTCCCGCTTTAATGTCAGGATTTATAACCATTGCTAACTGGGTAATGTGGCCTCCCATAGAGTGTCCCCACATACCCACATGAGTAGCATCAACTCCTGGATATTTTTGAATAGAACTCAGGGCATTCAGGACATCGATCAAGTACGCAGCTGAACCATAACCACCGCTGGCCACACCTTCAGAATTACCATGTCCCCGATAATCGGGTTTAATTACGATGTAGCCGTTGCGGGCAAAGCCATCAACATAAGCAATATATTTTTCAGTGGTTTTGTACTCTGCCGGTGGGATGTAACCATGATTGAAAATGATGACTGGCCAGCCAGTGTTTGGAGTAGTTCCCTGAGGCACAGTTAACAGCGCATATTGTTTTAAACCTTCAGATTTGTAAGAAACAATGTGACGTTGGTAATTTGCACCTGGTTCAAGAGTTTGTTCAATCACCAGCTCGCTGCCCGGGTACTTTTGAGTTTTCAGATATTCAATTTGTAACGGATGGGATTGATGTGTCATTCCACCAAGATCGGAAAATGGTGTACCACTGATGTCTGCCGAATGTAGTTGAGGATCAGTCATGAACAACTGATTAGTTGAACGAGGCTGAAAATTTTTCCAAATTACCCCCAAAATCATCATGGCAGTAATCATGGTTGCGAAAATCAGTGACCGCTTCCACCATAAAGATTTTAACCTCATAATTTCCATGGTGTGCAAACTAACAATCATAGTTGAGAAAAAGCTGAGAGTTGGTATGTTAAAGTGATATTTAGTTATATTGAAGATAAGATGATGGTGGAGCAGACAGATACTCCCCTCATCAGATGATTTAAAAAAAATCGATCATTCAAGAATCAGCAGAATAAAAAGATTGTGGTATTAAACTCTATTCTGTCACAGCCATCCGCACCAGGTCAATTTGGAAAATGTTATTTGCCAACTTATCAAGTTGTGTTCTAAGATGAGCAATTTCAAGCGTCTGCTCTGGATTTGCAAAATGAAGTTCATAAGTGAGTAGAGATCTAAAATAACGCAATGTTTGTGCAGTATTTGGGTCATGTTGATCAGTATCACGGAGTTGAATCACATCGGGCAAATTTCTGTGCTGGGCTATTTTTGATAAAAGCTGATTGAGTGCTTGCAAGTTTTGTCTTTCATCGCTAACATCAATTTCAGGTTGGTTCTTAACTTCAGCTGTGAATGGCACTGGTTGAACTTCACTCATGATAGACATGTTTGATACTTTCTAACTTTCTGAATAATTAACACCAGAAAACAGCAATACCATACCTTACGAAATGGTTGCTGACAAGCATCTAAAAATATCAAGTAAGATCTGCCAGTTACTTACTTTTCTTGATTGATTTTCCGGCCTTACTATTTTTCTCAGCGATAATTTGACTAGCTTTGTGAGCGGCATGGGTCGCCTCAGATTTTACTTTGGAGGCTACTTGCTTGCTTTCACTTAGCACTTCTTTTTTAAATTTTTCAGGATCTTGATGGTATGTTTGTTTAAGCTTCATCACTTTTTTCTTGGTAGATTCCAGAGTATTTCTTGCCTGCTCGCGGTTTTTGTCTTTCGATAAAAAAACTGCTGCTGCTCCCACAATTGCTCCGGTAAGAAATGTGAAAAAATTTCCGGATTTTTTACTCATAATTCCTCCTTTGATAAATTTAAGATAATTTGATCACTTTGAGAGTATTTGTCAAGCCTGGTTTTTTCCAAAAAGTACCATGGACGATCAAAACAGTATCACCGGTTTTGGCAATTTGATGTTCTTTTATGAAGTGTTCAATTTCTTCTGTTAGAATTATTTTTTCGTCTTCCATGTCTACAATATAAGGTTTAATTCCGTAGACGAGACTGAGGCGGTTGAAGGTTTGCTTACTTTCTGTGAAAGCATGAATGAGTGGGCAATTTCTAAACCGAGCGAGAAAACGGGCGGTCGCTCCACCATCTGTTAAACAAACCACAGCATCAATATTTAATGGACTGGAAGGCCTTTCTGAAGCAGAGATTAGCGAAATTGCCGCGTGGGTAATGGCAGTAGTGCAATCTTCATCGTGCGGATCAATAATCGGTGGTCGGGCGTATTTTTCAGTATAGGCAACAATTTTTGCCTGAGTGCTCACTGCTTTTATTGGATATTTACCGATGGTTGTTTCATCAGAAAGCATGACAGCATCAGTTCCGTCATAGACGGCATTAGCCACATCGGTAACTTCTGCTCGGGAAGGTCGGGGGGAAGTGACCATGCTCATCAACATCTGGGTAGCGGTAATAACTGGCTTGGCTCGTAGTCTAGATTTATAGATAATGACCTTTTGCCAATGAGCCATTTCTTCGTAGGGTACTTCAACTGCCAAATCGCCTCTCGCGACCATGATGCCATCAGACTCATCAATAATCTCGTCAATATTATCGATGGCAGCTTGATTTTCAATTTTGGCAATAATTTTAATATTCAGGTTGCGGTTAGCGAGTTCTGTTTTGAGATTTTTGATGTCTTGAGCATTGCGGACAAATGATAGGGCGACAAAATCTATTAAATCATTAGTGGCGGCATCTAAATGTCCATAATCTGCCTCAACTAATGAAGGCAAATCTAGTGTAACCCCAGGAGTATTAATAGTTTTTCTTTTTTTGATTTCTAAATCTTCAGCGACTTTTGTCGTTAACTCATATTCATTGGGTTTGCCAACCACCACAAACTCACCTAGCCCGTCTTCAATCAAAATCTGGTTAGTTTCTTGCAATGCATTGATCATTGCCTGAGGAACAATGACTGCTTTTTGTTCAGGTGTATCATGGCGGCAGGTAAAGGTTACTACCTCTCCTGCTTTGACATGAAAGCTGTCAACGCCGTTAGGTAAAACGCTTCGAATTTCTGGACCTTGCAAATCAAGCAGCACGCCTACTGGTAAACCCATATTATCTGCCACTGCCTTAACTCGCCGAATCCGTTCGTGATGCCAAGCTGGTTCATTGTGTTTGGTATTAAAACGTGCCACGTTCATGCCTGCTTCGAGTAATTTAGAAATGACTTCTTCTGATTCGGTGGCGGGCCCAATGGTGGCGACAATTTTGGTAGATTTTTGCATTCGCTTATTATGATTTGCTTCAGAGATCTAATCAAGACCAAAATTAATCTAGTATTTCGACTCTTGAGAACAAAAGATCTTTGCAGTACAGTACTGATACTTTCTTTAGGAGAAACGAGCACAATAGAAAGGTGATATGGCGGATGAGAAACAAAAAAAATTAACTGCAGCTGACGATGCCCAACTGCCCGTGGCAGATGAAGCTCAACTTGAATCTGGTGAAGATTTGGCTGCCAAAGTATTGGCTGCAAATACAGGTGGTGCGCAACTTGGGAGCGAAGAAGATGAAGCCTCTGCCTCTGATGAGCTTGCCGATACCTTGGGGCACTTGCAAAACGTGATTGAACGCAATGCCAATCAATTGAGTCGCATTAAAGAAGCACTCAAAGCAAAAAGAGAAAGTTTGACGAGTGTTTTTGAAAATGATAGCCAACTGAATGAAGCGACTGAAGAAGTTGCAAAAATCACCAGCGCTGTCAAAGAACGACGAAGTCAATTGCAAAATGATCCTCAAGTGTCACAGTTGAAAATGCAAATTGGTGAACTCAACGAAGAAAAAAAAGAACTTGAAGAAACAATCAGCAATCACTTGGTAAATTATTATGCTTTAACCAACTCGAAAAGTTTTGACACTAGTGATGGTGATCAATGGGATTTTGACATTCGGGCAAAGGTCAAAAATAGACGCAATAATTAATTATTAATCACACAAATAGATTTGACGTTTGATCAAAGCAAATCTTTTGGTTTGGCTGTTCTCCACCCCACATTAAAGCCCCAAATTTACACCCCAAATCGTCTATATTCTCAGAAATGTAGGAACATTAGGAACATGAAGATAGAGCCCAGACTTAGCAGTTAAATTTGAAAAATGCTGTTACTTTTTACCGCTAATGCGATCATCAATTCTTTGCAATGCAGAGGGATCAATGTTTTTCATGTGCTTTAATTTTCTTGCTCTTCGCCTTAATCGCAGTTGACTAATTTTTTTCTCTGCTCTGATTTTAGCGGGTTTTTGGAAGTAAGCTCGATCTTTCGCAATTACAACCACATTAGTGGCAGCCGCTGCCTTTTTGAATTTTTTAATGACATCATTGGTGTTGTCATTACCTTGTGCTTTTATCACAATTGGCATTGGTTTTCACCTCCTTCCCATACAAGATCGATGTGCAATACATTCATCGATCAAAACAAGTTATTATAACTGATGAATCAAAAAAATCTATGCTAATGATAAACAGCTTAATTTGTGAGATTATTCTTGATCTCTGGCTTTTAAATGGGCGGCAGTTTGCTCATCAATTTCTTCGGCGGAAAGTGCTTTATCCCACCCACCCGTGAGGTGTAAATGTAAGTGTTGTACCTGTTGCACCTGTGGACCACAATTTAAATGGAGTTGAAAATTATCATTGATACCGTGCTTAGTTGCCATTTGACGAGCGAGTTCAAGCAGTGAAGCATGAAAGCGATGATTGTTCAGAGGTACATCTTGTAGTTTGGCAATGGGCCGTTTGGGAATAATCAGCAAATGTACTGGCGCCACTGGTTGATGACTTTTGATGACGATAAACTCCTCGTCCTCATACATAATTTCTGCTGGTAATTGGCGGTTAATAATTTTTGTGAAAACGCTAACTTGGGTCATGAATAGAGCTCCTTCACAATATTGACTACATCCTCCAAACTTAAAGGTGATGCTTTTTGGGTAGTGTGTTTTTGAGAACCATTGATTAACATTTTACCGCTGGGATGAAAATACCAGCTTCCCTCTTTGTCTAGCTCAGTAATTTTATCTTTTAGTTTTTCTAGTGACAAATCTGAATCTGGTCGGGCCTTGATCCTGATATTGCCCAATTGAGGATCTTTACGGATTACCAAGATATGACCTTCTTTTTGAGCGAGTTTGATGGTTTCATCATTGCTGGAGAGAATTGCCACAGCCGTGCCACCTTTAAGATGAAAATCCTCTGCTTTGAGAGCAATTTCTTCTTCTGCAGAAAATCGTTGTCTTAATACATAAAGAGAGTTATCCAAGCACTCCATACCAAATTGCAAAATTGCCTCATCTGAATTTCGATCCGAAAGTTCCATGCCCTTAATCAATTCTTGAATCATAAACAAATAACGAATATCAGCTGGGTCTGGCCAGTAAATTTCATGAAAGTGATCAATTTCAGTGATGTAATCTGCAATACTTTTTAATGCGCGGTCATCTTTTAGGTCTGGGTGGCGTTTACAGATATATTGGTAAACCAACAAGCTAGCGCTCAATAATTTCTGACCTCTGTCTGGTTGGTGATGATCAAATTCACCGAGTCCGGTATCAACATGCACTGCTTCATGAGCAACAAATCCAAGTTGCTCGGCAGCGGTCACACTAATTTTTTCACCAGGATTCACAAATGTAACTTTGGCATGACCAAATTCTTGATTTAAAAATCTCATCAAAAACCATACTGCCCCAATTGCATCTAAGTCTGGAGAATGGTGGGTGACAATCAATTTACGTTGCATGGACATGAGCTAGTATAACATTGCTCTGGTTGTATTTAGCACTTGCTCAATAGAAAAAATCAATGTATGGCTTAATTAAATCTGAACAAGAGGGTGATTTGAAGGGAGTGATCTCCAAATACAACCCACCGCAATAACCTGTATCTATCTTTCAAATAAGAAAGCCGATAAGTGAAATTGCAGTGGGTGCTCCTCACCGGAATGTAATGGTAATATACTGCGTGATGTAGAAAATACCCACCTTCAAAATACCCTGATCAGACAAGATATAGCAAGTTTACCTGATGATAAAAAATTATAATATAGGATAATATAATCATTGTGAAATTTGCAATAAAAACTTAAATTGAATAGAAATTATTACTCAAAACAATAGACCTAGAATAATAACAATAATGATAAATTATTTGTAATAATAATTATGTTTGATTTAGCAGTCGATTAATAATTTGCGAGGTAGTAAATAACTCAGTCTGATCGTTGTTGCGCGCTTTCAATTCTACTTGGCTCTGAGTTTTAGCCGAAACAACTAAACGGTACGGACAACCAATCAAATCGGCATCACTGAACTTTTGTCCAGCCGAAACCTGTCGATCATCCCACAGCACCTCTATGCCAGCGACGATTAATTGCTGATATAGCTGTTCCGCGTTGAGTTCTCCCCCTGGTAATGAGACTAGATAAGCAGCGAATGGTGCAACTGAGTGAGGCCAGATAATACCTTTATCATCGTGAAACTTTTCAACAATTACTCCCATCAATCGGCTGGTACCAACACCATATGATCCCATCCACACTAGTTGTTCTTGCCCATTTTGATCACGATATCTATAGTTAAATGCTTGAGAGAATTTTGTTCCCAATGGAAAAATATTGCCGACTTCACTGGCTGAAAAATGAACAAGCGGTTGACCGCTTTTGGGATTGAGATCTCCGGGTTGAGCAAGCTTTATATCAAAAAATTGCGATGGTTTTTGCAAATCCCGTTCCCAATTGACGTTAATCAAGTGATAATTATGTTTATTAGCTCCGCAGACAAAGTTGGTTAGTTCCGCAACAGAATCATCTACTATCAGCGTAAGGCTTGCCGGTAAGCCAATCGGACCTGCATAACCCTGATCGGCGCCTGTGATTTCTAAAATTTCATTTGTATCTGCCAACCTCAATTCACGGCAATTAAGAATCTGACGTAGTTTGATTTCATTAATGTCATAACCACCTCTTACAACTGCAGCGATTACTTGCTCATCATCAGTCAGATAGATCATAGTTTTCACACATTTGGCAATAGGTGTATTTAAATGATCAGCTAAGTCGGTGACAGATTTGATATCTTGGGTAATTTGCTCTTCCATGGGTAGCAAAACATCATCTTTGGTGACTTGAGGTGCCTTGCTAGGAGCAACTTCTTTGTTAAAATACGTGTCACTCACCTCGTCATAAAAAATGGTGTCTTCTCCGCTTTCACACTTGGTTTGATACTCATGTGAAAAATCTGTTGTAAAATCCCCGCCAGATGCCAAAGCTAGCACCGTATCCTCACCTAAACCTACCCTTTGAAAAATGCTTTGATAAGCAGTTTTGACCAATTCATAGTAAGCTTTTAAATCATCTTCAGACTCATGAAAACTATACAGATCTTTCATCCGGAACTCTCGACCTCGCAGTAGTCCAGATTTTGCTCGGGCTTCATTACGAAATTTCGATTGAATTTGATACAGCGCCACCGGAAAATCTTTGTAACTCAGATTAAACTTTTGCACGATAGGTGTCATCAATTCTTCATGAGTGGAATTTAGTACATACTCAGTATCATTGCGAAGCCTCGAGTCATCATTGCCACCTTGGGCGGTCATGAGCACATCGATTGTTTGCAGGCGGTGAGTTTGCTCCCACAACTGCATGGGAGACAAAGCAGGCAACAACACTTCGGATGCAATCAAGTTCATCTCTTCACGCACAATCTGCTCAATTTTGGTGAGCACCCTTAACCCAAGCGGTAAATAGGCATATACTCCTGCCATGGTTTGATCGATGAAGCCGCCTTTAATAAGTAGGGTGGCATTTATTGAATCATATTGTTTGCCAGTTTTTTCTGTACGAGTGTGGAGTTGTGAGTACTTCATAGTTTAAAACCAGTCTTGCAAAGCTGATACGAAAAGAGGTGACACATCAATTGTAACCATTTTTTTTAACTGACGTTGGTGGTGAATTGAGTTGGTCACAACTAATTGGTCAATCTGACTGTTTTGGATTTTTTGATAAGCTTGGTCAACCATTGGTCCATGGGTTACAAACAAAATTACTGTCTTAGCACCTGCATTTTTTAAGGTTGATGCCACATGGAAAGCAGTTTCTCCTGATTGAATTACATCATCAAAAAGAAAGACAGTTTTGTTTGTCACATTGCCATGGAGAATTGTGGAAGTGATTTCTCCTGTAGTCAAGTTGCGGTCTTTATCTACGTTCACTAAATCAGTTTGAAGTAAATCTGCGAATGATTCTGCTCTTTTTAAACCACCGAAATCTGGACTAGCAACAAGAGTGTTTTCATCAACCAACTCTTTGTGGGCAAAATCAGCAAAAAGTTTTAAAGCAGAGAGGTGTAGAGTGGGAATTGAAAAAAATCCTGGAATACTAGTGCTGTGCAAATCTAGCAAATATACTCTCTTGACATAACTATGGGAAAGCAAATCAGCCACCACTTTGGCGGCAATTGGCTCACCTGCTCGAAAAACCTTGTCTTGCAAAGAATATCCCAACCAGGGAATGATGAGATGCACTTCCTTAGCACCAGCTCTCTCTAGTGCGTCAATTAAAAGTAGGAGTTCGATGATGTATTCGTCAGTCGGAAATGATAAGGATTGGACAATAACTACATTTTCTCCAGCCACATTATCTTTAATCCAGACTCGTTTTTCTCCGTTGGCAAATTTGGTTAACTCAACTTCAAGCAGCGGAACCTTTAAGTGATCGCTTATTTTTTGGGCGAGTGATAGGTTTGAAGAGCCAGCGACAAGTTTCATACCTTTATCTTAACAGATTGAGTGCTTTAGTTCGATTTCAACATGCCATTTTTTTTGAAATAAAAATGATTATCCTCGGTGGCATGGTGCATTAATTAACCCACACTTTTTATATTTTTTCCCGCTACCACAAGGACAGGGATCATTTCTGCCAATTTTAATGTGTTT
The DNA here is from genome assembly GCA_002305355.1 of Patescibacteria group bacterium UBA1388. Lineage (GTDB taxonomy): Bacteria > Patescibacteriota > Microgenomatia > UBA1400 > PJMF01 > UBA1388. Next base: position 19,128 of record DBQS01000006.1, read on the forward strand.
TTCTCCAGGTTGAGCTTTCGTGGTCATTCTGGCAGCGCTCAGAGCAGAAGCCAAATCACTTAAATTACCTTTAGCGGAAGTTGGAGCGGGTTGTGGTAAGGACGCATCTTTGACTTCCTTATCCAAGCTTTCATGAATATCTTCTTTCTGGGCAACCGCTTTTACAGGCATAGCTTGCATTCTTGTCAAAGGTTGGAGTTGAGCGCGGAAGATTCGGCTGGCAATTGTTGACTCAATGGCATCTATCAATTCCTCAAACATGCCAAACGACTCTTTTTTGTACTCGCTTAAGACTGTACGTTTGTCTCCTCGCAGCCAAATGCCTTGTCTGAGATTATCCATTGAGTCCAGATGATCCATCCATTTTTCATCGATGGTATTGAGAGTGACTAATTTTTCCAGCAGACGCATTTGTTCAAATCCTATGGTCTGTTCACGGGCTTGATAAGTTTGCTCAGCGATTTCGATAAGCTTATCAGTAATTTCTGCTGCCGAGTGAAGTTCATGCAGAGAGGAAAACAGTTTTTTTTGTGAGGCATCATCAAAGGGAATAATCTTACTAAATTCTTTGACAATCGTGTTGTACTCTTGATCAGAAAAGTCTTGAGGAGCGTAAAGATTTGCCAGCGATGAAATTTCATCTTTGACGTAATTAAGCACTTCAGATTTGAGAGATTGTTCACCCATCTCAGCCTGTGATGGAGACAAAGATTCACTAGTTTGTCTTGTTGGTTTAACGGGCTCATCTTGGACATCTGAGTTAAGTTCGTCAGTTTTTTCCAGCAGTCTCCGCCGCCGCGCATAAATAATTTCCCGCTGTTTATTCATGACATCGTCGAATTCTACGAGCCGTTTGCGTTGATCAAAGAAAAATCCTTCAACTTTTACCTGTGCAGACTCAATTGCTTTACCAATCATGCCGTGTTCAATGGGTTGATTATCATCAAGCTTCATCATGTCCATCACTTTGCTGATTTGTTCACCGCCAAAGATGCGCATAATTTCATCTTCGAGTGAAATAAAGAATTGAGATGCGCCTGGGTCGCCCTGTCTGCCTGATCTTCCTCGTAATTGATTGTCAATTCGACGCGACTCATGTCGCTCCGTGCCCAAGATAAAAAGTCCTCCGGTTGCCACAACCTCATCGTGATCACGATGCCATTTTTCTAGAGCGGATTGGTATTGTTTTAATTTGTATTGGGTGGAGTTGAGTGAATTGGGCAATCCTAATTTAGCTGCCAATGCTTTTTGATCTGCGCTGGGTTTTTGCTGCGATTTAGTGGATTTTCGAAAATCTTTTAGCTCTGGTTTGGCGCCGCCTAGCACGATATCAACGCCCCGGCCAGCAATGTTGGTAGCGACAGTAATCGCTCCTTTTTTTCCGGCGTCCGCAATAATAAACGCTTCCCGCTCGTGGTTTTTAGCATTTAAAATTTGATGGGGAATCTTTTTACGTTTCAAAAAGTTTGAAACAATTTCATTATTTTCAATAGATCTCGTGCCGATCAATACCGGTTGACCTGTTTCATGAATTTCAGCGACCTTGGCAGCAATTGCCGAGTATTTAACAGCGGTTGTTTTGTAAATTACATCTGCTCTGTCTTTTCTAACAATGGGGCGATGAGTGGGCACTACTAGTACTGGTGTGTCATAGATTTGTTGGAATTCTTCCGCTTCTGTTTCCGCAGTACCAGTCATGCCAGAAAGTTTGTGGTATTGACGAAAATAATTCTGAATGGAAATTGTAGCTAAAGTTCTTGATTCTTGTTGAATTGGCACCGCTTCTTTGGCCTCAATTGCCTGATGCAAGCCATCGGAATAACGGCGACCATGCATCAATCGTCCAGTATGTTCATCGACGATAATGACTTGATTTTCCCTCACAATGTAGTCTTTATCTCTGGTGTATAGCACCTTAGCTTTAAGCGCAGATTCAACATGATGAATAGTGTCAAAGCTTTCTTCGTAAAGATTAGATACGCCTAGCTTTTGTTCAATACGTTTCACACCTAGATCAGTCAAAGTAACTGTTCGTCCTTTTTCATCAACACTAAAATCACTATCCCGTTCTAATGAAGTTACCATCCGGGCGTATTGGTGATATTTGTCGGTTGGATCTGTATCTGGAGCAGAAATGATAAGTGGTGTACGGGCCTCATCAATTAAAATTGAGTCGGCTTCGTCAACGATTGCAAAATGATGAGCGTGATTTTTTCTCTGGACAAGCTTGTCAAGCGACTGCACCATGTTATCGCGTAGATAATCAAAGCCGAACTCATTGTTAGTTCCATAAGTAATATCTGCATAGTAAGCGGCCTGACGAGATATAGGTTCAAAGTGTTCAAGTCGCTCGTCGCCACGATCAGCACTTTCATATTCTGGGTTGTAAAGACTGGATTTTTCATGGGCAATTACAGCCGTTGTCAAACCCAAAAAATGGTAAATTGGACCCATCCAGCCGGCACCTAACTCACCTAAATAATCATTGACCGTTACTAAATGTACCCCTTTTTCAAGTAGAGCATTCAGATAAATTGGGGCAGTAACTGTTAATGTTTTTCCTTCACCGGTTTTTTGTTCGGTAATAGTGCCGTGATGCAAGGCAATGCCCGCAAGAAGCTGCACATCAAAGTGGCGCATTCCCAGCACACGACGTGATACTTCGCGGAC
>DBQS01000006.1:21814-35059 GCA_002305355.1 Patescibacteria group bacterium UBA1388
CTGCTTATCAGTCAGTTTTTTTATTATTGGTTCCCACTCATTAATTTCATCAACAACTTTTTGATACTTGTTGAGCGTTTTCTTATTTTCATCAAAAATGTCAGAAAAAAACTTAAGCATGGTTTGACCTTATTTCTCTGATTGTTTAAACACGAACCAGCATTTTAGCAGAATTGAACGTAGATTGATAGTTCTCTCAGGATGCTACTTTTTACTGTTTGCCTTGATCAGATCAAATCCACAGCCTGGTTGTAAAACTCTGGGAATCTGCACACTACCATCAGCTTGTTGATAATTTTCGATGATGGCAGCTAGTAATCTGGGGGAGGCAGCCATCGTGTTATTGAGCGTGTAAACGAACTTAGTGTTGCCATCCTTGGAACGGTAACGGATATTCAGTCGTCTGGACTGAAAATCATTAAAGTAACTTGCCGAGTGCGTTTCTCGGAATTTTTGTTGAGCTGGAAACCATGTTTCCAAATCATATTTTTTTCTTTGACCAGCACCCATATCTCCGGTACACATTAACAATTTTTGAAAAGGTAGTTCCAAATCATGCAATAATTCTTCCGCATACCGAGTCATTTTTTCATGCCATTCTTGCGTGACTCCCTCATCTGCCACGGTATAGACTACCTGCTCGACTTTGTTAAATTGATGCACCCTGATAATACCTTGGGTGTCTTTGCCATATGAACCAACTTCCCTTCTGAAACACGGCGAAATTCCTACCATTTTCACAGGTAAATCTTTTTCATTGAGGATGCTATCTGCGTAATAAGCAGTTAAGGCGACTTCGGCTGTTCCAGTCAAATAGAGGTTGTCTTGAGTTTGGTAATGATCTTCATTGCCCCACGGGAAATACCCAGTGCCCAACATCGTATCTGGTTTAACTAAGACAGGTACTGTCATGGCCGTAAAACCAACGTCAACCAACTTTTTCATGGCATACTGCAACAAAGCTTGTTCTAAGACAACAGCCTGATTTTTCAAGAAATAAGATCGAAAACCACCAATTCGTACTGCCCGCTCTGTCTCAAGAAGATCCAGTGTGCTCATCAATTTCTGATGTGGTTTAGGTTGGTATGAAAATTCAGGCAAGTTGCCAAATTGGGCAATGACCTGATTGTGACTTTCATTTTGACCGACCGGTACATGAGCCGCTGGAAGATTGGGAATTTGCATGGCGAGCTGTCTGACCTCTTCTTCAGTTGCTTTCAGTTGTGGTTCCAAATCTTTGAGTTGGGTTTTTAATTTTCTCCCCTCCTCGACTTGTTCGGGAGTAGGCTTTTTGCCAGCAACAACTTGTTGTTTGACTACATCCGCTTGGAGATTGCTTTGATGACGTAAATCATCGATTTGGTTTTGAAGTGTTCGTCTCAATTGGTCGGCGGCAAGGAGTTGATCAACCACAGTGGGATCAAGTTGTTTATTGGTGGCCGCTTCTTTAACAGTTGCGGCATTGTCTCTGATGAATTGAATATCAAGCATTTTTGGCTCCTTTAAATACAATCAAACCCTCGGAATCTAAACTAGACTCATTGAGGGTTCTTGGGATTAAAGAACGGTACCACCTCACGAATTGCTTGTTCCAGCGATTACGGGCTTACCCGGCCAAGATATTACCCCCAGCAACTTGGTTTGATACCACCAAGCAGGTTGCTAGACCTGTTAAATTATGGCGTATTATAGCGTAGCTTCTGAGTACTGTACAATGGGATGAATACCAGGCAGTATACAGCGACTATAACGAGTAACTATGAATTTATAATAGTAATAATAATTGATATATAGATAATAATTATATTATCATAAAATTAGCAGTCAATGATGTTGAGTGCTAGTTATTAATCTATAACATAGAATACCAAAGTTAATCAAAATATATACTTATGATGCAATTTTTATGAAATTAAAACGGAAAATAGAGTGTTGATTACTTAAAAATATTTTGAGTTACTTGCGCTTTGATTTAATAATTGAGTTCTTCATATGGCATAGATTTGAAAATGTCGACTCAAACTACTTTTTAGACATGTCTTGAAAATCTTTAATCAGAAAAGCAATATGATCTGCCAGGTTGGTGTTAATTAATTCCGCACCATGATAGATATCATCGCGACTAACATTGGCAGCGAAAGATTTGTCTTTGAGTTTTTTTATAATCGATTTTGGTTTCATGTCTTTAAAGCTGTTTGGTCTCATTAGTGACACGGCGTGCATAAAGCCAGTCAATTCATCACACGCAAACAAGTATTTATCTAATTGAGATTGTGGTTGGTGCCCACTTCGGTTTGGAGCGTGACTCGCGACGGCATCTATTAATTCTTGAGGATAACCTTTGAGCAGTTTTCGAGTAGCATAATTCGGATGCTCATCAGGAAATTTTTCCCAATCAAGATCGTGGAGAAGACCGGCTTGGTACCATAATTCTTCGTCTTCATGCAGCTGGATGGCATAAGCCGCGAGCGCCATTGCTACCATATGACAGTGGTGTTGGAGGTTACGATTAGAAATATAATTAGTGAGCAGTAGTTCACTATGGATGCGACTTGGTAGCAGATTATGAGTTTTTTTGGTTATCATTATAGTTAGGTAAAGTGAGACAGGCGTTGTTGGACAAATAATCGGTCTTGATTGAGCAGTAACCAAGCTGCTTTAGGACCGGAAGTTTTTCCCAAAAAAGCGAGATAAATTGCTTTAAATCCAGCCTTAGAGCCAAGAGAATTCTTTGCTAAATCGTAAATTGCTTGTTGGAGCTGCTCGGGTTGCCAATTGGTTTGACTGGTGATGAGTTCCGCTAACTTTCCCAAAAACTGACGTTGATCAGTAGTAAGTTGTGCTACTTCTTCAGGAAGCTTTTCACTAGGGGTGAATTGAAATTCGCGAGGCGCATAATTTTTAAGCCATCGAAGAGCATATTCTTGTCGCTCGGCTAGAAGATTCAACTCAAGTTCGTTCAAAAGACTCCCTTTCAAATCGGCAAACTTGTCTTGCAAATTTATTTCAGGATACTGCATCCATAGAGCCACGTCTCGGAAGCGTGGCAAATAATGTGCTGGGGGAGGTGTATCAGCGATTTGGGCGAGCTCATATGATCTGGCCAATCGATTGTCCCCCTCAACTTGACCCCAATAAATTTTAGCTGCCAAGTCATACTCATCAAATAAATCTGGAATAGCCATGGTTGTGGGATCAAAATCAATCACTTGGTTGTAGTGTTTATTGACAAATAAAAAGCGACCAATGGACGCCGGAAAAAGATCAACGAATTCGCGAGCCGAGGTACCGATTCCTTTGCTTGAACTCATTTTTGCGCCTCTAACCAAGATCCATTCGTAAGGAATATCAAAAGGTTGGGGAATAGCAAAGACTTGCGCACAAATTTCATTTGCCATATCCCTGGAACCTCCGGCTGTGGTGTGATCTTTGCCGGCTCCTTCAATAGTAATACCAAGCGCTGCCCAGTGAGCGGGCCAGTCAACTTTCCAGAGTAATTTACCGTGGCCACCAAAGGGCGAAATTTTTCCCTGATGGCCACAACCGGTTGACCACTTCACTTTGTTTTGCTGACACTCATAACTGACTTGTTCACCATCCCAGTCGGTGACGAGAGTATTGCCTACTAGTCCACATTTTTCGCAGACAACCTGGAAGGGATACCAGTTGTCGGGCAATTTATAGTCAGCCACCGTGGCATATATTTTTTTAAGTTGCGATACTTTATCTAGTGCAGTCCTGATGAAATCATCCATTTGACCACTATGATGTAAATCATGCGACCAGATAATTTTTTGCGAGCAACCTAGTCGACGAAAGGCATTGATGAAATCAAGGGCGTAAAATTCAGCCATGCTACCGGCATGAGCAAACTTAGCTTTTTCTTGTTGGCTGCTGTGGCTGAAATTTATACCAGATTGATCAAGATCTGGTGCAGGTATTTTATAAAGCGGTCGGCCCATGTGTGATTGATAAATAGCTTGATCCAAATAACTTGGCAGGCCATCCATGGGATCCATGTCATTGAAAACATAAGTACTGGTGACGGGTTGAGAAGTTTTGCTTTGAAGTACTTTGGCTATCACATCATGCAGCACCACTCCCACTAATGACCCGACATGCACTCTCCCCGATGGAGTTTTCATATCATCAACGTGCAGCTTTTTTACGCCATGGCTTTTTTGCCATGCCAAGATTTGATCGGTAATCTGATCTACCCAGTGTAAACCGTATTGATTGTTTTTCGTGTCCATAGCTTACTTTCGTAAAAAATTATAACATAGATTCCAGGCTAAAAATTAGCTCTGATGGGTTTTAAATGAGTTTAATCAGCACGATTGTCAGATTCTAGATTAATGAATAATGGGCAATTGTTTGAGAGAGTGGTTATCATGAGCAAATAATCCTTTTTATCAAAAACCCCGCCTGTGTGGCGGGGTGTGGTTTTTATAAAATGTGTTGTGTAGTTACTTGATTTCATCAATCACGTAGATTACTGCGCCCGCCGGAGCTTCAACCGTAACCTCGGCTCCCTTCTTCTTACCCATCAAAGCCTTCCCCATCGGTGAAATGCTTGACATTTTTTTCTCTCCAGGATCAACCTCAAACTCGCCAACAATTTCCATAGTCATGGAACTTTTTGGTTTATCTTTTTGATGAATAACCACAGTTGAGCCAATGCCAACTTTTTTATTGCTTGTAGTGTGTTTAATTACTTTAGCGTTGGTAATGATTTTTTGAATTTCATCGATTCTGGCTTCAATTAATTGCTGTTCATCACGAGCACTATGATATTCTGAATTTTCTGCTAAGTCACCATATTCTCTAGCCCTGGCAACTCTGTCTACCACGCTTGGGAGTTTAATAGTTGTTAATTCAGTTAACTCTTCTTTCAGTTCATCAAGACCTGATTGAGTCAGTTCAATAACTTTACCATTATTGACCGATGAATCGCTCTTAGTATTTGGGTTTTTCTGTTTAGTGCTTTTTGGCATAGGTAGAGTATAAAGGATTTTCCTACCGCGGCAACTCCAGTTTATTTTGACTACTTGATCTTCTATCTTGGTAACGCTTTCAAATTCACATTCTTAAAAAACTCCTATGCATACCTGAGTCTTGTGAATGTGGGATTATAGCACAAATCAATTTAAGGCAGTTGCTTTTGCTTAAATTTTGGTCTTTTTGGTGCGTTGCGCGACACGAATTTCTAGCAATGCTCTCCGAAGGGCTGCCTCAGCCATAATTTTTTCTCTATTGTCTTCTGTGGAGCGAATAGTTGCCTCGGCTTCTTTGACGGCTTTGGTTGCTTTTTCTAAACTTATTTCGCGAGCATCAACCGCGGTATCAGCCATGATTGTCACATCGTGGTGGTTGCCGACAGTTAAAAATCCTTTGGAGATAATAATTGACTTCTCTTGACCTGTTTCCCCATAGCGTAGTTCGCCAGTCACAAGTTTGGAAAAAAGAGGAATGTGACCTGGTAAGATTGTGATTTCACCTTCGCTGGTGACAGCGGTCACATAATCAACCGACTCGTCGGTCAGTTTCTTCTCTTGGGAAACTACTACCAACTTCAATTTAGCCATAGATCATCTTTCGCTTAAATTGTTTTTGCTTTAGCTACCGCTTCATCAATTGTGCCAACCATGTAGAACGCTTGTTCAGGTAAATTGTCGTGTTTGCCAGCAATAATTTCATCAAAACCACGAATCGTTTCAGCAATCGGAACGTACTTGCCGGGAGTGTTAGTAAACTGCTCGGCTACAAAAAATGGTTGGGAAAGAAATCTTTGTACTTTTCTGGCTCTGGCCACAACCAGCTTATCTTCTTCACTCAGTTCATCAATACCAAGAATGGCGATGATATCTTGCAACTCTTTATAACGCTGCAAAATTTGTTGCACATCTCTAGCAGTTTTATAATGCGCGGCTCCCACTGTTTCTGGTTCAAGAATTTTGGATGATGAAACTAAAGGATCTACCGCTGGAAATAAAGCCTGTTCGGACAACTTTCTATCCAGGGAAATTGTAGAGTCAATGTGAGCAAAAGTGGTGGCTGGCGCTGGGTCGGTATAATCATCTGCGGGCACATAAATTGCTTGGATTGAAGTAATAGAACCAACTTTGGTGGAGGTAATTCTTTCTTGAAGCTGTGCCATTTCAGAAGCTAAAGTGGGTTGATATCCGACCGCCGAAGGAATTCTCCCAAGTAGAGCAGACACTTCTGATCCTGCCTGGCTAAATCGAAAAATATTATCTAAGAAGAACAATACATCTTCACCTTTTTGATCACGAAAATATTCAGCCATTGTTAAAGCTGTTAAGGCAACCCGCAATCGGTTGCCTGGGGGTTCGTTCATCTGGCCAAAGCACATGACCGTACTTTTTAACACACCCGAGCTATTCATTTCATGGTAAAGATCATTGCCTTCCCTGGTTCTTTCACCCACGCCGGCAAAGACGGAGTGGCCTTGGTGTTCCTCAGCGATGTTCCGAATCAATTCCTGGATAACCACCGTCTTCCCTACTCCTGCGCCACCGAAGGCACCAACTTTGCCCCCTTTTGGAAAAGGTGCAATCAAATCGATCACTTTAATGCCAGTTTCCAAAACCTCAGTTGATGTTTCCTGCTCACTCAGCTTTGGTGCGGGGCGATGAATAGGGGCGGTAAATTTGGGTTTGAGAAGGGGTGCCTTTTCATCAATCACATCACCTGTCACATTAAACATTCTACCCAGAGTTTCTTCTCCGACTGGCACAGTGATGGGTTTGCCGGTATCGGTGACAGGTGTTCCACGCTGCAAACCCTCTGTGGGACCAAGAGCAATGCATCTTACTTCTGTGGTAGAAAGTTGTTGTTCAACTTCAAGCATCAACTTTTCTTTATTCGTCAGATCAAGCTGCAGCGCGTTATAAATTGCTGGTAGATGATCTTCAAATTCCACATCGACTACCGGACCCATGATTTGGCTAATATGTCCTATTTTTTTGGCTTGCTTTGGCATAAATTCCTCTCATCAACCTTGCAGGGATAAAGTTGCGGTGGTAATTTCTAGCAACTCATTGGTAATACTTTCTTGTCGAGACTTGTTATAGATAAGCTGCAACTCGCTAACTAACTCTTTAGCATTTTCACTGGCATTTTTCATGGCAACCATGCGCGCGCTGTGTTCGCTGGCTTTAGCTTCCAAAAAAGCTTGAAAAATAGCATTTTCAATGTAATAAGGCAATAATTCTTCCAAAATTTCTCTTGCATTAGGTTCAAACAAATACTCTGCGCTTTCATTATTTGCCGAAATTAACTCATCAGTTTCAAGTTTAATCGGCAGGAGCTGAGAGTGACAAGCCTGTTGTGACAAAGTATTGATGAAATCGGTGAANNGTGCTGATCGGCAACACGTCTTCAATCCCAATTGTGTCTGGCATATCTGTGAATTGTGCGTAAGTGTTAAGATTCAAAAACTGTGCGAAGGCAACGCTTTTTTTGCCTACTAAAATTAATTCTCCTTGTGGATGTTCGGCGACCCATTGGGTAACCTGTTTGAGAATGCTTTGATTGAGGCTGCCACACAATCCTCGATCAGTAGCGATCACGACTAAGATTTCGATACCCAGGTTATGCCTGGATAAAAGTGGATGGAGATCTGGTGAAGTTTCTGCTGCAAGCGAACGCAGCGAGTTAGCCAATGCTTGCGCGTAAGGTCTTGCTGCCAACGTTTGATCTTGGGCGCGCCTCATTTTACTAGCCGAGACCATCTCCATTGCTTTCGTGATTTTGGAGATGTTTTTAGCGGTGCTAATTCTTTGTTGAACTTGTCTGGTATTTGCCATGACTGATTATTAAGATTCCTTCAACTCGGGATGGGCGGTATTAAATGACTTAATTGCCGCTACTAATTTCTTGTCAATTTGTTCACTCAAGACTTGTTCTTTAGCGATTTGTTTCAATAAAGCTCGTTCGGCGCTGCGCATGTGTTGCAAGTAACTCTCTTCCCAGTCTTGAATCTTATTAGCTGCGATTTCGTCGAGCAGGCCGTGGACTGCCGCATAAATGACGACCACTTGTTCTTCCATCTTAAGCGGTTTGTCCCACCCTTGTTTCAAAGTGTTATAGACTCTTTCACCTCGATTGAGTTGAGCCTTAGTGCGTTCATCAAGATCAGAACTAAATTGGGCAAATGCTTCCAATTCGCGGTATTGAGCCAAATCAAGCTTCATCGTACCAGCCACTTGCTTCATTGATTTGACTTGGGCGGCAGATCCTACTCTTGACACAGATAAACCGACATTGACTGCTGGTTTCATGCCGGCATTAAACAAGTCTGTTTCGAGGTAAATCTGCCCGTCAGTGATTGAGATAACGTTGGTGGGAATGTAAGCTGAAACATCATTAGCTTGTGTTTCAATGATGGGCAACGCGGTAATTGAACCACCACCGTGATTTTTATTGAGTCGACATGCTCTTTCTAAAAGTCTGGAATGAAGGTAAAACACATCACCAGGGTAAGCTTCTCTGCCCGAGGGGCGGCGCAACAACAAAGAAATTTCTCGGTATGCTTGCGCATGCTTTGTCAGATCGTCAAAGATGATTAAGACGTCTTTGCCTTTTTCTAAAAAGTATTCTGCGATTGCCTGTCCTGAGTAAGGAGCGAGATATCTTTCTGCAGCAGAACTAGAGGCTGTTGCTGCTACGATTGCGGTGTAATTGAAAGCACCTCTTGCCGTTAATAATTGCGTAATTTGGGCAAGCGCGGATCGTTTTTGGCCGATGCTGACATAAATACAAATCATATTTTGATCAGCTTGATTAAGAATTGTTCCCAAACCAATCGCAGTTTTTCCAGTTCCTCTGTCACCAATGATTAATTCACGTTGACCACGGCCGATAGGGATCATCGCGTCAATTGCTTTGATACCCGTCATCATCGCTTGAGAAACAGATTGGCGACTCATTACACCCGGAGCAACTTTCTCCAAGGGCATTTCTTTCGTTGGTTTCAATGCTGTTCCGCCGTCAAGAGGTTGGCCTAATGGATCAACTACTCTGCCTAAAATTTGATCGCTTACACCGATTGAAAGAATTTGACCAGTTCTTTTGACAGTGTCACCGGCTTTAATATGTTCTCCGCTACCTAAAGCGACCACGCCAGTAGTGTTCTTTTTTAGATTTAAAGCTAATCCAAGCAGGTTACCTCCTAAATCAATTAATTCTCCGGCCTGCACATCCTCTAAACCTTTAATTTCAAGTACACCATCACCATATTGCATGACCGTACCCACCGATTCTGGCGTGGTGGTAAAATTTGTTTCAGCTATGATAGATTTGAGTGCTTGCTGGAGAGCATCTTGATTATTTTTCATACGATAAGTGACTTCCCTTTGTTGGCCTCTTTTAAATACTTGCGATTAGTTGTTGCTTAATAAGTTCTAGTTTATGTTTAATACTGCCATCATAAGCAGTTGATCCCATGATAATTTTGATGCCGCCGATCAAATTTGGGTCAATTGTTTCGACAATCTTGACTGGACCTAATTTATTTTCAGCTAGCTGCTGAATTTGTGCGCGCTGGGCTTGATTGATTGGCACCACTGTGAAAACTTTTACTTCCGCCAATTGAGGCTCAAGTTTTTTTAACTTGCCTTCCAGACTGGCATCAAATTCTTGTTTGCCAAGTTGAATTTTGAGACCACCCATTAAGTTGGGTTTGATGACATGTTTTAACTCAAAAGAGCCGAGTTTTTGTTTGAGAACATTTTTCACTACCGTCAATTGAGCAGAAGTTAGTATATGAGCAGTGGTAAGGGTGACAACTGGCTTTGGCATCAGATAGATTTTAGGATAGTGTTCAGTTCTTGATCAATTAGTTGGCGGTGAGACTTATCATCTAACTTAACACCGATTACTTTTTGAGTCGTGGCAATTACCGCTTCAATTAATTGCTGGTTGACTTGGCGAGCCTGCTCGGATTTTTCTAATTCCCAATTCTCTTTCATTTTGGCAATTTCAGATGCTGCTTCACGTTGAGCTTGGGCAATGATGCTGAGTTTTTGTTTTTCAGCTTCTGCGACCACTTTTTTCATCTCTGCAGCAGACTTTTGCTGTAGTTTGTATTGAGCTTTTTCTTTCATTTCCTCAATTTTTTCTTGTTGAGCAATTGCTTCTTGAGCAGCTTTTTGACCCTCTTCAATTCTTTTTGCCCTAGCTGCAAATATTTTGATGACAGGTTTATAAAGCAGGTACCAGAGTGCTCCCATGACAATCGAAAAGTTGATGATTTGGAAAAGAATTTGAGGAAATAAAATCTTCATATTATATCCTATGCTTTCGTTAGCTAGTCGTGTTTTTTTTACAGTTAGCTCTGTTTAAACAAAGAGAATAATCAACGCAATAACCAATGTATAGATTGCAATGGCTTCTGCAAATGCTAAGCCGAGTACCATGTTGGTTTGGACTTTACTAGCTGCTTCCGGATTGCGACCAATCGCCTCTAGACCTTTAGCGACCAACATGCCAATGCTGAAACTTGTACCAATACTACCGACGCCCATGACGAGGGCTGCTGCAAATACGTCTGACATATGTCCTCCTTGTACTTTTACTAATGTGCCTCATGACTTTGAGTGGCCATATTAAAAAAGACTACTGAAAGCATGGCAAAAACTAACGCTTGAATAAAACCTACAAATACCTCAAGACCGTAAAATGGCACGGGTACGACTACCTTTGTTAGATACATAATGACTACTAACAATACTTCTCCAGCGAAAATATTTCCAAATAAACGGAAAGCAAAAGAGATGATTTTGGCAAATTCTGAGACCAATTCTAGGATGCCGACAAAAAACATGATGGGACTGCTGAAGTTGAAAAATTTGGTTAGATATCCGAAATTTAAAAAATGAAAGCCAAAAAATTGGGTAGCGATGATAGAAATGATGCCAAGCGCAATGGTGGTATTAAGATCGGCGGTGGCGGGGCGGAATAAAGTAGTTTCTGATGACGAGTGTTGATCTTCTTTGGTTGCTTGATGACTATCGCTAATCCGTTCTTCTTCCTTTGCAGTGGTTTTGGGTTGATTATTATCTGTTACTTGCGTGGTAAGAGCGGTGATGGCTTCTTCATTTTGTACTGTAAGCTGATCGGTGGGGTTTGCGTCTGGAATTGTAATTTCCAAATCTGCTGCTTCATTTAGTTTTTCCTCAGGATCTACTTGATGCTGGGTGACAGACGTCTCATGTTCTGGCTGGTCCGCCAAAGGCACCATGATTGTGCCCACTCCCGGCAACAAACCAAACCAATTATTAATGATGATAAAGATAAAAAATGAGGCGATAACGGGAAAAAATACTTTAGTCTTGTTTGTGTCGTTTGTTACACCTCCCACAAATCCAAGCAAGGATTCTACTATCCATTCTGCGAAATTTTGCAACGACTGAGGTTTGTTTGTGACTTTAATTGCTCGATTTGCCACTACAGCAAAAGCGACTATGAACCCAGTTACGATGAGGCTCGTTAACATGGAGTTGGTAATAGGAAAACCACCCAGGTAGTAAATAGGTTCAGCGGAAATAGAGATGTGTAGACCTGTTGCTGACATATCGCTATTTATTGTCTCATGAGTTTAAGTACGCACTCAATACGCATCAAATTACCACAAAAATTGATTATACATCGCTAAAATGAATGGGCAAGAGACAATTATTCTGCTAGCACGATGACAACATCATACTGAGCCTGCGGGTCTTCAACCTTAGCTTCATCGCTGCTAGTTAAATCAAGACCCGTTGCCTCAGACAATGCTTCTACCAAGTTTTGATCATCTTCAGCTAAATAGACAAAAATTCCTGTTTCCTCGTAATCTCCTTTTGAGTTGCCAGCAGTTACATTTTCAAAGTCACTGTCTTCCAGCTTGGATTTAACCGTGCCAGCATAACCAGCTTTTGTGGTGGCGTTGACGACTAAAATGCTTAACTCTGCTTTATCAATGGCAGCCGAGGGACTAGCATCAGTTACCTCATCTTCCAAGATAGGTTCTGGTGTTGCTTCTACAATTGGACTTTCCTCAACTTCCACTACGGGGGCTGGTTGATCACCCTGATTAGTATACTTAATGATCGCAAAACCCACCCCTACTCCAATCGCGACGGTGAGTGCAAATACGCCAGTGGTAATGAGAATCATCTTTAACATATGATTGACTCCTGATTTATTTTTGATCGTTTGTTTTTCAGGTGTTGTTGTTCCCGATTCTGTCTCAGGTTTTACCAACTTTTCCGAAGTTTCATCTTGACTGTCACTGCTCAGCTGTGTGAATTGCGTGAGATCAATTTCTTCAACTTCGTCACTGTTGACAGATGTTTCTATAGCAGGTTCTACCACGGAAGTATCGATTTTTCCAGCGTCAACACTTTCTTCTTTTTCTGAAATTACCTCGTCACTTGGGATTGATTTAGATGAAAGAGCTACTGACTTCCCTTCTTTAGCTGTATCAATATCAGTAGGATCTTCATCCGCGACATCATCGGACTGTTCATCAGATGTTTGATCTTTTTGTAGAGAAGCATCATCCTTTGCATCTTCTTTATCAATATTGTCACTTGGCGTGGATACCTCAGCAGTATCTTTTTTCATATCTGACGACTCTTGATCGGAATCGGTTGCTTCTGATATGACTTTCTCTTTTTTGACGTCATCTGTTTGAGCTGATTTTTCATCTGCGACTGCTGTATCCGCGGGAGCTTGCTCCTCATCATTTTTTTCATCATGCTCATCGTTTTCAACCTGATCTGCCTGATCTTTGTTGTGAAGCGAAGCATCTATTTCTTCAATTTCTTCGACAGTTTTTTCCTCTGGCTCTTTGAGGTCATTTTTATCTGGTTGAGTAGCTTTAGGATTGGTTGTGGGCATATCAACATCCGTTCTGATTGCATTTGTACCAGTACTTGAAATTGTAGCATTTGCTTGACTTGCAGCTCCTACGGCACCGGCTGCAGTCGCAGCGGCAGCAGCTGTTAATCCTGCGGCGACTTCGCCACTAGAACTACTTTGGGAACCAGGTTTAGGAAGACTGGATTGATCATCAGTTTCAGAAGTATCTGCTGGAACTTCTTCATCTGCAAAAATAGCCGCGTACTTACCAACCGCTTCGTCAGTAGGCTTTCCAAGCGTAAATCGGGGTGCAGGAAAATCTGCAATTGATAATGTTTTGAGTGCTGCCTCAATTACTACTTGTACGTGGGAAGGCAA
>DBQS01000006.1:35242-44646 GCA_002305355.1 Patescibacteria group bacterium UBA1388
CCTTTTTCTCTCACGGCTACTTGAAGTACTTCAAGGAGTGATTTATCGATGGCAGAAATTTGGACCCGCGTTGTACCCTTAAGCTCGTTGAGAGATGTGGTTTCAATCAAGTGAGAGTCGGGGGTTAGTTTGAGTCCGTCAAGCACTTCAGACTGCAACTTGCTTTTAATTTTTGATTCGGCAGTTTCTTTAACACTCACAATTGTATTGGTAAACAAAAAATCTGGTAAAACTATAGTATAAGTCTCACCCTCGTCAAGTTTGTTAAAAAGTTTTGCCACATGTTCTGGAATTAACTTATTGCTTTTAAAAAACTCACCATTCACTTGTTTGAAAGATTGAATAGAAAACGCGTGTGGCTTTTTATCTGGCAACAACTCAGCGATGTAAGCCAAATCCGGTAAAATATAGAGTAGTTTTTGAGTATTGAGCATTGGCTAAGTATAACGCAACAAACCTTACTATTGAAGCGTAAATAATAATTGTAGTATGTGAGAAAAGATTGGAGAATTCAAGGGGAATCTTAATCTTAAGGCAGTCGACAAGTCATTTGATGATTTATACTTTTGTTGATTTAGAAGCTAGTGAGTATTTCCTGTTGCAGACGGTTGAAGCGTTCTCGGTTTTTTGATTGTTTGCTAAATTGGTCATCCATCATTCTTCCGATATTTCATCATTTTTTTGAATTAAATTAAAAAACCTGAAATAAATCAGGTTTTTTATGTGAGTCCGCTGGGACTCGAACCCAGGACGCACAGCTTAAAAGGCTGTCGCTCTAACCGACTGAGCTACGGACCCGCTGCTAAATATCAATGTGCCGCAACAAACATGCCAAGCACATCTCTGAACCTCTGATTATATCAAGAAAAATCTAATCGTGTATACTTGGTTTTAAATTTTTCAATTTTTAATGCAATAATGCATTTTTTTGTATTTGATAGTAATTGATGAAAATTGTAAAGATTAATACATGCCAGAACTTCCTGAAGTAGAAACCATCAAACGCCGTTTAGCCGAACAAATTGTTGGTAAACAAATCAGTCAAATAGAGGTATTCCGGACAAAAAGTTTTCAGGGAGACCCTGACCAAATTATGGGTCAAACGATTACTGCGGTGCACCGATACGCCAAAATGATTTGTTTTCACCTGGCAGAACGACCCGCATTGTTAATTCATCTCAAAATGACTGGCCAATTAATTTATAAAGATGGTGACTTGAAAGTAGGAGGTGGTCATCCTACTTCCGATTGGATTGGGAGCTTGCCAAGCAAACACACGCGGGTGAAAATTAATTTTACTGATCAGACCACGCTGTTTTTTAACGACCAGCGAGTATTTGGTTGGATCAAAATAATTGATCAAGAAACATTGGCCCATGAATTACGTAATTACGGACCAGATGTAACTGATTCCGCGGTCACACCAACTTTTTTATGGAAGAAATTTCAGAGCCGCAAAATTCCGGTTAAGCTAGCCATCATGGATCATAAATTGATATCGGGTGTAGGGAATATATATGCCAACGATGGTTTAAACTTGGCAAAAATTGATCCTCGTCGACCGGCACAGTCACTCACTAAAACAGAAGTCAGGGATTTGCATCGTGCCTTGTTGGAGGTCATTAATTCAGGTATCGCTCTTGGTGGGGCGAGCATCAAAGATTATCTGAATATCGATGGTTTATCCGGTGGTTATCAAAATGTGGTGCGAGTCTATCAAAAAGAGGGCCAACCTTGCCCCAACTGTGGACATGAGTTAGTGCGGATTAAACAGGGTGGAAGGGGAACATTTTATTGTCCAAATTGTCAAAAATAGTATATTTGAATGATTGAACTAATTTCTGATTAGTTTCAATTGGCGAAAAATGTTGGTAGTAAGATGTTAGTATCTATTTTTTTAGATAGCAAAAATATATTGGCTGTCATCACAACAGCTCAAATATTTTTTTT
This sequence comes from Patescibacteria group bacterium UBA1388, assembly GCA_002305355.1. Taxonomy (GTDB): domain Bacteria; phylum Patescibacteriota; class Microgenomatia; order UBA1400; family PJMF01; genus UBA1388. The sequence goes on from DBQS01000006.1 coordinate 37,193, forward strand.
TGAAGTGATGATGTTTACAAGTATTGTTTGACTGTATTAACACTTTTTTCTAGTTTTTGCTTTTCTTCCCAATCTAGCCTGATTTCTAGCGAGCGCTCGACTCCACCGCGACCAATCACGCATGGCACACTCAATGCTACACCAGAATGACCATAATAATTATGGAGCGGAATGGAGAGTGGTAACACTGACTTTGTATCAAGCAAAATCTGTTTAACGATATGGGAAATGACCGCTGCGATACCGTAATAAGTGGCGCCTTTGCTGTCAATAATTTTATAAGCAGCGTTCTTGGCTTTTTCAAAAGCACTCCGGGCTCGATCTTCAGAAAAACTATCGAGTGTCATCAATGGTTGTCCACCCAGCGTGGCGTTTGAAATAGCAGGAAACGAGCTGTCACCATGTTCGCCTAAAATATAAGCATGAATACTTCTGGGGTTAACGTTCAAAAATTCAGCTAAATGATAACGAAAACGTGCTGTATCAAGCGTCGTACCTGAACCAAAAATTCTTCCTTTTGGCCAATTTGCCATGAGATATGCTTTATATGTCAGTACATCCACCGGGTTGCTTACCAACAACACGATTGCGTCTGGGGCATACTTGGTTACCTCCGGTAAAATACTTTCTAAAATGGCAACATTTTTGGCAGTTAAATCTAACCTGGTTTCTCCAGGTTTTTGAGCAGCTCCGGCAGTAATGACGACGACATCTGAGTTTTCAAGGTCTTGATAATCATCGGTAGCGATCACCCGAGTGTGAGGTAAAAAACTCATGCCGTGTTCTAGATCAAGTTGTTCCCCGATGATTTCCTTCTTATCCCTACCATACAACACGAGATCATTGACGACCCCACCGTGAATAAGAGAAAACGCAGCGCTCATGCCTACCTTACCGCAACCCACAATCGCCACTTTGTTTGAATCGTATTGCATACCTTTTCATCTTAGCACGAAGCCGAGCCTAAAATAAAGTTATCTTTTGAGGAGTTGCTTGATCCCAATCGCTAAATCACGGGGGGTGAGATGATAATGCGCCAGCAACTGTTCAGTTGAACCAGATTGACCAAATTGATCTTTCATACCCATTCTTCTAAACGGAAGAGCAAGTTGATGTTCGGCCAAGACTTCAGAAACTGCCGAACCCAACCCGCCATTTATTTGGTGATCTTCGACGGTTATGATGGCTTTAGTTTTTTTTGCGGCCTTGATGATAGCTGCTTCATCGAGGGGTTTAATAGTTGACATGTTGATCACGGTGATAGAAATGCCCTCGTTATTTAAAATATCCGCTGCGTTCATAGCTTGACTAACCATCAGGCCGGTAGCGATAATCGTGGCAGAACTGCCCTTTCTGAGTTGTGTAGCTTGACCTATTTTGAACTGATTTGGTGAAGAATGAATGGGCACGGTTGGTTTGCTGATGCGAATATAAACTGGACTATTGGCATTAACCGCGGCAAGCAAAGCTTGCCGCGCTTCTTCTCCATCTGCTGGCGACAGAACAATCATGTTGGGTAGCACTCGCATCAACGCCAAGTCTTCGAGCGACTGATGTGTGGCTCCATCCTCTCCGGTTGCCAAACCTCCATGCCCGCCAACCAAAACGACAGGTAGGTTTGCATAACAAATACTGGTGCGAATCACTCCCCAAGAATTGGCTGGATGAAAACAAGCATAACTTGCAGCGACAGGCAACTTGCCTGCTAGTGCTAGTCCAGCTGTTACTCCAGCAAGATTTTGCTCGGCGACACCAACTTCAACAAATCGACCCGGAAATTGTATGGCAAATTGTTTCATTCGCACTGATTCTGCCAAGTCGGCACAAACTCCAACTAGTCGATCGTGTTGTGCTGCGGCTTGAATCAATCCAACTCCAAAACCATCTCTGGTAGACATTTTTTCTAGCTTACTAGTAGGTTGTGTGTTTTCCATTTGTATTAAGATTATGACTGTATTTTAGTAATAAATGATGTTAATAACGCCTATCGATTATCATTCTAATAATTTTATTCATCCGATAATTCTTTCAAAGCCCGCGCTGCTTGTTCTTCATCGGGAGGCTTACCATGCCACTCTGGTTTGTTTTCCATAAAACTCACACCTTTTCCTGGAACGGTATGGCAAATGAGAGCAGTGGGAAGGGCTTGCTCGAATCGTGCTGTTTCACAGGCAGCAATAATTTGAGTTATATCGTGTCCATCAACTTCAATTGTTTGCCAACCAAAACTCTCGATTTTGGCTTTGAGAGGTTCAAGTGGCATCACGTGCTTTGTATAGTCAGTAATTTGAATTTGGTTGCGGTCAACGATGTTCACCAGGTTGTTTAATTGATATTTGTAGGCAAATTGATATGCCTCCCAAGTTTGTCCTTCTTGATGTTCACCATCACTAGTGATGCAGAACACCCGGCTTTGATTGTGATTCATTTTCAAGCCAAGCGCCCATCCTGCAGCTAAAGATAGGCCTTGTCCCAATGGGCCACTGGTGTTTTCCACGCCAGCAATTGAGTGACGATGGGGATGTCCCTGCAGTCTTGAATGAATTTGGCGGAGAGTGAGCAATTCTTCTTTGGGAAAGTACCCAGCTTCAGCCAAAGTGGCGTAGAGCACTGGACAAATATGCCCATTTGACAGAATCAGTCGATCACGCTCTTCCCATTCGGGATTTTTTGGATCAACATTTAAAATATGAAAATATAAGGCAGCAAAGACATCCGCCATCCCTAATGCTCCCGCTGGATGGCCGCTGCCAGCATGAGCCAACATCTTGATTATTTGGCGGCGAATTTGGAGTGCCTTCTGTTCAATGATTGGTAAAGGAAGCTGATGTGTTACTACCATGGATATACTTTTCTTGGCTTGTGTCGTCCCTGAAGATATTTTTTTAAGTACTTCATTGGATGAAATAATTAATTCATTAATTATTAGACTCAATTTTCTGGCATATCTTTATTTCATATAGTGTACTTAATTATTGATGACTGGTGAAGTGAGAAGTTACTGCCAATATTAATGCCTTTTTGGCCGCTGATGTTAATGTACAACAAACATTAGAATAGTGAGAGAGTAGTATTAGCAATTGCATGGGAGAAGGGCTTAAAAAGGGTGTGGGAAGGATAAATGTGGGAAATCTTAAATAGGAATCTACAATATCTTGTGTTCAAGAGTCAAAATAATGGACTTGCATTTCACTTTCATTCCGGTTTAAACTGGTAGCGTGTACTAATAATTGCATGTGGTTACAGGCGCGAAAGACGTTCCATGTTTTCGAGCGATGATGCTGTTTTTATGATTGGGTGGGAATATCCACCGCATAATAGTGGTGGTCTTGGTGTTGCCTGTCAAGGAATTACTGAGTCACTCAGTGAAATGGGCACTCAAATCTTTTTTACCTTGCCTCATGGTAATGTGGTCCCGTTACGCCACATGCAGGTACTTAATTGCTCAGATGCCTCCTGGTTTACCAATAGCAATCCTTCCAATCAACCGCCTTTTTTTGCCTATTCATCATCATCACCTGTGCCGCATCGTTTTTATGCTGGCAAATTTGATCAAACCCGACTTCATTTACTACCAGAATCAGAACTCGAAGAGAAAGTTGGTCAATATGCTGATTTGGTTGCAACAGAAGGCAAGAAGCATGAGCGTGAATATCGCATTATCCATGCTCATGACTGGATGTCATTTCCGGCGGCTCGTAAACTTGCTCAAGCCACAGGAAAGCCGTACGTAGCGCACGTTCATTCGACTGAAATGGATAGAATTCCAGATGGTAATGGCAGTCAATATATCATCAATACTGAGCTTGAGGGCATGTCTCATGCTACCCGAGTGATTGCAGTTAGTTATTACACCAAACAATTATTAGTACACACTTACGGCATTGATCCCGCAAAAATCGATGTCGTTCACAACGGCATCACACCGTTGGTTTATCCTCCAGATACGGGGCGCCATCATTTCGCGCCCAAGCGCCCCGTGATTGTTTTTATGGGCAGACTTACAGTTCAAAAAGGAGCGGAATATTTCTTACATCTTGCGCGCGCAGTTCTGCAAAAAATTCCGAGTGCTTTATTTATTGTTGCAGGCAGTGGCGACATGTATCATCAATTATTACTCGAAACAGCCGATCAAAAATTGTCGGCACATGTTTTATTCAGCGGTTTTGTAAGAGATAAACAAAGAGAAACTTTGCTCGATCGAGCAGACGTGTTTGTAATGCCTTCCATTTCTGAGCCATTTGGCCTGGTTGCTTTGGAAGCTGCCCAAAGACACACTCCAGTCATCGTATCGAAAAATGCTGGTGTAAGCGAGGTTTTACCAAGCGCGATTCAGACCGATTTTTGGGACATCCAAAAAATGACTAACGAAATAGTGAGGATGGTTGCAAAACCAACTGCATATCAACAAGTGGTAACTGGACAGTTAAATGACATATCTCAAGCGACCTGGTCGGCGGCTTCAGCCAAGATCAAAGAAGTGTATCAAAAAGTTTTGCTCAATTATTAATACTTAGCAGCAACAAACTCCATGCCGCAACTTTGTTTTTATCTTCACCTCCATCAACCGAGAAGACTCAAAAAAATGAATGTCTTTGATGTTGGGGTCCATAGTAGTTATTACGAATCTGAGCCAAACGATGGCAATCGCATCATATTTCAGAAAGTGGCCCAGAAGTCATATTTACCCATGCTAAGATTGTTGCGCGACTTGACTGCATGGCACCCAGAGTTTAAAGTGTCGTTTTCAATCACAGGGGTATTTTTGGAACAAGCTGAGGTTTATCAACCTGAGGTAATTTCTTTATTGCAGGAAATTATGGCAACTGGTCAAGCTGAGATATTGGGAGAAACTTATTACCACTCATTAGCTGCGCTCTATTCTGAAGCTGAGTTTCGGATCCAAGTTCAAAAGCACCGGCAAATTATCCAAAGATTTTTTGGAGTGACACCGCGTGTATTTCGCAATACTGAGCTCATATACTCTAACCATATTGCAAGTTTGGTGGAAAAAATGCCTTTTGAAGGTGTTTTAACTGAAGCAGTTGATCGTTATTTGCATGGCCGGCCAAAAACTAAACTTTATCATAGTTACACACCCAAACGATTGCCTCTCTTACTGAAAAATGCTGAATTATCGGATGATATTGCTTTTAGATTTAGCGATAAAAATTGGTCAGAACATCCCTTAACAGTGGAAAAATATCTGCATTGGGTGGAAATTTATCCAGAGGATCATTTAGTTAATTTATTCATGGACTTTGAAACTTTTGGCGAGCACCAATGGGAAGATACGGGCATCTTTTTTTTCTGGGGGAAATTTGTCGAAGAGTTTTTGAAAAAAAACTGGAATAAGTTTGTTACACCTAGTGAAGTTGTAGCAGCTCTGCCCAGTCATGCTGAATTATGGGCAGAACATCCTTGTTACGACGTGCCGGAGTTAATTTCTTGGGCGGATGTGGATCGAGATATTACTGCTTGGAGGGATAATCCGCTGCAGTTTGATACGCTTGATAAATTGTATCAACTTGAGGAGAACATTACTGCAACTAATGATATAAGTTTAATTGATGATTGGCGTAACTTACAGACCAGCGATCATTTTTATTATATGTGCACCAAATGGTCGGCGGATGGTGATGTGCATTCCTATTTTTCACCATATGAGGATCCATACGAGGCTTATCGGAGATTTTCAGTGGTATTGGCAGATCTCGAAGAGAGATTGATGGAATAAATAGTTGATGATCTTCAACTTGAGTTTCTTATTTTTTCTTCCAAACATATCTTTGGGAAATTATCTATTGTTGCGCCCTACTACATTTTGTTACACTGGGGTGATTGCATAACTAATGAGGAGAAGATATGGCGCGAGCGTTGACTTTGGGAAACGGACACACTCTCGTATGTTTAGACGAGTTTGGTTTCGTGCGTGACTTCTATTATCCCTACATCGGACTTGAAAACCATGTGAGTGGTGAAAAGCACAGAATTGGCGTATGGGTTGACGGCAAATTTTCGTGGTTAGACAATGGCGATTGGAAAATCACTATTGGTTATAAGCCAGAAACGATGGTGGGTTACTTGCTTTGCAAGAATCAAAAAATAAATGTTTCTTTAGTGATGGAGGATATTGTTTACAATGAAACAAATGTTTTTGTAAGACAAGTCGATGTTTATAATCACAATCCTCATCCGATTTCAGTCAGGATTTTTTTCCATCAAGTATTTTGGATCAGCGAAATCCAAAAAAGAAATACTGGTTTTTATGACCCAACTCATAATGTGGTGGTGCATTACTTAGGGCGGCGGGTTTTTATTGTAAATGGCAGAACTCAGTCTGGTACGCCCATTGATGACTACACGGTGGGTGCTTATAAATTTGGTGGTAAGGAAGGTTCCTACCGAGACGCAGAGGACGGAGAATTGACCAAGAATGCGGTTGAACATGGCTCAGTAGACTCAGTCATTAGGTTTTGCACTTCATGTGAGCCAAATAGTAAGAGCAGAATTTATAACTGGATTTGTGCCGGCAAGTCTCTTGAAGAAGCATACGATTTAAATCAATTGGTGTTACAAAAAACTCCAGAAGCGATGCTGCATTCTACTGAGTCTTATTGGCACGCTTGGTTGTCAACTAAGGAAGATGAGATTGATGTCAATTTATTGCCAGAACACTTAAAAAAACTGTATGACACTTCGTTATTTATTTTACGTAGTCACACTGATGATGGCGGGAGCGTGATTGCTTCTGCCGATAGCGAAATGATTGAATATGGCAAGGATGATTACAGCTACATGTGGCCTCGAGATGCGGCTTTCATTGTGTCTACTCTTTGTCAGGCAGGATATGAGGAGGCGACGAAACCATTTTTCAAATTTTGCCAAAGTGTACTGCATGAAGACGGTTACATTCATCATCGTTTTCGGTCGGATCAGAGTTTAGGTTCTACTTGGCATTCCACCACCTCGCAAAGTAATTGGTTGAAAGATAAAATATTGCAGCTACCTATTCAAGAAGATGAAACTGCCAGCGTCTTGTGGGCGTTGTGGAAATATTACGAAACATCGGAGGATCTTGAATTTATTGAAGAGTTATATAAGCCATTGATTGAAAAAATGGCAAATTTTTTAGTTTCTTACCGAGATCGTGACACAGGATTGCCACTACCATCTTATGATTTGTGGGAAGAGAAATTTGGAGTGTCAACTTACACCTGCGCGGCGGTGTACGGGGGATTAATGGCGGCGGCCAGGTTTTCTGAAATTTTAGATAAACGCAACCACATGCGTGAATATCAAAAAGTGGCTAAAGAAATCAAAGCCGCCGCCATCACCCACTTATTTAGCCCAAAGATGGATGCATTTATCAGGACTGCCACAATCCAAGATGGTCAGGTGCTGAGAGAAGAATCTCTAGATTCTAGTTCATTGTTTGGGTTGTGGTATTTTGG
>DBQS01000006.1:44788-47462 GCA_002305355.1 Patescibacteria group bacterium UBA1388
GTGCTTGCTGAACAATTAAATCCTTATACTGGTCAGTCATTATCCGCGACGCCACTGGTTTGGAGTCATGCCGTATTTATTGAAACAATTCTTTGGTATTTAAAAATTAAAAATCAATTGGAAACTCCAAAGTCAGAAGGTGGTTTTCAGACAGTGCACGAATTATAAAGTGAGACTTGGAATAGGTATTACTATTTACAAAGAAAAATCAAACTTGCATGCAGACACTATTTATTGGTATTGATGGTGGAGGTACAAAAACAGATGTGGTATGTGCTGACAATCAAGGGCAAGTACTTGGCACTGGTCAATCTGGACCCACCAACTTGACTTCGACCAATGTTGGTGCAGCGAGCTTTAATCTCAAAGAAGCAGTGCGTCAGTCTTTACAAAGTGTAACTGAAGAATATGAGATTGATACCGCAGCGATGGGTTTGGCAGGCATAGATATTGAAGAAGAATACAATCAAGCTTTTACCGCTTTTCGTGAAATATTAAATCAGTTTGGTGTCAAAAAATTTACACTTTATCATGATAGTCAGATAGCTTTAGCCAATGCTGCTGCGCGAGCCAATGCCGTAGTTTTAATATCTGGTACAGGTTCAGCTTGTCTTGGTCGTAATGACCAGGGAGAAACGGCCAAAGCGGGCGGGATGGACTATTTATTAACAGACCAGGGATCTGGCTATGATATTGGCAGACATACTTTGAGAGAAGCTGTTAAAAGCTATGATGGTCGTCGCAGTAAAACCATGTTAGAAGAGATGGTTAGAAAACACTTTGGCATTGATTCCTTAAATAAGCTCAAACTCCGTCTGTATCAACCAGCTATCTCTAAAGTGGAAGTGGCAGAACTTGCTCAAGTGTGTGACCAGGCTTTCCAAAAAGGAGACGCGGCTGCTAAACAAATCTTTTACTGGGCTCAAGAGGAATTGATGTTATTGGTACAAGCAGTAGTAAGAAAATTACAACTGGATCAAAAAGCATTTGATTTGGTGATGACCGGTTCGATTCTTGGTCTTTCTCATGTCAGAGAGCCACTAGTGTCTAGGTTGCAAAGCATCTATCCACTGATGAATGTGATTATGCCTAATCAACCCGCTGTGTATGGCGCTCTCAAACTTGCTCTTGAGGATGGCAAGCACGTTCAAGAAGACCCTCCTACTCCCGCCTGATTATTAAAAAACCGGTTTTTGTTATAATATCCACATTAAATAACTCGATTAGTTAATTTATGCAGTATCACACCGGTGCACACATTCTAGCTTTAAAAAATTATTTGGAGAAATTTCCAGACCAAGCGCACACGAGCTCAATGCGCTTTGACATCAGAATAACGTCGCCAAAAAATAAACGCTATCAAATCACTATTTCAGATGATCATGACTCAAGTCTTCATCTTGAAACAAGAGGTCTTTGGACTTGTCAGTGCGACGCCAGACTTAGTGGTCGTGGTGGCGACTCAGTTAGGGTAAGACTCAAACATTCAGATTCTAGCCGTTCTACAGATGAATTTGCACTCTATCCAAATTCGGTAAAAAATGGTGTCTTTTATTCAGAAGATGGCAATAATTATCCTTTCTCAGGTCATTTTTATGGATCTTCTCAACTGGATGTTAATGCTGTTAACAAAAGCCATCAATCTGTTAAATGCTCTTTTGAGTTTTGTTAGGGAGGTTTTGTGGATTTGACATCTCTAGTTTTTCAAACCAGCCTTTTTTGTACATGACAGCAATGATGGCATAAACACCAATGTCCATCCACGTATCTTCTACAGATTCATTGGCAGGATCTTGAGAAGTCAGCAGGAGGTGTTTGAGTCTTTCCACCTTTTCACTTACACGCATGGCAATACCTAGTTCTTTGTTGGCAAGAATGTTTCCCTTGCCGTAATCGGTGTGTTTTTTAATAAAGATTGTTTCCATCTCTTGACACACTACCTCAAACGCTTCATCAAGTGTGTGTGGGGCGCTTTTTTTTAATTTGTTAGTCATAGGACTTTCCACAAGTGAGTGATTAATATACGAGTGAGTAATTAATAATAAACCTCTCTTAAAATGTACGTAAAGTCAAGCTGAGTTTTGTGTTAACTTGTCAGCTTTTGAAGTTTTTCAACTAGATATACAAAAATGTGCTATAATGGGAGTTAGTTTCTGAACATTTTGAGTATAGGATTCTTTATAAACACACTTCCGTACGTTAGCAATTGTTCAAAAACTGAGTAATAAACATGACTCAGGTGATCTGAGTTGCAAGAGGGAATTTATGAATGACACCCCACAAGAGGACCGCACAAAGCTGTTCGTTGGGAACCTCCCCTATAGTACAACCCAAGATGAATTGAACGAACTCTTTTCAGAATTTGGGGAGACTGTTGAAGTGAAGTTAATCACTGACAGAATGACAGGCCGCTCACGTGGTATTGCTTTTGTTAAATATGCTTCAGAAGAACAAGCAACTGCCGCGATTGAGGCAATGCATGGTAAGGAAATGGATGGTCGTGAGATCATTGTCAATGTGGCTCGCCCACAGGCTCCTCGCCGTTCATTTGACAATAACCGGTCATATGATCGAAACAATCGACAAGGTGGGTACAACCACTAAACTTCATATTTAAGTTTGAAAAATTTAAATTGAATCTAATAATGCCCCCCGCCTTTGGCGGGGGGCATAC
>DBQS01000001.1:0-11858 GCA_002305355.1 Patescibacteria group bacterium UBA1388
ATTGTAATGATCCATCCAGATTATCAATATGACAGCAGTTTAACCCATGAAATGGTGATGCCCATCTTGAACGGTCGGGTTGATGTGATGCTTGGTTCCAGAATTCGTAGTCGGGAGGAAGCTTTGGCAGGTGGCATGCCACTTTATAAATATTTGGGAAATAGATTTTTAACACTTACCGAAAACTTATTGTTAGACCGAAACTTGTCTGAGTATCACACCGGCTTCCGAGCATTTCATAAACATATTTTGCAAAAGTTGCCCTTCCATAAATACTCAGACGACTTCGTGTTTGATTCGCAAATCTTGTTTGGCAGTATTGCCTTAAAAGCCAAAATTGGCGAAATTCAAGTCCCAGTCAGGTACTTTCAAGAAGCTTCATCTATCAATCTTTTAAGGTCATCTGTTTATGGCTTGTCAATTTTGCGAGATTTGGGTCTATACGTCATCACCAACGGGCAGTGGTTTTTACATAAATAACTGTTAAGAGGCTAGATTGACAATTTTCTCGAAATTGCTGCGACCACAAATTCATTATTTTCTAAATCTAAGTAGTGTTCCTGTTTGACTATGATGTCTGTGTCATCGACAGCAAGTTTGTCCCAATCGCTTTTGCTCATGACCAACACCGCTTCATTTACTTCAGGAATTCTCGGTAAACCTTCATTAATAAAATAGTTATCGAATCTCTTAGTTGCGAAATCTTGATCAAAATAAGCTTGATTATTATTATTAATTAGTGGAAATTGATCATAATCAGGTTGTCCCGCAATCCACAAATACAATCTACTATTCAAACCCCAAAAATAAACCCCTGAATGACTGATGTTAAGAGCTTGAGCCATTTCGATCAATGTTTGCTCATGATTTGCCCAAGCATTTTTGCTTATTCTTTGATATGGAATCTGATAATAATAAGAAAATTCTGCCACAGCAAAGATTACCCAAACAGTCCAGCCAAAACCAATTAATTTCGCTCCAAATTGATCAAAGTGGCGGACAATGTAACTCACACACTTATATAAACCAACACCAATAATAAGGCTTAATGGAACTAAAGCATTCAGTGAGCGTAAAGCGTGGGGAGTAGTGTTTGGCACAGCAGCTGGTAATAATGCCACCAACCACCAAAGAAAAACTATCAATCCCATGGAGCGATTTTTAGTGACTAAATCGTAACTACCCCAGATAAAGATTGGTAAAAATGGGAGTAAAAATAAACCATGGGCACCTGTGCCATGTCGCAAATTATCGTCTCCATTCAGAAACAAAAAATTAAAACTTAGAAAATCTGCATAATTAATTGCTAATTCTCTGATCAGTATCCAAGATCGATGAAACATCAGTCGATCAATAAATGTATTGCCCGCAAGTTCTCGATAAATGTTTTGAGTCAAAACATATTCGTCTCTTTCATTAAGCACCGAATCAGTGCCCAATCGAAATTTGTCTGCTGCCGATGCATGAGGAGAAGAAATTTGTGGATACAAAAGGAGGTAGAAGCCAATCAGTGGAATAATAATCACGCCAACCAGATCTATTATTCTATGCTTTATTAATTTCCTTGCAGGTGAGATTTGCCCTAATTGCCAAATTTGGATAATTGAAATCAAGATAACAACAATCGGGGCAACAAATCGGACAGAATAATAAGTGTAGGCACTTGCAGTCATTAAAATGATGCTCATCCATCGCCACCAACCCTGTCTAAAACTTAATTGCAAAGCGTAAATAGACAAGGAAAATAGTAGTTGTGCCAAGTGTCCTTCAAAGCCAGCCCGAGAAAATGTGACCGACCAGGGACTAACAGCTACCACTGCGGCGATGGCTAATCCCAACCAACGATGAACAAGGTACCAATCTTTAATCGGCACTTTGAAATTTTTTTTATAATTACGCCACCGCCAGAACTCCAAACCAATTAAAGGCGCAATACACATCGTTAGCAAGCCGGCCAACAAACTTGGAATTCTTACTACCCATTGCTCATTTCCAAACAATGCGACCGCAGCGCTCAGGAACCAAATGTACACCGGTTGTTTATAGTCACCATAAGAAATGAAGATGGGCTGTAACCAGCTGTTTCCATGAATATCTTTGCCTGTCAAAACTACTGATTTGGCATCAACAAGCATCGCCATTTCATCAATGTAAAGTGTGGCGGGATTGCTACGGAAATTGTAAATTCTTAACAGCAAACCAATCACAAGTACTGTCACACTTAAAGATAGAAACAGGATTGTTGATCTTTTATTGGTCATATTAATTTGTCTTGCGCAACACACACCATATCGGCCGGTCATCTAATCCGTTCACTATCGTCACATCAAAATTTGTCAAAGATTCTAGGTCGACTTTGCTCGCTAACACTACACCTACTTCACCTGTCCCGATTTGACTAACGTCGACTTCTCTATCATAGCTTATGTTCTGATAGCTAATAAATTCTCCTTGATCAAATTTTTCCATGTCTGCTCTTGCTTGCACTTCACGAGGATCTTCCTGAGTATAAAACCAAACATACATCGCTGGCCTGCCTAGACTTCTTGCAAAATGAATTGGCGTACCTTGAGCAATATCGGTAGCTAACTCTTTAACGAGCTGCTCATAGCCATACTGCCATTCATGCTGAGCTTGAGTAGGATAAACTCGTAAGTAATACCGATAAAAACTGATCAGCTCAAGCGCATAGATGCACATAATTATCAAGCATATAACTTTTTTTACTCCATTCTGAGATAAAAAATGATGAAAGTTTTTTTTCACAATATACTTTTTTTCAAACTGCCTTATAAATGTTGTGAGATGCTTAGTGCTCGAGCTTAACCCTAGTGAAATAAGTAATATGATGGGTGGCAAAGCGGGCAATATCCTGAGAGCATGTGGATTCGGTTTAGCTAATGCGGCTGGTAATAATGCGGCCATAAACCAACCCCAAAGCAACCAATCGGTTGCTTGTCTACGTTTCATCATCATAACCAATCCCCAGACTAAGAAAATAATTTCAACATGGTAAATTAGGCCGGTAAAGCCTGTCCCATGCCGAGGATTGGCGTCACCATTTATTGCCCAAAAGCTAAGTGAAGAATAACTAAAAAGATTTTTGATAACTTCTCTGGCTATCATCACGTAACGATGATAAAAGATTCTGGCAGCAATTGTGTTATCGGCGTCTGCTTTGAGTTGATTACTAATTGAAATGATATCTAGATCACTGGTGATGCCGGTTTCCTTATACCTCTGTGTAATTGCACTCGAATTAGGATTCAATAATCCGAATAGCAATGGCAGCATCAATAAAGCAACCAAGCATGCTGACCCAAATGGCAAAACCAATGCCTGATGCTTCCACTTAATCTTTGACTGTAGCCAATCAGTTCGCTTGCATATCAATGAAACCAATAGCAAAGTGATTACTAATAATGGCACGGTCAACCGAGCAGCGTGATATGCATAAGATGCTAATCCTAAGCTGATCGCAGCTCCCACAAATAGCCACTTTTTACTGCTATTAACTGCTCTCCACCACAACCCAACTCCCCAGGTTATTAAAACTAAAGCTAAATGAGCTTCCCAAGCACCGCGAGCAAAATGAATTGCCCAGGGTGATAACACAATTACAAATAATGTCCATTTGGAGGGAAATTTTAGTTGTTGTGCTAAATAATATAAACCCCATATCAAGAGTCCACCCAACACAACGCCTGAGATCCGCACTGCCCAATCATTTAAACCAAAAAATTTCACAAACAGTACTAAATAATAAAAATACAAACTAGGTTTCCAATCGCCAAAAGACTCAAAAGCTATCAAAGGTAGCTGATGACCGTGGTGATCTCTGCCTGTTTCTGCAATGGCGTAAGCATCATATCCAAGCGCAGCTTCCTCCCAATATAACGCGGGTGGTGATGAGGTGACCTGATAAGTTCGCAAGAACAGCCCCAAAATGATTAATGCTAAGATTAGCCATCGGCTGTGATTAGTTTTCATAGCTACCTGTATAGTAAATGGCAAAGCGGGGTTGATCATCACTACCATAGACCAAGTGGGTGGCTTGATCAGTGTCAAAATATTGACTTGGAGTGCTAATCACTAAAGTATTGGGTCTAGTTAAATCAGAACTGGTAATTTTTTGAGTAAACTCATATTTATAAAGTGAGCCGCCACGGTAAGCAATTGGTGATGTACCCCTCACGAATAAAGTAAAAATGTAAGGCTGCCCATACTCGTCGCTAACTAGTATTTTATCTACGGGCGGTAAACCATCTTTTCCCCTTTCATATGAAATGGCAAGTTGCATTGCCTCAAGATAACCATCTTGAAAATCTGAGGCACTCTGTTTTGCAAAATTTGTTAAGTAATCATGCCAATAGTGAGTAAAGCATAACGCTTCAAGTAACACAAACATGCCAATCACCAGGCGCATGCTCAGGCCAGTCTTAAGAAACTTTGCTAACATTTCAATGGTTTTGGTCAGCCCCTCAATTGAAAGCAATAAAAATCCTGGCAGGGCAAATAATGCGCGATTGCTATGAGGAACCATTTCTGATGAAAGCGCGGCAGGAATTAATCCAATCAAAACAAAGGCAAAGCCAAATTTTAGCAACAAACTTATATGAAAATTTTTCTGCAAAAGATGAATCAAGTTAGTTGCCAATCCCATCAAAACAAATCCAAAAGTAAACGGTAATAAAACTCCCCAAGAACCAGAGCCGTGGCGCAGCGAATCAGTTTGGCCGAACACTAAAAATTGAGGAGTGAGATGGGCGACCAGATTATGAGCAAAAACTTTAATGGTGCTAATAGCAGTATAGTTTTGATTGGTAATCAGCACACCCGCTCTGGTCGCCCCAGACCCAAGCAGACTATCATAAGCAAGCGGGATAACAGATATGATCCCAGTCATCAAAGCGAACGCGAACCAACGCCAGTGATTTACAAGCCATCTCCGTTCATGATAGCCATACCAAACCACAAATAATGGCACAAAAATTTTGGCACTGTGGTAGGTGTAAACCGTAGCTACCCAAGCAAAGACGCCCAACAATAACAAACTTACTTTGTAAGATGTCTTCAATTGGGCGAATTTTTGAACCATGATGATGGTCGCCACCAACCCTACGAGAAACATTGCGAGTGCCAAGCCAGATTCAAAACCGACTCGGGAATAATGAACATGCCAGGGTATGATTGTCATCAGCAATAATCCCAACAGCGATTGCCACTTCTTAACACCATCCGCCGCTAATAAAAACACCAGGTAACCAAAAGCAATTACGCTTATCACACCCGCTATAGCAAACGGCAGTCTCACTACCCACAGTTTTGCACCCAAAAGAGTCGTCAAAATCCCTGTCAAGTAAATTGCAACTGGTGCTTTGTAATCACCAAATGATTGAAACGAAATTGGCAGCTTTTGGAGCCACTCATCTCTTCTCGTTGTAATCACTGCGTAACCGTTATAACCAATTGCCGCTTCATCCCAAGTCATTCCATGCGGTATCATTCCCAACTGATAAAATCTCGTCAAAATCGCCAGAAACAACACTCCAGTGCTAAGCACAACAAACCACTGTTGTCCTGACCTTTGTAATGATGAAATCAGTTTCATGCAGTCCCATTCTAATGGTTTATAACATCAGTTGTGAAGCTGTTGTCCGATTTCGCTGCCACCACCAATATGGTCTCCAAAGAATAAATGAAATTTTTTGCCACAGGTTTCCGTTCTTCCAAGTAAAACGATCAGCATTGCGCCAACTAATTTTTTGCATTTCGCATTCTGTCCAAATTGAATCATGAGTAGTTTCATGTTGATGATAAATTACTGCTGCGGGTGTAAAAATGACGAGCAATCCTCTTTGCCGAGCACGATATGATAGGTCGATATCTTCCCAATACGCCGGATAAAATCTTTTATCCAGACCATTGAGCTCTCGCCAGCATTTTAATCTGAACATTGAACTGCCACCACTTGCCCAAGCAGTCTGCCCATACTCTAAATTATCAGCCTTACTATGTTTGAATATTCCCATTTCAAACCAAAGTTGATTCTTTCCACTTGCGTTAGTTTTGCTTTGACTGTCATATTCCAGAGCAGTCGCTGCAAAAAAATCGCGATTTGAATCTAAAACTTGTGCTAATCTTATAAAAGCATCTTTTTTTGGCGCGGCATCATTATTGAGAAGCATCACATACTCATATTTTGCAAAAGCAACACCTAGATTAGCCGCTCCTGTAAAACGGAGATTGTCCTTATTTGCAATCAGTAGCAATTCAACATTTTGCTTTGCTTGAGTTTCTTGGTTGGAATAAGCAAACAATTTAAGCTTATTCTGATTAGGAAAATAGCTTGGTGATGAGATATGAGTTTGAGGCAAGCGGGTAGTTTTAAGTTTAAAATTGCGACACATCCACTCGACTGTTTGATCGCTACTCCCATCATCACTTATGATCAATTGACTACCAACTGGCAATGCCTTCATCACCGATGGCAGATTTTTTTGCAACAATTTTAAACCATTGAAGGTGGGAATT
Source organism: Patescibacteria group bacterium UBA1388 (assembly GCA_002305355.1). Classification (GTDB taxonomy): domain Bacteria; phylum Patescibacteriota; class Microgenomatia; order UBA1400; family PJMF01; genus UBA1388. The sequence goes on from DBQS01000001.1 coordinate 6,535, forward strand.
ACGCAAGATATTTCAGTCATCTGCCACTCCTACATCAACTTTAAACATGTTGAGCACTTTTTTCTCAAAAACACGTGCGCCAAACTTCGTGGCACGGTCTTTCACTTTCGATTGCAGCTTAATAATATTTGATGGCTGCTTCATGAGTTGCCATGTTTTCGCTAAACAATCATCTTGGTTATTCCATCCCAGATCCACCAATTCGTCTCCCAAAACTTCGCGTTGGCCACCAGCCAAATACACTACTGGAACACATGATGCCGCCATCGCTTCAACCGTGCTAATCCCAAAATGTTCCACTGCTTCAGGGCTGATCTGCTCATCAATACCATAGCCAGCAGCGTGCCAAAAAAGGGAGGCTTTTTGATATAAGTTTATCAGTTCATTTCTTGATAAATCTGTCTGAAATTCGATTGGGTAGCCTTTCGCCATTTTTTTTAAATCAGTCAGCCATAAATCATCTTCTACAGAACCTGCTAGTATCAACCGCCATTTGCTTTTGACGCTGAGGTGACGATCGCAAAGTTTCTGAAACATTGCTATCAAAATATCTTGACGTTTTGAGTGTAACTGTTTAAAAAAGCGCCCAACGCTCAAAATTACTCTTTCCTTTTTGAATGATCTAGTAAACTCACATTCATCAACCATGGGATGCAAAACCAAATTCACTTTTACCCGCCAGGATCGTTCTAGGATTGATTTTGTAAAGTGAGAATTTGTATTGATATGCTGCCAATTCTTCAATTTTAACCGTTTGACAGGAGAACTCAATCGATTGGAGTAAGGTATCTGCACATGTAAAAAATTATGATCGGCTAAACTAAAAAAAAGCGACCCATCAGTGACATAATAGAGGGCGTCATATCGGGCAGTCCAGAGTAGCTTAGAAAGAGCTGATTGCGTTGATCCTAATGGAGTTTCAACAAATTCAATCTTCTCTAAACTCCGATTCATAAATGCTTGATATTGTTTTTTAACATAACTCAAGGTTTGATCTTTTGGCAAATGTTGTGCTGACACTGCCACACAAACCTGATGTTTGTCAGCTGTTATACCAGCAACATCCAGCAAATGCTTCTCTCCACCTCCAAAGTGGTTGGGAAAATATGGAGAAAAAAAACAAATTTTCATGACTCATTTTCCCATAACTGTGCCAATTCGCGTTCATAATTTTGGTATCTTTCCATGATGGGCGGCTGTTGTTGTTTTTCCCAAACTTGAATATAAACCAACATTCTGTTGATCGCTTGAATGATAGCTTCCATCATCCCCGCTTGACCGTCTTTATAAGCTTGTTGCTTGATTACTCTTCTGAAAAATTCTCCGGCACCTTTTCTAAAAACCGTACGAACAGTCACAGGCGGAATCTTGCTTTGAGCAAGCAATTTTGCTTCGATTGGTGTCCAAGCTGCTGATTTCATCAATCCTGATGCCACGTCCCGGTGTGAATAATGTATTAGCTCTGATTTTAAAACTTGAGATTTACCCTGATACCGCGGACTTTCATGAATATCTCCATACCATTCCACAGCAGCAGAATGATGAAATCCTCTAGTAACTTGGTCCATTGCCCATCCACCATGCTTCAACTCTTGCCCAAAAAATATGTTCTTGCGCTTCATACTTAGCGCGGTTATTTTTTTCGTTTCAATAGTCACCCCAATTTCTTTTGCCAAAGTTGGCGTCACCCTTTCATCAGCGTCAAGATAAATTAGCCAATCGGTAGAAACATGCTTAATTGCATCATTGCGCAATTTAGCAAACGAAGAATGTTGAAAATGAATCACTCGCGCACCCAATTGCTCAGCTAATTCCACAGTTTTGTCTGTGGAACCATTATCAATCAATAATATGTCTTGGCACCAGCGCAAGGAATTAATACATCCAGGCAACATTAATTCTTCATTTTTCGCAATAATAACCGCTGTCATAGCGAGCTGGTTAATCATATGACTGGTTGCTTTCCCCATTGATGAAGGATAAAATGCAGAGCTGCTTTACGATCAAGATAGTGCTGAGATGTAAATAACTGAAAAACAACTCGTGCTACATTCAACTTCACCTGCCAATTTCCATATCGGAAAAAAAAGATCAGCCGATTTCTGTTTTGAAAATATTGATGCAAACTTGATCCCACCCCATCGCTTGACCCTGCGTTAAGGTGCCATACTTTCGCTTGGTCTGAGTAATGGATTTCATAACCCAAATTTCTAACGCGCATGGAAAGATCTGTATCTTCAAAATAAAGAAAATAATCGTCATCTAAACTTCCAATTTTCTCCAAAATTTCTCTCTTCAATAGTAAGCAGCATCCGGTGGCAAAATCTGAAATTGTTTGGTCGGCAAATTGACCTCGATCAATTTCATCAACCCCGCGATGAAATGCCGTTAAATTTTGCCAATCCACGCTGCCACCTGCATACCAAATCACTCGACCTCTGTCTGCCGAATGATAACTGTCTAAAAAGTATTCTCTATTTGCCTGGAAATAAATTTTTGGGGAAATAATGCCACACTCGGGATGCGTTTCTAAATGATTCACTAAGTGCTTAAAGAGCTGCTTGTCAACTACTGTATCATTATTGAGCAGCATCACATAGTCAACTGACTCTTTCTCAATCGCATATTCAATTCCCAAGTTGTTACCACCCGTAAAACCTAAATTAGACTCGCTCCTGATGACTTCTATCCATTTCAATTTCTGCAGCTTTTTAGGTAGTTTGTATTGAGTATTAGATCCATTATCCACCACAATCACTTGAATTGGGTGGAGGTGTGTGTCGGCTTCAACTAAACTAGCTAAGCACTGCGACGTGAGTGCGGCTGAATTGTAGTTGACAATAATGATTGCTACCTCTGCCATTGAAATATTATATACCTGATAAACCTACTACTTTTGCGATCTTTTTTGCAACCTTGTACTAATTATTTTATTTTTTAAATATTTTTTGTATTTGCCACCATTTCTTGACAAGTCCTTGGGAATTACGTGCTTTTTGCTGAGCCGACCAATATCCTAACTCACGCTGCAGCTGATCGATTGATTTTAATATTTCGGCTTGCGATTGGTTGCTCATCGGACAACCCTGACTTTCCCAAACTTTCAATTTTGACACTAACTGGTATGTACTTTGTAAAAACGATAACGCCACCCCTTGTACGTCTTCGCCGATCCCTTCCTCAGCAAATAAGCGACGCATTAATTCCTGACGATAGGTGTCAATGAGTTGGCTGGGTTGAATCACGGTTTCGATCCGAGCGTCCTTAGCGGCAATGGTTGTATATCGATCCAAACGCTGGAGATAATCGCTCACAGAGCGGTAATTGTGATGTACGATGGCAACCTCTTCTGCAACTGGTAAATATTCAATTTGCCCCTCAATTACAGGTTGACTGTGAATTTGGTTTTGCCACTCAACTTTGTTACGCTGGAAAAGTCGTGGTTGGTAGTCTGGCCACCAACCTGTTTTTTGAATCCACTTGCCAAAAATGATGTTTTTTCGAGCAATGTAGAAACACGCCACGTCGGGATTTTGATCAATTAAAGTTTTAATTTTCTTTTTTAATCCATTCGGAATGACTTCATCTGCATCCACCACTAGCACCCAACGGTGAGTGGCTTTACTCAATGCAAAATTTCGGGCAGGTTCTACATAGGAAACATCATCCTTAAAATCATATATCTTATCAGTAAACTTTTTGGCGATGTTCTTACTCTGGTCAGTACTCAACATGTCCACCACCACGATTTCGTCTGCCCATTTCACAGAAGTCAATGTTTCCTGAAGCGTGGCTGCCGCATTTTTGGTATTGATTACAACCGAAAGCTGTGTTGCTGCCATAAGTACCTCTCGTATCATATCCATCGTACAAGGACTTTACCGATGTTGCAAAATTGAGCGAACTTCAAACTTCAGTTTTTGATACCCTGTTAAGATTAAAACCACTAAGTAGACTAAACTTGTCAAGATCATACCTATCATCATCATCGGTAAACTAGTTAGCCACCAGGGCATTCCCAATACTCCTATCATGGCCATTAAAAGGCTCGCGAGAACTTGCCGCCAAACTTGATCCCACGGTTCAATTGGCACGTATTTTTTAACAAACCAAAAGGGCATTACCGATGTGAGGCTGATCACTAAAGCAGAAATTGCTACTCCTTGGTATCCAAACCTGATCACTAAAAGAGGAGTTAGCACCCAAGTGAGAGTTGTCCAGAACACCATTAGTTTGAGGGTGGTCGAAATTTTGCCAATTGCGTTCAAGGTGTTTGTGAGGGGCGTAGATAAGGCGCTGCCCAAAATACTCAACGTAAACATGATGACGCTTAACACAGCTGGCTGCCATTTGTTATATTGGGAAATCAATGTCACCAAAGGATAAATAAACACCGACATTCCAATTAAGATTGGAAAGATTGCTAAAGAAATAAAAAATAATGATTTTTCAATGGCTCGCTTCAACAGATGAGTTTGTCCTTGGAGACGGGAAAATGTGGGGAAGGTGACCGCCATCACGTTTTGTACCGTCATGTTATAGGGATACATTGACCAATTTTTTGCCCACTGTACGTAGCCAAAATCTTTGAGCGGTAAATATAAACCGAGGGCAAGGAAAAATAAGTTATCTTTAACCCTCGCTAATAAATCGTTTAGCTGAAACTTAACTCCATACCCAAGCAACTTTTTGACAGACGAAGGATGGATACCAAATTTTGGCCACCAAGGTCTAATCAAATGCATCACTACTACTCCCACTATGGAACGAATCAAAATGGCTGGGGCATATGACATTGCTCCCATACCCTGCCATGCTAGCGCCACCAAAATAATATTAAACAACAGCTGTTCAACAATTTGTGGAATCACTAATTTAGAAAAATCCAATTCCCTTTCCAATTGAATGGCGGGAATTGTTTTCAAGGAAGCCAATGGAAACGAGAATCCCAAGGCTAATAAAATCCAGTTTGCCGTCTGTGCTCCAGTTTTGTCAACCAAAAATCCTGAAGTAGCAATCAACACACAAATCCCAAAAATCAGCCACGATAATAATTGTTGAAGAGAAAATGCGGTTTTATAATCATTTTCTGTGGGTGAACTTTTTGCTTGGATCAATGCTGCTGCTAAACCAATATCGGAAAAAAATACTAATATACCAATGATTTGCACCACAATCCCATATACCGCAAAGTCTTCTGGAGAGAAAAAGGAACTGAGAATAAAAATTGTCGCCAAACCAATGGCTTGTAATAATACAGTTCTAAGAAAAAATGAAGCGGCTCCCCGAACAGATTGGCGTTTTACATGCGCCACATAATCTTG
>DBQS01000001.1:11878-31564 GCA_002305355.1 Patescibacteria group bacterium UBA1388
ATTAACTTTCATGATTCAATCCTTCGCTGACCTGAGCGATAATAAATTCCAATCAACATCATCAGTGCTACAATAGATATCGCATCAGCCCATTTTCTAATAGGTGTAGATGAAAAACTTATTCCAACCAGGTGTTCTCCTGCAGGCATTGAAACTTCAATCAAACCATCCTCGCTAACTATGACTGGTACTCTTTGTCCATCAACTTCTGCTATCCAACCAGGAAAATAAGCCACGGAAAACTTCACCCGGCCATCTTCTTCCATTTTAAGATTCATTAACTTTTGATGTGGTCTGTTTATTAAAACTTGGTCGGAAAAGTTGTCATCATTATTGAAACCACAGGCTGGCTCACAAGTGAAATATTGACCAGGTGGTTGACCAATTAATTTAAAATCCAGAGGCATAAAATCTGGCAAAATACCGCTCATTTGAGATTGGATCCTGATTTCATCTTCGTAATACAATTCTTCAGGATGTTGTAATATTGACTCCGCTTTGAAATAGCGAAAGTTAGTCAACATCAAAAAGATGAGCAACCCCGCGAGCAACACCCTCACGGGGAAGTTTTTTTGAAGACGAAAGCCATAACCTATCATGAGACCTAAAAAAACAGCACTCACGGCCATAAACCTCCACGGGAATTGTACATAGCGCAATGCTGCTGTGCTTTCCCAAACAACCAATGACTTTTGTGTTGCAAACCATACGCTCATCACAAGCAATATTGATCCTGTCCACCACAAAGCGTGTTTCCAAACAAGTTGCAGTCTTTGATAATCTTTTCGCTGCAACTGCAACCATATTTGCTGTCCGACAAGCCAGCTAGAGATCATTAAACCCAGCAACTGCCCCCACCCAAGAAAAAATGAAATACCGTCATCAGGTCCCCAAACTGATCCACCATATCCCCAATATGGAGTTACCAATTGTCTTAAATATATAAAATGCAGATGATAATCAAAATATCCAGCCAGGATTAGCTCATCTACCATGGTAAACCGTTTTTCCATCAAAGCTGGTAATAAATAAAATGCAGCGAGGCCAGCTGCCAAAGTGTAAGCGCTGCTAAACTTGGGCAAAAACTCTCTTAAGTCTGCCTTCACCCGCTGCTGGAACGTTAGAGCAATCTTTTTTCTCTCAGAATCAAGTCTTACCCCAAGCCAATTAAATCCTAACCACAATGCCACAAATAACAGCGCAAATGGAACAAAAATCAGTGTCATCAAATTATGACTTAAAAAAAGACCAACTAAGCTTAGCAGCAATACCCACCACCCATGCCGAACACGTTTTAGAATTAAGACTGACCCATACAAAACCAAGATGCCCGCCATCATTCCCCAGGCTTCACCCAATGCTCCCCGCACAAATAAATTGACCGCCCGATATGGTGCGAGCGTGATGGCAGTTGCCACTACCAAACCGCCTAATCTGCCATAAAGTGCTTTGCCAAGTAAATAAGCTCCCCATGCTGTCCCAATCGTACAGATCAAAAACAACAGCTTGACACTGGTCACTAAAGGTATGCTCAATAACCAAAAAAATGCGCCTACGTAATAGGGTAATGGTGCATAAAACTCAAATAAAGGCATCCCGTACCCATAACCAAAGTTCTGGCTCCATCGGACAGGAAAATGACCATTTTGCAATCCTCTCCCCAACTCTGCTATTCTCGCCCCATGAACATAATCATGTGTCTTCAACATGCCTGGTTGCAGTAATTCCCAAGACCCCGCAAACACAATTACAGCCAGTACTAAAATCACCAAAAATCGCTTCATCAATAGTATTGTAGCGTAATCAGTGGTTATAATGTGCAGAGATGACAGAATCACCCCAAACGACAATAGATCACGAATGTTCCAAGACAGTAAGTATTCCCACCAGATCACAAAGGGTAGAAATTTTCAGTTTTAAATCAATTTTCATCAAAGCTTCTGCCTTAGCATTGGTTTTCTTGATGATGATGATGGTCTGCACAATCTTAGTCATGGGATGCTTTGCGTACTTCAGAGTAAATCAATTTTTAAACCAAGTTCCTTTGAATTGGTCGGATGTCGCCCATCTTTTTCAATCAAGTCAGACACATCATGTTCAGCACAGCGATCAAGTTTCAAACTTTTTAGTTCTTGGTACCGACACCGTTGCCAACAAACCCAATGCGCCAGTGTTAACCGATAGTATGTTACTTGTAAGTCTCAATGCTCGTACAGGTTCAATTAATCTTCTTTCTTTACCTCGTGATTTATGGATCGATGCTTATCAAACAAGGATCAATGCTCTTTATTATTACGGATTAGAGAAATATCCTGATCAACCCGAACGTTTTCCAAATGAGGTAATTACTGAGTTGACCGGCATACCCATTCACTACACCTTAATTATTTCACTGGAAACACTCGGCCAAATGGTTGATGCACTAGGAGGAGTTGAAGTCAGTGTCACGACCGGCTTTACCGATCCCAAATTCCCTCGAGATGATGTTGATCTCTCACAAGAACAAGACCCAAGCAAGCTTTACAAAACGATCACCTTTAACGAAGGGATTGAGAATATGTCGGGAAGTCGTGTTTTAGAATATGCGCGTAGTCGGAATAGTGAGGGAGATACTGGCACAGATATTAATCGCTCAGAAAGACAACAGGCTATCATCACTGCCTTAATAACCAAGTTATCCAAACCATCGGTGATACTCAACCCAGACACCGCTGCCAAAATGTATCTCATTTATGATCAGAATCTAACTCAACAAATTTCTTTATTAGATGTGATTGTTTTTCTAAAGCAACTTTTCCCTATAAGAGATCAAATTGAATTACGCTCCCATCATTTATCAATTTATCCTGATCAAGAAAATGGAGTGATTGAACATCCTCCCATGGCATCCACCCAAGGGCAATGGATCTATTCAATTCGAGATATGGAGCTTTTTAAACAAGAAATTTATGATAAGCTGGCTATTAAATCGATGTAAGGTAAAAAGTAGGTAAGCGATGTCTAAAGAGTCTAAATTTCAACCATTCTCTTATCTTTTCATCAACCGCTTGCTAGTAATAATCATCATAGGGCTTGCCATATTGGCAGGATATTTTCACGCTCGCATGAGTAATGAAGCAAGAATTGCCAATCGCTTATTAAGCAAATATCAAACTTGTCAAAATTCACTTACTCAGATGGAAACAGTTGAACAAATTACTCCAGATGTTGACATATCTGATTTTTAAATCGCTCGGAAGTCGCCGTCAGAGTCTGGAAGCATTTAATTTTGAATAATTTCGGTATAATTAAGTAAGTCAAAAAAAATATGAACGATCAACCCTCAACTCGAAAAATATTGGTGACTGGCGGGGCAGGTTTTATTGGTTCAAATTTTATCCATCACTGGATACAACATTATCCTCAGGACCAGATAATTAATCTCGACGCACTAACCTATGCCGGTAACTTAGATAACTTAGCTGATATAGAGGCTGCAAATAACTATCAGTTTGTAAAAGGTGACATTTGTGATGCGCAACTAGTTGACAAGATAATGGCAGGTATTAATCTCGTGGTTCACTTTGCTGCCGAATCACACGTTGACCGTTCAATCTTAGAACCTGACAAATTTTTACAAACTAATATCCTCGGAACACATGTTTTACTTAAAGCAGCATTAAAACATCGGGTTAATCATTTTCACCATATTTCCACCGACGAAGTGTTTGGTAGCCTTGAACTGGATTCAACTACTAAATTTTCCGAAGATACAAAATACAATCCTCACAGTCCCTACTCGGCAAGTAAAGCAAGCTCCGATCATTTGGTGCGCGCTTATGGTGACACTTATGGTTTGCCATACACCATTAGCAACTGCTCCAACAACTATGGACCTTATCAATTTCCAGAGAAATTTGTAAGTTTGGCGATTTCAAACTTGATTGACAACAAGCCAGTTCCAATTTATGGTCACGGTAAAAATGTTCGCGACTGGTTGTTTGTAACCGATCACTGTCATGCAATTGATCAAATAATTCATCAGGGAAAAGTTGGCCAAACATATCTAGTTGGTGGTCTCACCACTGATATTAGCAACCTCGAGCTGATTCAAATAATCGCGAATCTGATGCATAAACCAGAAACAATGTTTGAGTTTGTGTCAAATAGGCCTGGTCATGATTTGCGCTACGCGGTTGACTGGTCTAAAATTCATCAAGAGCTAGATTGGTCGCCGCTCGTTACTATAGAAGAAGGTCTCGAAGCCACCATTGATTGGTACCAAGCAAACCAAGATTGGTGGCGGAAATTGAAAAGTCAAAATCGCGCATATTTTAATAAACAGTATCAAGAACGTTAAAATAATAAGGAATGATATGTCAATTAATACTAAGTACAAACCAGACATAACTGTTCAAGATTACAGTGCCAAGCCCATGATTGATAAAGTGGAATTGAGCAAACTCAAATTACACACCGATGATGGTGGTAATTTTTTAGAAATTTTTCGAATTAGTGATTCTCAGGTTGAAGGTTTAAAAACCTCTTTTGAAGTTCAACAGGTCAGTTTGTCGGTGATGTATCCGTCAGTCGTGAAAGCTTATCACGTCCATCAACACCAAGATGATCTGTGGTTTGTTCCACCTTCCCATAGGCTGCTAGTTAATCTTCATGATGTCCGAGAAGGGAGTGCTACTTTTGACCAACACATGCGTCTGGTTTTAGGTGGTGGTGAAGCTCGTCTGCTAAGAATTCCCGCTGGCGTCGCTCATGGGGTGAAAAATTGTTACCATCAGACCATGTTTTTATTTTATGCCACTAATCAACAATTTAATCCCCAAGCTCCGGATGAGCAACGTCTACCCTGGGATAGATTTGGAGCAGATCTTTGGGAATTGAGTAAAGGCTAATAATAAAAACCAGATGGGCATGACATGAAATCAGAAGTTCTTGTTACTGGTTCTGGTGGTTTAATCGGATCGAAATTCGTGCAGACGATTGGTAACCAATATAATTGCACCTCACTTGAAGTGTCACACCCCACTCATCCAGTTGACATTACAAATTATGAACAACTACTGCCTGCAATTCAAAAATCTGCTGCCACTCACCTCGTTCATTTTGCCGCTTACACTGATGTCACTGGAGCTTGGCAACAGACCGGAGATAAAAATGGCAGCGCGTACCGCGTTAATGTGCTTGGAACTGAAAATGTTGTCAAGGCTTGTGAGGAAACTCAAAAGCACTTAATCCATATTTCCACTGCCTATGTCTTTGATGGTCAAAAAGAAGGATTATATCTTGAGGATGATCTGATGCGACCAATCGAATGGTATGGTGAAACAAAAGCCAAGGCGGAAGAAGTAGTGATGAAATCTCGCATCCCATGGACAATCCTTAGAATTGATCAACCATTTCGCCAAGATCCATTTACTAAGCTCGACATCGTTCATGCTATTGCCCACCAACTGCAACAACATACTTTGCCACCCCAATTCGCCGACCACTTCTTCGGACCAACTATTATTGAGGATTTAGTGCGCGTGATTGTGTGGGTGCTACGAACGAACACAACAGGTCTTTATCATGCAAGCAGTGGAGAATCCTGGAATAATTTTGATTTCGCCAAACAGATCGCTCAACTCTTAGACAACAATTATCAAGTTGAAGCTGGAAAACTGAAAGACTATCTCCAAACTGCCCGCCGTCCTTATCAACAGAACACTGCACTTGATAATCACAAGTTGGCGTCATTACTCGATTTTAAATTGCTCACTGTGAAGGAAGCCCTTAAAGCCGTTGATTTCGGAGCGCCTTCATTTGATCGTGAAACCTGACGCAAAGTCTACAAATATTAATTTTCAGCCAAGAGAACTGCAAGATATACCGACTATTGATTATCACAGGCCAACATACTTCTCAGTTACGTCAGCTTTCTTCTGATGACTGTTCAATTAATTTCCGTTGTTGGTGACGCCATTTTGCAATATCAGCATGGTGACCACTCAACAACACACTTGGTACTCGCCAAGACCGGAACTTCTCTGGCCGCGTATACTGGGGATATCCGCCAAGTCCCGGATAAGTATGAGATTCCATGTTGTGACTAGCATCATTGCCTAATGAGCCCGGTAATAAACGGGTCACCGCATCTAAAATTACGCTCGCAGCTGGTTCCCCGCCAGTTAACACATAATCGCCCACTCGTACCTCTTCATCAACCAGGTGATCACCCACCCGTTGGTCAACTCCTTCATAATGTCCGCAGATTATTGTTAAATCATCTAGGGTTGCATAATCATGAGCTAATTGTTGAGAAAATCTTCTTCCGCGAGCTGATGTTAAAATTGTCAGGTGCTGATTATGTGGATGCTGGATCGCTGCCAATGCCCGCGCAATTGGTTCCACTTTCATCACCATACCAGGACCTCCACCAAACGGTCGGTCATCAGTCACATGGTGCTTGTCAAACGCATAATCCCGGATATTAATTACTTCAACTTCCACTGCCCGATGAGCAATCGCCCGACTGATCATTGAAGTTGTAAGCACTCCCGAGAAATATGCCGGAAAAAGCGTTAAAATGTGAATTTTCATTACGAATTTTAGATATTTTATCACTACCTTATCATCTGTGGTCATTCCGGAATGTGTTGTGACCTATTCAGCGTAATGACAAGCTCCCACTATTTAGGCTACAATGAAGTTATGGCTCAAACAGATGACACTGGATTCAACTTAACAAAAGCCACTCGCATTGGCAGACAAGTTGTGAAATTTGGGACAATCGGCGTGGTTTTATTAATGGTCGGGCGTATCAGTTTGCAAGCTTTAACTGCTTACTGGATCGCCACTCATCCACCCGCGCCACCACCCCCAGAAATGGGCTTTGGATTATTACCTGCGATTGATTTCCCAGACGAAGATGAACTGACTTTACCCAAAAATTATCAATTAGAAACAGAGACTGGCACCTTGCCAGAATTTGGCGATCGAGCATATGTGTATTTTATGCCTCAAAAAGCTGCCAGCCTCCTCGATGCTGATAATGCCATCCAAATTGCCCGAAAGTATGGTTTTACTAACAATCCAGAGTCAATTGATCCCCGTACTTATCGATTTCGCAAGCAATCGCCTTTACAATCAGTTTTAGAGTTGAATATTGTCAATAACAATTTTGTTTATAAAACAGACTATTTATCTAGACCAGAGTTGATTTTGGATGTGGAAATTCCGGTTGAATTTGAAGCAGTTAATCAAGTTAAGGGATTTTTAAACACTACCCAATTACTTCCCAGCGATGTTGCTACTTCATCTGGCAAAGTCAAGTTCTTAAAAGCAATTGCCGGTGAGCTAACGGAAGCAGTTTCACCATCAGATGCTGACTTCGTACAAGTAGATATTAATCGCTCGCCCTTGGAAGACAAGTTTTCGGTTTTTACAGCCGATGCGGAAACGGGAAGTATTCATGCCATTTTATCGGGCCAAGGCGGGAATGCTAGTATTGTCCACTTTGAGTTTCAATATTTTCCCATTGATTATTTGACCCGCTCCACCTATCCTCTCAGATCGACAACTGAAGCTTGGCAGCTTCTTCAATCTGGAGAGGGCTATGTGGCAAGACCAGCAAGTCGAAATACTGATCTCGCTGTGATTAGAAAAGTGGCACTTGGTTACTATGAAAGTTTTATTTATCAGGAATACTTGCAACCGATATACATTTTTTTTGGTGACGATGATTTTGTGGCTTACGTCCCAGCACTGACCGCAAATTCGACTGAAAGTGTACAATAGCCACCATTAATTCAAAGTGTTTAAGGAATAGTAAAATGAGTATGAGAACCAGGATGGCACCTAGTCCAACCGGCGAGCTTCATGTTGGGGGCATGGCAACTGTCCTCAAAAATTATGCGTATGCTAAAAAAATGGGCGGCCAGTTTGTTTTAAGAATTGAGGACACAGACCAACAACGATTAGTTCCGGGGGCTGTTGAAGAAATTCAGCAAGTAATTCGCGACTATGGCCTTGATTGGGACGAAGGTCCAGATAAAGGTGGTCCTTATGAACCATATATTCAATCTCAACGGTTAGGAACATATCAAGCCTACGCCGAGGAATTGGTCCAAAGAGGTCAAGCCTATTATTGTTTTTGTTCATCAGAGAGGCTGGCAGCATTGAGAAAAAAACAACAAGCCGATCACCAACCTCCCAAATATGATCGTCGTTGTCTCCATCTCACACCAGCAGAAGTTAAACACAAGATTGAACAGGGTGAACAATACGTTATCCGGTTAAAAGTGCCGGACAATCAAGTTGTCAGTTTTTCTGACTTAATTAGGGGTAAAATTACTTTTAACTCTAACCAAGTTGATGATCAAATCCTTTTAAAGTCTGATGGATATCCCACCTACCATTTAGCAGTAGTAGTTGATGATCACTTAATGCAAATTAAGATGGTGATGCGTGGTGATGAGTGGATTAGCTCTACTCCCAAACATGTGTTGTTGTATCATGCCTTTGATTGGCCTATGCCAATCTTTGCACATGTGCCTGTCTTTTTAAATCCAGATGGCAAAGGCAAGATGAGTAAGCGAAAAGGTACTGTCTCTGCCCGCTCATTTTTAGACCGAGGGTATTTGCCAGAAGCGATGCTAAACTTTTTTATGATCCTGGGTTGGTCGCCAGCAGACCAACGTGAAATCTTGACTCTTGAAGAATATATCCAGGAGTTTGATCCAGCAGATTTAAATCCCAACTCAGTCGTGTTTGACCTTAAAAAATTAGATTGGTTGAATGGAATCTATATTAGAAAACTGTCACCTGATAGCTTAAAACATAGACTAAGACCATTTATACCGGCTGATTTCCCAGCTGCAAAATTTGACCAAATCTTACCCCTGATTTCAGAACGATTAGTGAAACTTGCGGATTTTGAACAATTGACACATTATTTTTATAGAAACCAACAGCCAGACAGAAAGCTACTACTGAACAAAACCACTCCTAAGATTGTCGCCGCCCAATTGGAAACAACCATCAGTTGGCTTGAAAAGCTTGAAAATTGGCAAGACAAGGCAATCGAGCACTCAATTAGAAATATCCAAGTTACGCAAAATTGGCAAAAAAAACAATATTTTATGCTCTTGCGTTTAGCAGTAACCGGCGAGAAGTACACACCACCTTTGTTTGCTACGATGGCCGTTTTTGATAAACGAGAAGTTCTTCGCCGGCTGCAGCAGGCCAAGCAAATTGCACTGATCTGAATAAGGATATTATTTTTGTATAGACGGCACTATCCATTAGCCTCACCCCAGTCTGCCACGTTTCCCTGCTAGTCGCTCAAAGATGATGTTTGTATACTATGGTTGTGTCATCATCACTGCCCATATCTGCCAGCAAAAGTTTAGACTTGCAAAAACTGCAACAGCAAGTTTTGGCTATTGAGTCACAACTTAAGTCTGAACACCCTCGACAAGCAGATCTAATTTTGACGGCTTTAAATGAGCGTTTACTAACCCCACCCACCCCAATTAGTGCCAATCAGACCAACAAACAACAAACCGTCAGCCAGCCCGAAGAACAAATTGAGCCTTTTCACGCCGATACACAGCGGAGTGAATACTCACTCTCAACTGAAGAAAAACAAGTCATTTTAGATAAATTATCTTCTTTAGGTCAGCAACCACAAACTGCTGGCAAAGATGAACTTCTTTATCTGGAACAACAACTTGCCGATTGGTTGCAGCTGGATGTAAGCTCTTCCTATGAAGACATTACTCTCCCTTACTATCAGGGCTTAATCGAAGCACTGCCTCACCTTAAACAATCACCAACTGACTCATTATCAAAAAAATTATTTATTCAAGAGGCAGGTATTTCTTCACAGAGGAGTTTTTTTGGGTGGCAACACCAAAACGGCCAATCTCGATATGATTCTCAGGATGAATACTTAGTTGGCCTACCACTTTTTCACTTAGAATCTTGGCGTACTCAATTTCAAAAACTGAGCAAGCGGTTAATCAACCACCAAATGTTAGTGATCAACCCATCAGATAGCATCTTATTGCTTGCCAGAGTACATAATATTTATTTCCACCCCAACAACAAATATCAATTTGGCGGTTCCCCTCGTCTCATTAGAGAAGGTAATTTCTGGTCACCCCAAAACATGGGTAAAGCCATAGTATTCTTTGTGAACCAAAATCTAGACACAACTAAACTGGGAAAAATAAAAATTTAATTCTATAGTATCAATCCTTTAATGTTGCATTTCGATATGATCAATCTTCCATACATAAAGTATTTAAAAGAAAATCTGCCCAATAACCAGCTAGCTTCGTGTTTAGATCAAGTTTCTTCTGCCGAGGCGTACCACTTGATTAGATATCTTTATCTTGTCACAATACAGCGAGCATTGGCAGATAATAGCACCCAAAAACAACAGACTTTAATTCGCGCGTTTGTAAAATCAGATCAGGACTTTTGTGATTGGATTAAAACACATCCTAAAACCGCTGCAGCCATCCTTGAGGCTTGTCAGCGGGCAGTAATTGCTTGTAACAATTTATAGTATGATTCAAATCAATTTGTTCGTTGGTTCCAGGTATCCTATCAATCGCAAGCTACTCAGACAACGAGTGAAGGAATTTCTCACTGAGCATGATGTGACCAATGCCCAACTTGATATCTCGGTTGTTGGTGCTAGAAAAATAAAGGAGTTGAATGAATCAAAACTCGCTCATGAAGGTTCAACCGATGTGCTGTCATTTCCTCAACATGAAAAACACCAACTAGACGATGTGCCCTTACCTACTAATATGCCACCACATTTGGGGGATATTGTACTTAGTTTTCCAGAGGCAGTTAAAACTGCAAGGAGGTATGGCAAACTGGTGGACGACCAAATTTGCTTTTATGTTGAACACGGCATTATGCACTTGTTAGGCTATCATCATGATGATGCCTAAAACGCCCCTTTGCAGAACAACATAACTTCAGTATGTTAGCAATATGAGTTGGAATAGAGATTACAGACCTCAGCAAATATCGAACTTACACCTCATCAAAGTGAGGAATTACTTCTTGCAGTTGATGAAGGCAGCTAGTTTTCCGCAAGCTTTTCTCTTTACAGGTCCTAAAGGTACTGGCAAAACTTCAACCTCACGCATTTTAGGGGCAATGCTTAATGATGATCAAAACAAAGCCGCCATAAGAAGCCTTTTTTTTGAACATAAAAAACCCGCTGCGCCTTTACTGGAGCCAAATCCACAAACCGAGCGCTCGCAACATATCTTTGCAGGAGAATCATACCTTGTCCAAGAGTTAGATGCTGCAAGTAATAGAAGGATTGATGACATACGCGCTCTCAAAGATCAAATCCAACTTGCCCCAATTGATGGCTTAATTAAGGTGTACATCCTTGATGAAGTCCATATGCTGACTACAGAAGCTTTTAATGCTTTATTAAAGATGTTGGAAGAACCTCCTCCTCACGTAGTATTTATTCTTGCTACCACGGAATTGGACAAAGTTCCAACAACAGTGCGGTCGCGCTGCCAAATCGTTCATTTTACCAAAGCTACTCATGATGAATTGTTAAGTGCTCTCAACCCCATTATTAAAGATCAAAAACTAAGACTGAAACCAGCTTTGGTTGAAGAAGTCATCACCCAGGCTGACGGGAGCTTTCGTGACGCTGTGAAATATTTAGAAATGATTAGCCATTTGGACAAAGCTGATCTGAACGCAGTCAAACAATTATTAGGAAGTAATTTAGATCAATACATAGAGCAATTAATCATTATCATCTTAGAAAAG
This sequence comes from Patescibacteria group bacterium UBA1388, assembly GCA_002305355.1. Taxonomy (GTDB): domain Bacteria; phylum Patescibacteriota; class Microgenomatia; order UBA1400; family PJMF01; genus UBA1388. The sequence continues at coordinate 23,675 of DBQS01000001.1, forward strand.
CAAGCGTCGGAAGTTGTTAATTTATTTGTGAATCTTCGTGAACAAGGCGTCGCGCCAGATTTATTTTATAAAAACTTAATTGCATATTTACATGGTTCTTTAATCAAATCATTGCTAAAAAAAGAGCAACTGTCTATTCTAGATCCCAGAGTAACTCAAACTGTGCTGAGGTTTTTGTTAGATGAGTTTTCTCAACCAGGGATTGAGTTGCCTGCAGCGATCCCATTTTTGCGCTTAGAACTCAAAGCTTTACAAATTATCGATCGAGCAACTCATAAAAAACCTCCTTCCTCAAATTCTTCAAATTCATCCTCCCAAACAGCTACGTCTAACTTGATCACAAAAAATAAGAAATTAACAAGTAATCAATCAGCTTCCAACCATACCCAAAGTCAAGTCACATCAAAAATGAGTAAATCGCAAAATAACAACCAACCTATTAAACACGCCGACCATCATCATTCCACTTCTCTTTCAAAGATCGATGTCTTAACTGGTAACGGTGCTAAGTTGTGTCAAGAGTGGTCGAGCTTTGTTGACAAAGTAGCAAAAGATAATTTTAGTTTAGCCACACTCCTTAAATCTGCCCACCCAGTTGCTGGTGACAAGGGTGAAGTCACTTTAAGCGTTTATTACCGCTTTCATCAGGAGCAACTCGCCCAACCCCGTTTTCAATCAACACTCAATGAGCTCATTACCAACGCCTATGGAGGTCCTCTTAAAATTAATTGCGTTTTAAATGAACAGCCAGCAGATGCTGAATTAACTGAGCCTACTCTGCCAGACAAATTGGAAAAACTAGCAGTCGAGGCCCTGATGTAGTACAATGCTGCTTGCATTTGGAGCTGTTAATTATTAAAAACGATAAGGAGATTTATGGCTAATCCATTCAAAGCCCTCGGAGATATTAATAAGCTGCGCCAACAAGCAAAGCAGATGCAAGACGAATTATCTAAAGAAGAAATTAGGATTGAAAAAGGCGATATTGTGGTGGTTATTTCTGGTGATCAAAAGATTAAACAATTTTCAGTACAAGGCATTTCCAGCCAAGAAGCAATTGATGCCTTGAATGAAGGTATTAAAAAGTCACAGGAGGCCGCTGCCAAGAAATTACAATCAATGAGCGGTGGCTTAGGAGGCATGTTGGGTGGTGGAAATTAATTCAATACTCAGCTTATAACTTAAAGGCAGTGCTTGTGTCTTATCTATTTTGACTATGACGATCGTGCTTGCAACCAAAAATAAGGGAAAAGTGCGCGAGTTGTCGGAGTTGTTGTCACTATATCTCCCGCTCAAAATCAAGTCATTGGCCGATTTCCCCCAACTTGACAGTTTGATAATTGAAGAGACTGGTGATAACTATCAACAAAACGCCTCCCTCAAAGCCCAAGTCATTGCCGAAAAAACTGGCTTGCCCACGATTGCTGATGATAGCGGACTCGAAGTAGAGTCATTAGATAATTTTCCAGGTATTCATTCAGCTCGATGGCATGCTGGCAATGATCAAGATAGAAATCGGGCCTTGCTCAAAAAATTGGCCGATCATCAATTAAGACGTGCTAAATTCGTAGCTGTGCTTTGTTTTTTTGATCCGCATTCTCAGTTTGAATCATGTGTAGAAGGCATTATGCCAGGAAAAATTGCTCACTCTCAGCGAGGCACTCATGGCTTTGGCTATGACCCAATCTTTGTACCTGATGGCTTTCAACAAACATTTGCAGAGTTAACCACTCAACAAAAAAATACTGTCTCCCACCGCAGCCAAGCTGCCTCCAAACTTGCGCAGCTTCTCAATGAGAAGTATGGTAAACTCGATGTCTCAATTGAAACCATTTAATTTTCAATGCAAACAAACGATGTTTATCAACCACCACAAGTGATTTTGCAAAAATATGCTGAGTTGCTTGTCAACTTTGCCCTCGGCAAAGACGAAGGAATAGCTACCGGCGAGGTCGTGCAGTGTTTAATTCCAGATGTTGCCAAGCCGCTTGCCTTGGAGATTCAAAATGCTATTTTGAAAGCTGGCGCACATGTGCTGCTGCGTATCTTGCCCACTGGTTTTGATAAAGATTACTATACGCTTGCTTCTGAAGAACAGCTGACTTTCTTTCCAGAACTACATCTCAAATCTCGGGCCGATTTAATTGATCACTCAATTGGCATTATTGCCGATACAGACCCCTTCGAATTAGCAGGGGTGCCACCACAAAAAATCATTGCTGCCAGAGATGCCAAAAAAAAATATCGTGATTGGTTAATCCAAAAAGAAAACCAGGGAAAGTTTACCTGGACAATTGCTTTATGGGGTGTTGAAGCAAAAGCTAGAATTGTTGGCCTGACGCTAGAAGAGTACTGGCAGCAAATTATTCAAGCCTGTTTTCTTGACAAGGCAAACCCGATCAGTGAGTGGCGAAGAATAAAAAAGAAACAAATCTCTATTAAAAATAAACTCAACAATTTGTCTATTGAGTGGCTGCATATCAAAGGACGAGACGTTGACCTCAAAATTAAATTGGGCGCCAACCGCATCTGGCGCGGTGGCGCTGATCGTAATATTCCTAGCTTTGAATTATTTACTTCTCCAGATTGGCGCGGCACATCGGGTTGGATAAAGTTCAATCAACCAGTTTATCGTTATGGAAAAGTGCTTGAAGGAGTTGAGTTAAAATTCAATCGCGGCCTAGTAAGTTACGCCAAAGCCAAAGTCGGAAATGATTTTCTGCAGCAGATGCTCAAAAGCGAGAATGCCAATAAACTCGGCGAGTTTTCTTTAACTGACAGCAAAATGTCACGTATCACCCACCCGATGGCAGAAACACTCTACGACGAGAACATGGGCGGCCAGTATGGCAATACTCACGTCGCAATTGGGAGTGCTTATCGGGATTGTTTTCGAGGAGACGTCAAAAAGGTGACTGAGCCAGAGTGGGCAGAAATGGGTTACAATAACTCGGCAGAACACACCGATATTGTTAGTACTACCAACCGCACGGTTACTGCCATCCTCACTGATGGGACACAAAAAGTCATTTATCAAAAAGGTTCGTTTGTTCTCTAATTGTTGTGATTAAAGAATCATTATTCACCACAACAGCTATAAAACCGATCTACAAATCTCACTCGGCGTGATCATACAAACTATCGGGAGGATATGATCTGAACTGATATCTTTAGGCTACCGTAATTTCTGAATCCAAGTAAACATCCATGACTGCATTCATCAATGAAATCCCCTCGCGTTTTGACTTTTTAAACACCTTCCTGCCCATAATTAAGCCCGATCCTCCGCCCCGCTTATTAATCACAGCGGTCCTCACTGCTTCTCTTAAATCATCATCTTCCCCAGCTTCACCACCAGAGTTGATAACAGGAATCCGTCCTCCATAAGCATGTAATACTTGATAGCGTAGCAGGTCAATGGGATGATCGGTCAAAAGCGCGTCATACATTTCGTCTGTATATTTTGAATACTGTAACGCGGGAAATCCGCGATGGGGTGAGGGAAATTTTTGTTTAATGATATCGGCTTCCATCGTTACGCCCAAGTGGATAGCTTGCGCCGTTAAATCGATCGCCTGATTATAGTCACCATCTTCCCGATAATATGCGTCGTTGCGCGGGTAACACCATAAGACCGTAAATAAGCCCAACTGATGTGCCTCAGCAAAGATTTCACTCACAACTTGAATTTCAGTCGTCGACAAATTTGAACCAAAATATACGGTTGCTCCAACCCCGATAGCGCCCATATTGTATGCCTGTTGAGCAGACGCAAAAGGTACTTGATGATGCTTGTTGGGATAAGTCATTAATTCATTGTGAGTCACTTTTACTATTAGTGGAATTTGGTCTGCATATTTATTGGCTACCAAACCTAATAATCCGAGCGGAGCAGTAATAGCGTTTGCGCCTCCCTCAATAGCAGTCAACAACACATTTTCTGGATCAAAATAATCTGGATTGTGATAGAAAGAATAAGCTGCGGTATGCTCAATGCCCTGATCAATTGGAAAAATGTACAAATATCCGGAATTAGCCAACTTACCTGTTTGATATAACCTTTTCAAGTTATCAATTACTTGGGGTGACCTATCAGAAGATCCGAAAACATCTTGCACAAGATTCGCATGGGGATGGTATATTTTTTCCCGAGAAATCTTCTCACATTTGTGATTTAACAAATATTCAGCTTCTTCCCCAAGTAGAGTAATAATTTGATTATGATCCATAGCTTTCCAACATTCCAAATCTACGATAGTATTACTACTGTAGCAAAAATTTGAGCAAATTGTAATTCTAGAGATTAAAGCTTGAGGGGTGTATCCTTTTATGATGAACTTGCCAGACAATCAACTCCCAACTGTATCACATCACAATCCTGTAGCATATTTTAGCGCTGAGTTTGGCTTTGATCCTCAACTTCCTATTTATGCCGGAGGATTAGGTGTTTTATCTGGTGACACAATTTTACAAGCCGCCGATGATAATTTTCCCATGATAGGCATTGGTCTCCTTTACCGAGGTTTTGGAATGCGCCAACGGATTGACGAACATGGCAACCAAATTGATGAAGACTGGAATTTTGATCCCTTGTCTGCCGGTTTAGAACATGTTTACGTGGATGAATTGCCACTTTTTGTTAAGGTTCGACTAACAGAAACAGAAGTGTGGTTAAGATGCTGGAAAAAAACTTTTAAGAACGGAGTAGTACTCTACTTACTAGACTCAGAAACTGATCAAAACCAGTTGCCTGAACGCAGTATTACGCAAATTTTGTATTCTGGCACGCAAGAGTCCCAACTCAAGCAAATGTTTTTATTAGGAATTGGTGGCGTGAAGTTATTGGCCGCGCTTAACATTCATCCCAGTATTTATCATCTGAATGAAGGTCGACCGGCATTTCTACACTGGCAACTAATCAGGCAATTAATGGATCATCATGGTATCGATTATTACTCTGCGCAACAAATTGCTATTCAAAAAACAGTTTACACCAACCATACATTAGTTGCCGCCGGTAATATGGGCTACCCGATGGAGATGGTGGGCACATATTCCAGGTACTACGCTCAAAAAATGAATATCTCACTGGAAGAATTGCTGAGTGTGGGTATCGAAACAGATCCTCAAACTTTTGCGATTACGAGATTTGCACTCAATGTTTCAAAGAAAGCAAATGGAGTTAGCCAATTACATTCTCGTTTATCTGAAGATTATTGGCCGCAATATCACTGGACGAACGTCACAAACGGTGTGCATTTTCCCAGTTGGCAATCGAGTGCTGTGCCAGCCGCGGGCAGTGATCCTGCTGAATTATGGCAGGCCCATCACCTAGAAAAAGTCAATCTTGCAAACTTTGTGCACCAACAAACTGGTTTTGGCTTTGATCCAAATTTGATGATAATTACTTGGGCAAGAAGACTGGCCGGTTATAAACAGCTGCAATTACTCTTTGCAGATGTGGAACGACTCCGTCGAATCTTGAAAAATCAAGAACGACCCGTGCAACTACTCATTTCTGGCAAAGCTCATATGGGTGATACGGCTGGCAAATCAATGTTAAAAGAAATTATTCATTATCTTTCTAGAGAATTAGCCGGCAACGCTCTCTACATCCCAAATTATAATATTGAAATTGCAGCACATTTGGTTAAAGGTTCAGATTTATGGCTGAATACACCTCAACTTGGCAAAGAAGCAAGCGGTACCAGCGGCATGAAGTCGGCTGCTAATGGTGGCTTGCAATGCACTGTCCCTGATGGCTGGGCAGCGGAGGTAGATTGGAAGGACTTGGGCTGGACCCTCCATCAGGAACACATTGCTGAGCATCTTTACCAATTGCTGGAAACAGAAATTGTCCCTTTATACTATGACCGCGAAGATGGATTGCCAAAAAAATGGATCGACAAAATGTTCAAAACCATCAAAATGGCGGAGCGCTTCTCTGCCAAACGAATGTTGCAGGAATACGCTGAAAAACTATATCAATAAACCTTGATGATCGGTTAGGATGACAATCTTTCTTGAAATAACTTTGGTCATGGTGGTAGTACTAGTGGTGTCCTTGGTAATCAGACTACTCAAGCAGCCACTGGTGGTTGGCTATATTCTCTCTGGTATTTTGGTTGGACCAGTCGCACTGAATATCATTCACTCTCACGATACGATTGAACTACTTTCTAAGTTTGGCATTACCATTTTGTTATTTATTGTTGGTCTTCACCTCAGTCCAAAGGTAATTAAAGAGGTTGGATCTGTGTCAATTATTACTGGTGTGGGACAAGTGCTTTTTACTTCAGTGTTTGGTTTTTTAATTGCTTTAATGCTGGATATTCCTACTCTTTCAGCTCTCTACGTGGCCATCGCCCTCACCTTTAGCAGCACGATCATTATTTTGAAGTTGCTATCAGATAATGGTCAAACCCAATCGTTATACGGCAAAATTGCGATTGGTTTTTTATTAGTGCAAGATGTAATTGCTACCATTATTTTAATTATTGTCTCTTCATTTTCTGATCAAAATACGGCAGTTCTGCCCACCATTGCCTTGCTCATTTTAAAATCACTTGGAATCTTGCTCGGATTGTTTATCTTAATGAATTGGTTGTTGCCCAAATTAACTCATTTTGTCAGTAAGAGCCAAGAATTATTATTTGTCTTTTCACTTACGTGGGGATTAAGTTTAGCAGCTTTGTTTCATTTAGTTGGTTTGTCAGTGGAAATTGGAGCGTTGTTGGCAGGTGTCGCTGTATCTGGCTTACCTTTTGCAGATGAAATGAGTTCCCGACTCCGACCACTCCGAGATTTTTTCATCATTCTCTTTTTTATCTATCTTGGCTCAAGCATGACTTTTGGCTCAATTGGAAACTTAATTATCCCAGTCGTGGTGCTCTCTCTATTTGTCTTAATTGGCAATCCTGTAATTGTGATTATCATCATGAATTTATTGGGCTATCACAAAAAAACGTCTTTTATGGCAGGACTCACTGTCGCTCAAATCAGTGAATTTTCACTAATTTTAGCAACTTTGGGAATGAAGCTGGGGCATTTATCGGCAGAAACGTTGACGATGATAACTTTAGTTGGTCTCGCCACCATTGCTGGCTCAACCTATCTAATATTGTATTCGGACCAAATTTATCCACGAGTCGATCGTTGGCTGACATTTTTGGAACTCAAAAAACACAACCATTTAGAAAGAAACAAACGAGAACGATTGGATCTAATGCTTTTCGGTTGTGAACGGACAAGCCAAATCTTTATTAAATTCGCCAAAAAAATGGACTATACAATTGGGTTTGTAAATCTTAACCCTGATCTTCAGGATGAAATTCAGCCTACCGGCGCAGAATATTTTTTCGGTGACGCTAGTGATAAAGAATTCATTTCTGACTTACCTTTAAATAATTCCAAAGTTGTCATCTCCAGTATTCCCTCTGTAGAGACTAACGTGATGCTAATTAAACATCTTCGAGCAAATAAATACCGGGCTGTGATCATCATCTTTGCCAACTCATATCAGGAAAAAGAAGTCCTTCGCTCAACGGGCGGTGATGTTATCGTTTTACCTCATGAACACGCTGCTCATTACGTTGTGCGCAAACTCTCACAACGCGGTCTTAACAAATCTGCTTTTGCTTAATTTCAAGTTTGATTGCCCAGAATCATGTTATTTGCATGATTGCGAACTAAAAGAGGAAAAACTTCAATTGAAAGTACTGATTACTGAATAGATCTCTTGAATATATTTGCTCACGCCAGTAATTGTTCAACCAACTAGGAGATGAAATTATCGCAATAGATGGACGCCAATGTAAGTTTTGGAAATAAAGCAGATCTCCCATAAAGGAGTTATGCCCTCTTGGCTAAAAACCTAGTGTCATTATGATC
>DBQS01000036.1 GCA_002305355.1 Patescibacteria group bacterium UBA1388
AAATCCGAAAAATCGTTTTAAAAATCTTGGTGTGTTTTTATCAATTCTTTTTGTTGATCAACTAGTTTGAAGAGTTGTGCATACAAAGGTGTTGGATCATAACCGCGTTGGTGAGCAGCACGGATGTTTGCTATCACTTCCTCAATTTGAGCTTCTAAGGAAGGATTTGTAAACTGTTCATTATCTGGATCAGTGAGGCTTTGATTTTCTGATTGGATTGGCATACAAATGTTTGGTACTCCTTTTTAGATGTAAGTACGATTGTGAGTTATTTAATACTACTTGTATTATATACCATCTCGCTTGTGATGATCAAAAAATTCGGTATTGATGTAATTAAATTATTGATCACGGACAAACTTTTTAAATTGATTTCCCCGATCTTGGTAGTCCTGAAAAATCCCAAAACTAGCACACGCAGGCGAGAGAAGCACTACATCGCCTTGTTGTGCCACCGCCGCCGCTCGACTAACTGCTGCTGCCATTGAAGCGACCTGGATCACTGCAGGTGGGGGTTGGCCAACTTTTGAGTTTGTCTGGTCTTCTTGATTTGCAGCAGCCACTAATTCGGCAATTTTTTGACCAGTGGGGGGAAAGAGGAGCAATGTTTTTACTTGATGCTGTCTTACCGCATCAACCATTGGTTGCAGATCCACCCCTTTGTCTGATCCACCGGCGATTAGATGAATGGTGCGGCCGTTAAAACTGCTTAAGGCTGCTAAGGTCGCTTCTGGCGTGGTAGCTTGAGAATCATTGATATAAAGGACACCATTTTTTTCAACCACTTTTTCTAGGCGGTGAGGCAATGGTTGAAAAGATTTAATAGCAGCGGCAATTTGTTGATTGGTTAATCCCAACTCTCGTCCGATAATAACTGCAGGCATCACATTGAGTAAATTGTGCTCACCAATGAGCGGGATATGCTCGCGATTGATCACTGTTTCATTTTGGTAAAAAATGGCGTCTTGATTGGCATAAACAATTGGTTTTTCAAAATGGGAATGCTTGCAGGAAATTAATGAAGACGGAGGAGAAATCGTGAAGGTCAGGTGCTTGCCTTTCGAAAGTTTAGCAATGGTCGCAGCTCCTACAAAATCAGGATTGTAAATGACTATATCTTTTACCTTTTGATACTTGGTGATTGCACTCTTTGCCTTTTGATATGTTTGAAAATTTGGATAATAATCTAGGTGTTCTGGAGTGATGTTTTGAACAACTGCTATCTGAGGGCTAGTGTGTAGTTCTCGCAATTGGTGACTCGATAGTTCAAAAACGATGATTGGTTGTTGACGAGATTGGTCGTTGTAAGTGTGTGGTTGCTGTGGCTTGTTCTGTTCCGCCCGTAATATTTCAGAGAGGGTAAACAATGGTGGTTTACCGATATTACCTGCTAACCAGACAGGAAAGTCATTGGATTGTAGAAGATGATGAATCACGCTAGTAGTAGTGCTTTTGCCTTTAGTACCCGTGACGCCAATGGTGAGCGGTTGCTGGGGTAAGAGGTCGATAATTTCAAAACATAGATTAGTGTTTGAGCTGAGCCTTGCCCCACGATTGATTAGTTTTTGTATGAATGGTAGCTCTGTTTTGGCACCCGGAGTTTTGAAAATTACGATCTTTGAAATGTTATCTAGGCTATCAGTTGCATCACGATTAATTTGCCGAAAATGGGCGTGATGGTCTTGTTTAACAATGGTTTGCAGTTCATCGCCCAGCTGAGGCAAAGCTTTCTCATCAGCCAACCAGAGAATTTTATTTGGCAGGAAGGTGCGTAGAAAGTGATAGGTTGAGATTCCTTCACGACCAAGGCCAAAGATGATGATTTGCTGTGGAGCTAGGTGTTGATCAAGATGAGATTGAATAATTGCTCTTCCATTGGGAGTGGTCGTTGTAGATTTGTCCGCAGAGACGGAAATAATGGACGGCTTGGCATCTGGCATAATTGTATTGTATCCTAGCGCAACCTAAGAGCAAAATGTATTGCGACTTATTTAATGCATTGCAACTTTGTATTGCAACTTTGAGGAAGCTGCAATCTGTATAAATTGCCTTTGTGCGGTGAATTACGATGCAGAACTCTTTCTTGAGCAATAATTTATTTCCGGTTATTTATGCCCTGGCTGTGTTACTTTATTGTATTTGAAGCAAAAATTTGTTAGGTAATGAGGGAAAGTAATGACGGAGGCAATGGGGAGGTAATGGGAGAGTGATACGAGAGAATTACTTGAGGGAGTCGTTTGAAGGAGCCAGATTCATATGCCAACAGACGAGCAAATTCGGTCCGCAGTTTTGGATTTAGTAGCGCAAGTTCCTTTGGGTAGGGTAACTACATATGGTGCATTGGCTAGGATGCTGAAAATCAACCCTCGGCAAATCGGTCGTGTCTTGCATTCCAATACCAATCCTCTCAAGTATCCATGCCACAGGGTGGTGCACCATGATGGTGCAACTGCCGCCGCTTATGTTTTTGGAGGATCTGGTAAGCAACAACTTCTTTTAAAAAATGAGGGGGTGGTGTTTACGGGAAAGCGAGTTGTATTGGCAAGCCATTTTTTTAACGATTTTCACTAGTTTTTGGATCATTTTTTGAGCTAGTTAAGTATCATCATAGAAAACAATATAAGTTTATCAAATTGACTAATTAATGAAAGATCATCAAGTGAGCCTAAATTAATTTTACCCAAGTATAAAAGTGTTCATTAATGATGAAAAATTTAAATTGGAAGCGATGAGACAATTGATTATTTGGATATTAACATATCCATGTAAACTAGCTTGATGAAGTAAATTCCAAATAAAAAGCGAAACTAAGGGATGAATGGAGTTTTGGGTGTTGTATAAAGCAACTTAGTTGCGCTAAATTTCGACTCAATAGATGGGTGGCTGCAATTCATGTCCAAAACAGGTAAAATGCTATGGGTGTTCTTCGAGTAGACGTCAAGACACGTTTTGATGGTAAATTATGAAAAGTATTGATTATTCAAGTAAATTATTTGGCATAAGCTTCTTTAGCGGTTCACGTGACCAACTGCTAATTAATTTGATCAAGCACACGTCTAGCGCCAATCAGCTCATCACCGTGGTCACACCTAACCCGGAACAAATCGTCGAGTCCCGAAAGAATTCAAACTTTCTAGATCATATTAAGTCAGCAGACTATGCTTTGCCGGATGGGGTGGGGATTGTGCGAGCTTCCCAATTGTTATCCTTACTTCTTGGGCAGCCCGTCATAAAAGAGAGAATTACTGGCATCGATATTGTATCAAGACTGCTCATTTGGGCAGCGCACACGAGTAAGGTAGTATTGGTCATAGGTGGTCGGGATTATCAGCATCAAGATTGGTCGGTAGCCAGCGCCTATCAAGCACTCGGGACAAGTCGACTCAACCTAACGATACACCAATTGTTATCTGAAGAGCAGGTGGTTGCGCGTCATGCCTCGGCGGTGGATGTTTTACCTACCCAACTTGAGCATTGGTATTGGCATGAAGGCTATCAAGATGTGTTGGCTCCCACCGCCGAGGAAGAACAGTTGTTGGAAAAAGCAATTACAAAATTACAGCCTGATATTGTATTTGTGGCTTTTGGTGCTCCATATCAAGAAGCTTGGTTGATTCAGCATCGCCGGGTTTTAGAGCAGGCTGGCACAAAGATTGGGATGGTAGTGGGGGGCTCGTTTGATGTTCTGCTAGGCAGAATCAAACGAGCCCCCCAATTAATACAAAAAATTGGTCTAGAATGGCTGTTCAGACTTATTCAACAACCACATCGTTTCAAAAGACAACTGAAATTGTTAGAGTATATAAGATTGGTGTTTATTGAGTTCAGACATATCCGCAATAAAAATTGATTTCACCAATCTCGACCGCCACCCTGACTATTACTTTTAATTACCTCTAATTGCTCCCATTACACGTTGGCGGACGATGCACTGTAGTTGACTTTCGTCAAAGCCGGAAATTCAACTACTTGGTTGCTCTTCCTCTGGAGTGATGCCGAGTAACCACAAAACGGCTTCTTTTTTGTAGCGCCGATCACCTCTGGAATTGATTCTAATGGCGGGTAACTTGCCTCGTTTCCCCCAGCGTTTAATGGTTAGGGGAGACACACGGAGTAAATCGGCGACTTCACGAACGGTAAGCAAATCTGGCAAATTGTGAATGTCCAGTTTGCTAGCATCATCCGCACGGCCAGTTTTTTTGTCTTCATCACTATCATCAAGATAGGCCATCGGGGTGCGATTGGTATTGATACTTGGTTCAGGGTTGGACTGATTGATCATGGGCAAGACTTCCTTTCAAGGGTCTATGATCCAGTTATGGATGCAATTACTACTAATAATTATTGGTGTAAAGGCAGTCACTCCATAACCGGTGAGAAGTATGACAAAAGTGAGCTTTACAACTACAAAAGTAGCAGAGTATCTATAAGTCGGTCAAGGGGTAAAATGAGTTATTTTGAGACTAAAATGAATAGTTCAAAGTTATTCACAACATAGACCTATATCATTTTAAAATAAATCCTATAGCAAATTGATTGTGGAAAACTTGTGAGCTTGCTTGAGTTATCTTGCAAAATAATCTTAGCTATTGATGAGGATAGATAAGATCAATTGCTAATAATTGATATGGGACCCAAAAATTAATTGTAGAAACAAAACCCCCCGCCATCGGCGGGGGGTTGAATGAAGTCATTTTGACGGTTGAAGCTTACTTAAGCTCAACTACGCAACCAGCTTCTTCCAAAGCTTTTTTGGCTGCTTCAGCATCTTCCTTTTTGGCCCCTTCCAAGACTGGCTTGGGAGCTGATTCCACAAATGCTTTGGCTTCACCCAAACCTAATTCTGGTTTGAGGCCACGGACAGCTTTAATCGCCCCGATTTTGTTTGAACCAGCATCCTTCAGGATGACGTCAAACTCGGTTTGCTCTTCTGCCGCGGCTGCTTCTCCGGCAGCGGCCGGCATCATGCCACCCATCATCATCGGAGCGGCGGCGCTGACACCGAACTCATCTTCGAGGGCGCTGACTAATTCAGAAACTTCCATTAAAGTCAGTTTCTTGACGCTATCTACAATTGCCTGCACTGGTTTTGAGAGAGTTTTGCTCTCCTTTTCCTCAGCTACAGTTTCTTTTTTGGTGTCTTCTGCCATATTTTCCTTTCTTGAAGTTTAGTTGCTTATTAAGACACTAATTATTACTGATTATGTTTTTCGTTACTTGGTAATTTATGCAATCGATTATTTTTCTACTCAGACTTCTGATCAGCGATCGCTTTTAAGGCGTAAACTAAATTCCTGGGTCCGGCTTTCATGACATTAACCAAGCCCGAACCTGGACTTTGCAAACGGTTGATCAGGTTGGCGATCAGCTCGTTCATACTCGGCAATTTGCTTAGGTTCTCCACCTCTTCAGGGGAGAGCACCCTGTCTTGATAAATACCTTGCTTGATAGTCAACTTCTCATTATCATTGTGGAACTTAAACAGAGCCTTGATAGCCGATACCTCATCTTCCAAAGACAAAATCAAGGCGCTCATGCCTGATAGTGATTCTTGGAGCTTGTCTTTACCCACAGCCACATTAATCAGCGTATTCTTGGTGACGATCATCTTGCCGCCTGCCGCTTTAAGTTCACGACGTAAAGTGACTTGATCGTTAACCGTGGTACCGGCGTAGTCCACAATTGCCACTGACTTAGCTTGAGAAACTAGCTCTTTCAGTTCTTCAACTTGCTTGATGTTTTGTTTGCTTGGCATATTGCTTTCTTTTTTTTGATTTGCGTTCGATTTTTAATCGACATTTATCGTACCTCATCTGACTAGCATCCAGTGGAGCTAGCTAGTCCAAAAATCTCAAAGGAGAAAAAAATGACTCCTTAGGTGAGGAGTCATTGATCAGCTGCTTCGACGGGTCGACGTACTAGTCGACTATTCATCAAGCTGGTCATTACTTTCCTCGGCGTGACTTATTTTTTTGCACGCTGTCTTTGGACGAGGTGAATTATATCAAACGTTGGAAAAATTTGCACCAGCACTTCTTTGATTGTGTTTTGTTTGAATTTATGGCGTTGTCTAGTGCAGCGAGTATTTCTTCTAGGTAGCATAGTTCATCAGCTAGCTCTTGAGCGAGATAGAGCGGACGATGGTAATTAATACACATCTGCGCTGCATTGCAATTTATTTATTTCAGTTGTAGTATGAGCTCCGTTTATGTTGAACCGCCACATTCTGACCAGCAGCATTGTCTGCCTTATTCAAAAGAAGGTATTTTGGTCGGGGGTGGCAAGGTAAAAACTAAACCAAGAAGCAAAACACCAACCCCCGCCAACGAAGCGGGGTTTTTTAATATCAAAATCGGTGTTTGCTTTAGAAGGGAACAAGATGGAAACAACTCGTTTTTCATCACCGTATTCAGCCAAATCTTTACGGGCATTAGAGCAAACTCTGCAAATTCACCGTGCTTTGGTCTGGATAGATCCCGCTACCAATCAATTAGCCGTCAAGCGTATTACTCCAGTTTCACGGACAAGTACCGTGGATGAGGCACCAACCATGCCTGCTTGACGATTTAAGAATCATCGGCGACAGAGTTGTAGTCGTGGTACGTTGATAATTTTAATACTTTCAAACGCTGACCAAGGTACTCTGTCGCTGGGTTTATTTCTGAACAACTCAAAAATTATCAGAAGTCAGGTAGAAGAAATGTTCCGTTGTACACAGTTATTACCTGTAGCAATGGCTTATCTTTCCTAATCTGAGGCAACTGTATTTGCGTAAACTGGTTTTTGATACACTAGGGAAGTGAGCACAAATTCAAAAATCAACATTGCTTCAGGCATATTCGCGGTTGGGCTATTCGTTATCTCCATATTTCTGGACGTGAGAAATGGATATCTTGATTGGTCGCAATTTTCATTAGTTAATGTTTTGAATTTTCTTTTGATGACCCTGGTATTATTCACTGGTGTGCGCAGCATCTTGGAAAGAGCGGAAGTCAAACGCAGACGCAGAATAGAATTATCGAACAGTTCACCAGAGGACAATAGGCGTCAATTTTTCAAAATTATTGGCGGGATTGCTTTACTACTCATAATTAAGCACTATGTTCCTGTGATTGAGGTTAAGCTGGAACAGATCTTGAGTAATGCTTGTATTGCTTATCATCAACAACACGGTGATTTTCCACCTTCTGAGAACAAACTGGCATGGAGAGCTAAAGTGCCCAGCATATTTTTCAAATACAATACTGTTTTCCCTACAGAACCTGGTAGATGTGATTTACTAGTTTTTGATAGTTTGCGCTATGTTTCAGTGCAACCCACCGTTTCTGGTCAGTACCAAGTTACGAAGCAAGTGCTTCCCATAGAGCAGCTGCTTCCGTCGAGATATCAGGATCAATCTTGATGGTAACGTGAAGATGTTAGTCGTTTTTCTTTTGTTGATATTTTAATTAAAAAAACTAACAAGTGCTGATCCCAAAATAGAATGGATCCACACCACCACCCTTCGTGATCAACTGGTACAAAACCATGAGCAGTAGCGGCGCGATAGTGAAAAAAATAATCCACAATACATTGAAGGAAAAAGATTTTCTTTTAATTATAAAAATTATCAAAAACACTACCTGAGGAGCAAAAGTAATTAAAAGTTGTTGGGAGCAAGGGCATGAAACCCAAGGGATAAATCGACAGCTAAAAAAATTTATCAAATAACCCATCACATATGCTCCAAAGCTGGCGATCATAATTGAAAAAACTTGACGAAGAACACTCATGATGAGTAAAAGTGTAGCACGAAAAAATATTTACCTAAATCTTAGTTGTGTTTCTTGCTATGATTATTATCATGAACGTTAAAGATTGTTGGGTGATTTTATTCTCAATTTTGGTTGGAGTTATTACACAATTGTGGTGGAATTTACCATACGAATTTAGCAGAACCTGCCCCTCAAGTATAAGTGTCAGGACTGAACAGTTTGTATTCGCTTTCTTTTTTGTTCTATTTTTTGTTTCATTAAATGAGCTCATGAAAGAGTGGCAAAAAAGGAGAAAGTTACACAGGGTGGCTTTTCATCTGGCAATTTGGATTTTTGGTGTGATGGTTACGTACTTCCTCACAGCAACTGTTAGTGACAGATTATATAGTTGGCTTGAACAAAAAGCAGATGAAAAATTTACAATAGTTGAACAGTCCTTGCAGGATTATCATGCACAACATCAAATGTATCCTGCTGACCAAAATGAGGCTAAAGTTTATTTACGAAATAATTGGCCAGTTTTCAGTAGTTATCAGATAGAATACGTTGATGATCAACACCGATCTCAATCTGCTGCAATGTGGATTTTTGGGAAAAAGTACTCAATATATTCTGATATCTACAAGGAGCAAGTGGATTCATCTGATAATAGGACAGTAATTCCAGTATGTGGATATGCTTTTTAATAGGAAACAGGCAGAATAACTCATTTAATAAAATAAAGATGAAAATACCTCTATCAAATATAAAAACAAATTTCACCAGGAGACTGGTTCTTTCTGCGATTTAATTTTCATCAATTGTCTTTGCTATTGAAAGTATTTTGCGTAGATTTCCATGTAAACATAATGAAGAATTGAATTACTATTTCTGTAACAGAGATGTTTTAAGGATATTGATTACTTGACTAGATTTGTACTATTTTTTATATTCGTAATATCATCCTTTTCAATACATTATTTGAGATTATTTAAACACAAGCGATCGATCAAATTTGAGAAAAATGTAATTTGGGTAGTGCTATATTTTGTCACTTATTGTTTATTGTCAAGTTTTTTTTGATTGGGTTTTCTATTAATTTTTTTGGTATAATGAGAGAAGTAAATTTATGATCCGAAGATATCAAACCACTACCACAACTACTACCCCCTAATGTGCGGGAGTTTGGTTGTGGTCAGACAAGCCCCCGACAATGGGGGTTTTTTGATGACCAAAGCGTTATAGAATAACATTAAGAGAAAAGGAAGTTATGTCAAACAATCAGCATCAAGTTGAAGATCACAATCAAAATCAGGTAAAAAATCGTGATCATCGGCATTCAGATGATTCTTCAATACAACCTTCTGATCAAACGGATCAGGAGTATTTACAGCAGCTTCGGCATTCTGCCGCCCATTTATTAGCTGCGGCTGTGTTGGAGCTGTACCCAGACACCAAGTTGACGATTGGTCCAGCCACAGAAGACGGATTTTACTACGATTTTGAGTTTTCTGCGGAAATTTCCGATAAAGATTTTCCCAAAATAGAGAAGAAAATGAAGCAATTGGCGCTTAGTTGGATGAGTTTTGAGAGAATCGAAGTTAGTCCACAAGAGGCAAAGGAGCGATTTACTGACAATCCATACAAGTTAGAACTAATCGATGAAATTGTTAAAGCGGGTGAAGCAGTGACTTTATATAAGTCGGGTAACTTTGTTGATCTTTGTCGCGGTGGTCACGTCGAAAACCCGAATAAAGAACTAAAGTATTTCAAGTTGTTGTCAGTTGCTGGCGCCTACTGGCGCGGTGACGAAAAAAATACGATGCTTACGAGAATTTATGGTACAGCCTTTTCAAGTCAGTATGAATTGGACGAATATTTGCGTTTACAAGAGGAAGCCAAACTTCGTGATCACCGTAAGCTGGGTAGGGAACTGGAACTTTATTTTATCGATGAAATGGTTGGTAAAGGCCTCATTATGTGGTTGCCTAAAGGTGTGATTGTGCGGAACGAAATTCAGAAGTTGGCACTAGAAAAGGAGGATGAGGCGGGTTATCAGCAGGTTATTACACCACACATTGCCAAGGAGGAATTGTATCTCACTTCTGGTCATTTGCCATACTATCAGGACAGCATGTATCCACCCATGAAAATGGATGATGGGGTGTATTTTCTCAAATCAATGAATTGTCCGCACCACCACCGGATTTTTCAGCACCAGCCACTCAGTTACAGGGACCTGCCAGTTAGATTAGCCGAGTACGGCACTTGTTATCGCAATGAATTGTCTGGAACGTTGGCTGGATTATTACGGGTGCGCGGTTTGGCGATGAATGATGCCCATATTTACTGTACGAAAGACCAAATCAAACAGGAAATTGGCGAGGTGATTAAGCTCACCCGAGGGTATTTTGACATTTTTGGGTTAAAGGATTATTGGTTTAGATTGTCAAAATGGGATCCTAAACATACTGAAAAATACATCGATGAACCAGAAAATTGGCAGTATTCTGAACAAATGATGAGAGAAGTATTGCAGGAAATGGAAGTGCCTTTTCAGGAAGCAGATGATGAGGCAGCCTTTTATGGTCCAAAGGTCGATGTGCAATTTAAGTCAGTCATTGGGCGGGAGGAAACGATGAGCACCATTCAACTAGATTTTATGGCGAAAACACGCTTTGGCCTGAACTACATTGATGAAAATGGGCAGAAAAACGGTGAAGTGTTTGTGATTCATCGAGCACCGCTATCAGTTCACGAGCGTTTCTTGGCATTCTTGTTGGAACACTATGCGGGGGCTTTTCCCACATGGTTATCACCTGTCCAAGTTCAGATATTACCCATTACTGACAAGCATTTGGACTATGGTCGAACAGTTTTCGATCAGCTTAAACAAGCAGGTATTCGGGTTGAGCTTGATGATCGATCAGAGAGGTTGCAAGCTAAAATTCGCGACGCACAGCTGCATAAAATACCATACATGTTGGTAATTGGTGATCAGGAAGCAGCTGATCAGACGGTAACAATTCGCCGCCGTGAAGGTGGTGAGCAGCAAACCATGTCAATTGATGATTTTACCAAGCAGATAAGTGTAGAAGTCAGAAATCGTTCTTAAGGCGGTTAGTTAATAGTGTTGATCAGATCTGTTGAGTGACAACTATTTACAGTCAATAATGCAGGCAGTACAGTGGATTTTTTATGGCGAAGAATCAACTCTCATCGCTCTCGGTATTTTTTCCAGCTTTCAATGAAGCCCCTAATTTGCCGGAACTGATTATGCAAGCCGACCAAGTTATTTCAAGAGTGGCAAAAAATTATGAATTAATTGTTGTTGATGATGGTAGTACAGACAACACATTAATTTTAATCAAGAAGTTGCAACACAAATATCCCAGGTTACGAGTAGTGGTACACCAAAAAAATTTGGGATATGGGGCAGCTCTAAAGACTGGTATTGGTGCGGCTCAGTATGATTGGATTTTTTTCACAGATGCAGATTTGCAGTTTGACATCAATGATATTCAGCGGTTGTTACCATTTACCCAAAATTATCAAGTTATCATCGGTTGGCGGAAAAAAAGAGCAGAGGGCATGAAACGAACCCTCAACACTCGGTTGTTTAAGCTCTACATTGATTTGTTGTATCGGTTGCATGTCAAAGATATTGATTGTGCGTTTAAACTTATGAAAAGAGAGTTGGTGCAATCGATTCATTTGCAAAGCGATGGCGCTTTTACTACCGCTGAGCTGCTCTACAAATTAAAAAAGTGCCATGTCACATTCAAGGAAATACCAGTCGCACATTATCCTCGGCTTAAGGGTGAACCAACGGGCGCCAATCTAAAAGTGATTCTAAAAGCTGTGTGGGAGTCACTAACTTTGTATTTGAGTATCAAGCTTGCACCAACAAAATAACTTGCATTTACATCTTCAAATCGTTGCGAGCTTAAATTATTCGCTTCAAAACTCTGTAATACAGGAGCTGATTTACACCATAAATTCGATCGATCTCTTCGAAATTTAAGCTATCAACTGTACAAGCTGCCGGTTCTATGAAAATTGTATTAATAGGTTTCTCGATGAGCAATTCTGGTGGTAAGTCAGCACTGCATGGAAAATCCATAGGTTTGAATTGATCAATTTGTTCTATCCTCAAGCCGGAATGAAATTGTGAGGCCAACTCTGGTGAAAAATTATTTGTTTCAAAAAGATAATAAAGTGGAAAATCATCTGATTGAAAAACTAGGAATAATTCGGATTCTTTTTGATGCTCAGCAATATAGCGCGCAATTTCTGGTTGCACATCAGACCTGTAAAATGAATTTAGAGTGTCGCTTTGTTTAACATATAAGTAACTAAACAAAATTACTTCTCCAATCAGTAGCAGTGATATTATGTGACCAAGTGAAATTTTTCCCCAACTAACATAAAACGACTTGTACCAGCCACCAGCAGACAATATAACTAGCGGAACCAACATTAGTAAGCTGCGACGAATATTGGGTGATTCGATCACTGTTAAGGCAGCTGGCAGCGGAGCGATTAATAACCACCAGCCAACAAACCAAATGGCAGTTTTATCAAATTTAAGCTTTTTGCGACTAGGTATTAAATAAGCCAAAATCATGGTCAGTAGACTAACATAGAGGGGGCCCATCTCAGGTACTGCATATCGGCTTGTCAACCAGGCATCATCGGAAAAAAGGAACAATGGTGAGAAGTAACTAAAATACTGATTCACAAATTCTCGACTATAACCTAGTAACTTGTTGTGAAAAATTCTGGCTAGTAATACTTGACCTGAGCCGAGATTATAGGTCATTTCTTGCATGCGAATACTCACTCCCGATTGTTCTGAAAAAAGCGAGGTTTGTTCAAAGCGACCTCTACCCCAGGACGTACTACTAATCAAAAAAGTCAGTGAAAATAGGATGAGAGTACTGACAATAGCTAACGATAACCAGCGCTTATTTTTTTTGATGTCTTGATAAAAAATGATTAAGAATCCCAACCAGAGTAGGGGGATAACCATGCGGGCGGTGTGATAAATTAAGTAACTAATTAGAGATGTCAAAAGCCCCACGAATAGCCAGCGATAGCTCAGTTGTTGACGGCTTTTTAAAAGTGACCAGACGGCAGCCATCACGATGGTTAATTCAATTACGCTCTCGGTTGTGGCTCTGGATAAAACAATATGCCATGGAGTAATTGCCAATAGGAGGGAAGCTAACAGGGCAGGGGTTTTCTTTTTGAATACAAAATTGGCGACACCATACATGGGAAAGACAGCCAAAGCCCCAATCAAAGCAGTTGGTAGCCTGGTTGCGAATCTGGTTAGACCCAGAGAGAGCGTGCTGATTCCATCTAAGTACATCGGTAGGATAATGTAGTAGTCTCCCATCTTGTTGAAATACAATAATGGCCAAGGGTTGCCATATAAATCCATACCATTTGTCCATAGGTATTTCCCTAAATATCCGCTCAGGATTTCATCCACAAAGAAGGTTGCAGGTAATGTTTCTAGCCAGAGAGTTCTGAGGATAAGTGCAATGAAAAAAATGCCAATTAAGGTCAATTTTGCCTTGTATTTCCACATGTGTTTAATTTTAGCATTAGATTACTATCAAGATAGTACCTCAGTTAAGAACAAAGCTGATTGCTAAAGTGATTGATGAGGAACTTCTTTTGATGATCAAATAATATGAAAAGTCATGCTTAACTTGGCCGACTCAACCAACATGGGGGCAATAAAGTTTGTGCTTGATTTATTACATGAACCAGCTTCAGCTCTTGTTGCCTGATTATCAACGCCGATTTGATCTGTGCTGATGACAATCATTTGTTCAGCAATGAATCAATCATCCCGATAATTCCGGTGATGAATTCCACTTGAACTTTCAGAAGAATGCATGAAATTAATTAATTTTGACTTTAACTCCCGGGCTCATTGATGCGGAAAGAGTCATCTTGAGCAACTTATTGCCCAAAGCTTCAATTAACGCCTGTACATTTTCAACTAAATCTTTGGTGTCCATTGACACCTTGCCAATGCTGACATGCATCACTGGTTGCTTTTTTTCGGTTTTTAGCGTGATTTGACCAGCCTCTAATTCTTTCTTCTTTTCTTCGGGTTGTTTGGTAATGGTGCCGTTTTTAGGATTTGGCATCAAACCTTTGGGTCCAAGCACGCGGGCATGCTTGGCCAGTTTGGGTATAAACTCAGGTGAGCTAATCAAGACATCAAACTCAATTTTGCCAGCTTCAATATCTGCAATAACCGCATCAGAAGCGATAGCAACTTTCACAGTCTTGCCAGTCGAATGGGGGAAAGTTAGGTTGACTTGATTGCCAAGTTCTTGAACCAACAAATCAGCAGTGATTGTGCCGTCAAATTTTGAGTAGCTTAATTTTTTAAGCATTTCGATGGCAGCAAACGGATCATAAAGTTTGGTTTTATCAACTTGGCTGCGAGTAGCAACATATTTCTTACTTCGCGCGGATTGTTTTTTAGACTTTGTTTTTTTGTTAGTATTTTTTTCCGTTGATTGGTCACCTGAAGTCTGATCGGCACTCACACCTTTTGCTTTTACAACTTTAATCTTATCGGTGGCAGCATTCATGTCAACGTTTCTTTGCGATCCCATAATTTCTTTCGGTTATGTAAAAAATTAATAGTTAAATATTAGCAATATTTTCGGTTGAATATTAATATTACTTGACTTCAACACCCATGCTCCGAGCGGTGCCGATAACAGTTTTTGTGGCGGCATCAACAGTTTCGGCGTTGAGGTCTGGTAACTTTTTTTCCGCAATTTCCCTGGCTTGAGCCATCGACATCGTGCCGGCAGTTTCAATACCTGGTTTACTAGATCCGACCTTGAGTTTAATTGCTTGCTTAATCATGGCACTGACTGGTGGTAATTTCAGGACAAAGTCGAAGCTACTGTCTTGATAGACTGTCAACTCGGCTGGAATAATTTGTCCGCGTTGATCGGCAGTTTTATCATTATATTGCTTGAGGAAGTCCATCATGTTAATTCCAGCTTGCCCAAGAATCGGTCCTACTGGAGGCGCTGGTGTTGCTGCGCCCGCTGGTAAATTAAGCTTGAGAACTGTTTTAATTTTTTTTGCCATATTTTTTTAATTGTATTTATCTTGTGCACTTGATTTCAAATTCAGTCATCCCGATATTTAACCTTCATGCTGAAGATGATCATCTAACTCGAGAATTGTATCACATCTTGTCTAGATATTAATTAGACTTTCTTAACTTGTAAAAAGTCGAGTTGAACTGGGGTTTCTCTGCCAAAGATGTTTACTAAGACTTCTACTTTACCGCGATCTTCATCAATAGATTTAACTGTCCCTAAAAAGTCATTGAAAGGTCCATCCACAATTCTAATTGCTTCACCTTCTACATAATCTGCCTTGTATTGAGGAGCAGCTTGCGTCATGTATTCCTTGATCGCCTCGACTTCATGTCTGGGGAGGGGAGTGGGTTTGTTGCCAACCCCCACAAAACCAGTTACTCCCTGAGTGGTGCGCACTGCCAACCAAGAATCATCAGTCAATTCCATTTCTACCAACATATATCCTGGGAAAATTTTCTCAGATACAGTTTTACGTTGGCCGCGCTTAATTTGAATTTTTTCTTGAGTTGGAATTAAAATAGCTGAAATTTTATCGGTCAGATGAAGTGTTTCCGCTCTTTGTTTTAGAGTTTCAGCAACTTTATTTTCATGTCCGGAATAAGTGTGTACCACGTACCATCGTGCTTTTTTATTTTCAGTAGGTGATACTTGAATGATGTTGGGGGTATCAACTTTTACTTCCTGAGTTTCTGGGGGAGTGATTTTTTCGCCACTTGCCAAAGCCTGTTCAAGCATTTCGTGATCAGATTTGTCATTTAAATTTTGATCTTGATCCATTTTGGTTTGGGTTTTTTTCATGTGGTCTTTTTTCTGACTAGTCTGTTTTTTTGACATAATTATTACTTTTATCTTAATAACAAAGCTTGTGCAATGAGTTTTTGAAAGATGTAGTCAAGTGCTCCAATGTAAGCACCAATGATCAAACTAACGCCAACCACCAAAATGGTCATTTCAATGGTTTGATTTTTTGAAGGCCAAGTAACTTTTTTGAGCTCTCGTCCCACTTCACGAAAATAAGATCCTGGGTTAAACATAGAACCGATATTCTATCAAATACCTGAAATAATTGAAAGTTCCACATAATAACCGCCGCTTATTGGTGAAGTGTTGCGTCAACACTTTTAAGATCAAACATATAAAACTTAAAATAAAACCAAGCAAGACGCCTACGATGTTAAGCAATTACATCATGATAGAACGAGTATTGTTGGCAACACTCTCATGGAGGAAAACTAACTTTTGTTGTCTGGTTTTAACTCTTCAATTTCTGAAGGGTTGTTAATACCTCCCGTCACGCCATGATCACTAACAGAAGGTTTGAGCGGGGGAGTTATCCCATGGCCGTGTGTTTGAGGAGGAGTTTGAGGAGGTTGCCAAGGAATGGTTGTTGAGCCGAATCTGTCTGGGTTCTCCCCTAGATCATCTAACCGATCATCGTGTGGGGAGAAAATACTAGCCAAAAATTTAAGTACAACCACAATCAGCATGATTACACCAATACCCACAATGATAAAAGGCAAGTAAGACATAAAATCACGTTTTGGAAATTCTGGAGCAAAGCTAGTTGACTCAGCAGCATCGAAATCGATCTCTGGAGCAGACGTTTCAGGTGTTTGATCGCTACCGGGGATTGCAGATCTGATGAAATCGGCAATATCTATAAAAAACCCTTGCACCGATCCTAAAATCATATCCAGCATGCTTTCCTCAATTTCTACTTCATCGTCTATTGATGGAGGGGTAGGCGTCATAGTTGGAATGGGGGTAGGAATTGGTTTAGATGAAGCGCTGGCAGATGGCGAAGGTGAAGCTGAAGGCTGCAAACTTGAACTGACCGTTGGTGTGGCAAGTGGAGCAGTTTGACGACTATTGGTTGTCGTTGTTGATGCAGTTAATCTACCGGCGGTGGCAGCAGTACATGTTGTGCTACTGGGATTAGTTGCAAGACGGCAGGCGCCGTTGTAGCAGCGCAAGTTGTTGGCGCAATCGGCGTTGGCAGCACAGCTAACATTACACCCTTCTCTGATTTGGGTGGTTTGATTCTCACTTAAAGTAGGACAGGAGGGGTCCTCGACATTGTAAGGATCCCGACATCGATTGTACCAACAAGTCAAGTTGCCACTACATTCATTGGTGTCAGCACAGTATTCATTGCACGTCCTATTTAATCCTTGATCTGGAGGATTGTGGCAGACCGAGCTATTGACGTTGGTTGCCAACCGGCAGCGCTTGCCATCAACACCTGTATCGTAGCAACGCTCATTAGTGGAGCAGTCGCTATTACTGTTACAACGTTCGTTGCAAGTGTCGCTGACTTCATCATTTTCATCATCTTCGTCGTCTTCATCTTCATCTGCAAATCTGAGGGTAAAGCTATACTGGTTATCATTTTCGTTTGATTCATCAATAGCGTTTTGATGATCAAGACTGACGGTGAATTTATTATCGCCATCTTTAACAACAAAAACTGTTTCTAAGTCTGTTTTGGTGGCGTTTTTGTCTCTGAGCAGCGTGCTATAGCTCAAGTTTGATTTACCAAGACCACTATCAGCAGCTTGCAACACAATTTCAATCGGAGTTGGGTCGGTGCTACGTTCGTCATAGATACTATTGTTAATTTCTGCCTGATGTTTGACAATGTAAAAATTTCCTATCTTCAGATTATCGGCACTCACCAGTTCGTTGCTATCTTGGTTATAAAAGAGAAAACGATCAGCCAACGCACTGGTGTTGGCGTATAAGTTGTCCCTCTTATCAGCAGTGGTCGCTTTTCCTACTTGAACAGTAATCGGTGCCACATGAGTGAGCTCATCTTTTATCGGTTGAGAATCGTAAATGGGAGCTATTGAGCGCTCAGTGTCAAAATTGAAAGTAATTTCACCAGTCTTGGTGGGAGTGAATGTTACAACAGCAAAAGTGGTAGCAGCACTTGTTGAAAAAGGTTTCTCAGGATTGGATGAAATTGCTTTTATTTCCGCAGTGAAACCATGTTGAACTCGATCAACCTCTGTAGATAAAACGAGTAAACCATCTGCTTTTGCATCAATCTGTATTTGATCAGCCACTTCAGTCACCACATCAAATACTAGCTGCACACCGTTCACTCGTACTTGATTGGTATTGACCTTTAATTCAATTGCGACTTCTTTTCCTACCACAATCTCTTGTGGATAAGTTGCGCTCACCTTCACTTTCCCTTCAACCACTGAAGCTTCTTGGCGAATATCCTGCGATTCTTGGATTGATTTTTGCGAAACGACCATTGTCAACAACAACAAACCAGTCAATACCAGCACGCCAAGCATGGTGAGCATCGATGAAGTGCGCTGCAGCCAAGGAAGCTTGTTTTTTGATGGTGAGTTCAAGTGTTGAGACATAACTGCTTTATATTGCTTTAATAACAAAATTATTTAAATGCGTTCACAAAAAGATTAAAATCCATTATATCCACTTTTTCGTCCTGATTGATATCTCCCCGCAAGCGGTAATACGACCCAGTGGCTCCATAATTGACAACTAAAATGTGATAGTCAAACAAATCTACTAAACCGTCTTGATTGAAATCAGCGGGTGGAAGATTTGTTGGTGGGCAAGGTCTAAAGATACAATTGTTTTGGGGATCCCTGCTGACACTCGATCCATCGGGGCAAATTTTAACATCTGCTGCACAGACTATGTCTGACTCGCTTTCTGAAGTAAACGCTTCCACTTTGATATTTTTGAAAAAAATCTTGCTTCGTTCATCTGCAGATGTTAAAATCATATCTCCTTGATGGGAATATGGCTGACCAAGATTGCCTTTAAAAAAAGGAACTTCGTCAGCAGCAAAAAAAATCCATTCAGGATTAAGATTGACCGAGTCGTAGGTGCGCAATTCGTTTGTCCACCAAGTGTTGCTATCCTTATAGAAGTAGGCATAGAATCTCATTTCTTGATCATTTTCTGTCCACGCTACTTCCAAAGTAGTGTAGTTTTGATCACCACTGGTGGGAGGGTCAGAATGGATTAAAAATTTATCAGTGTTACCCACAAATACTTCACCCTCTGACTCAATCATGAAACTATCAGCTTGAAGATAGGTATGCTCTGTTTTCCAGACGATGGGATTGTCTGTTTGGTATTGCACCGAATCAGGTGGTAATGTTTCAATCGTGGCAAAAGAATTTGATTCTGCAGCTAACTGTGAATCAGACTGAAAAGCAAGTTGTGGGGTATCATTTACAGCTTGTGAATCAATGAAAAATTGATGCAATGCTGCTGTGACCAGCATTGGTAGAAAGGCGGCGAGTAAAGCCAAGGTAATAAGTTGTTTAGGAGGTAATTGCCTAATTTTTTCGACAGCAACAAGAAATTTTGATTTAGAATGATTTAGTTTGGGTGTTGTGTCCATCGCAAAATCTTTGCTG
Source organism: Patescibacteria group bacterium UBA1388 (assembly GCA_002305355.1). Lineage (GTDB taxonomy): Bacteria > Patescibacteriota > Microgenomatia > UBA1400 > PJMF01 > UBA1388. Next base: position 19,291 of record DBQS01000036.1, read on the forward strand.
TGCTTCAATCGGTTTAAATTTTAGCTACAATGAATCTAACATTAAAAACGCACGAGTCATAGCTACGAACCTAGCATCTAGCTTAACTCTTGAATCGAGCGGCTGTCAACATGAAATGATAAAAAATTGTTTTGAATAATAAAATGATCAGGGTTTATAAGTTGACACAATTAGAGAAAATCATTGTAGCTTGGTTGGTTTTAGGTTGGTCGTGGTTGGCGACAGTAGGTTGGGTAATTGGCCTAACTGGTTTTGATTTGATTCCAGAGTTAGTGCGCGTTACATCATTTTATATTTGGAGTGAGGGGTTGATGGTGCTGACTTTGTTGGACTGGTTGGGGCGTGTTGGGAAAACCGTCAGCTTTCCACACTTGGACAGATCAGGCAAATTATTGGGCTTGGCATTGATGATGCACCTGGGGTGGATTGCCATCACTGCGGTGTTGGGTGAAAACCCGGCCCAGAGTTTTTGGGGAAATTATTATCGACAGGACGGTTTGTTGACGCTGGCTCATCTAGCAATGTGGGTAGTGATGATTGGCTTGTGGTGGCGAGAAATTTGGGGCCAGTGGTTATGGTTGCTGATTGCTCTAAGTGGAATAGTTTTATCACTTGGTTTGGTGTTGATGCATGTTTGGCAATGGGCAATGGTGATGGGGGGTTGGCCAGAAAGGGTAATCCAAAGTTCATTGCTGATGACTGGCGGTTTTGGTCACCCGGCTTACTTGGCGGGCTTTTTGGTGTTAACTTTGCCTTTTATTTGGTTTTTGCCTAATTTGCTTGCTAGGTCTGGTGAGTTTGAAAAGGGTTATGAGGGGCGGCGGCGGGAGTGGCTCAGGGGGGTGGGGTTGGTCAGCGCCGCCGCCGCCATCATCTTGACTCAATCAACAGGTGCTACGCTGGCCTTGGTCATTTTTTTTGGAATGACATTATTTGCATCCTTTCGTCGTCGAGCCTTGAGAATAGAGATTATTGTTTTGATCGGCGTGGCAGTCTTCGTCACCTCAACCTGGATCTATGTTTCACAACTTAATTCTTATGAAGGTAGGCCAAGAATTTTCCATAACCTGTGGTCAGCCAGTCAGCAACGACCAATTATTGGTTGGGGCTGGGCAAATATTGACTCAGCTTTTAAAAATGTAGAGTGGCCATATCCAGTGCAATTTGATGTTTATTTGGATAAAGCCCATTCTCACATGTTGGAAATATTGGTAGCAACGGGTTGGCCAGGACTAATAATCTACTTGGCTTTTATAAGTATCTTGTTGCTCATAGCTTTCAGTAAATACAAGAAAATAACACTTAAAAAAAGATCAACAAACCAATATTATTTGGCAATACTGATGTGTTTGGTACTGTATATCTTTCACTCCCAAACAAATGTCATCTCAATTATGGAAGAAATAATCTTCTGGTTTTGTGTGGGTCTGGTGATTGACTCAACAAAAGTTATTTGAACTGTTCGTCACTACGAGGCATTACGAAAGATAACTACCCAAGCATTAAAATCAAGGATATCAATCCGACCATTGTTATCCATGTCTGAAGAGGTAAATCCCGGATTACCGGTTCTACCGTACTCGCTAACAAAAACATTAAAGTCCAGAAGATTGATGATGTTGTCTTGATTGAAGTCGCCTCTCAATGTGTTGCCGGTTGAGCAAGTTGCCGTTCGAATTGAACGGGTTGGGCTTGAGCTAAAGCCATTCCATAAATTAACATAGTATTGAGTATTTTCAGATAAATTTAGGGCAGGTTGATTGGATTGGGGTAAAAAATTGGCTGGAGCAATTATTTGAAAATATTGACTTGAGTTGTTAGCGGTGACTAGATCAACTTTCTTAATGGTGCTGCTCCAAAATTTATCGAAAGTTGGGTTTTTGCTAATATTAGCGACAGACACAGCTTGTTGGTAATTTGCTGGCCACTGAATTCTAATAATCGGCTGTCGGCCATTTTGTGTGGTGATACAGCTTGAACTAAGAGTAGGGGCTGATGGGGTCAGAGGGGTTTGTAGAAAATTGGCAAATTCCCGATTGATCTGATTAATACTGACTCGGTTAAAAGCATTTCCTCCGGGTTCAAAATAATGTCTCATAATTGAGTTTTCAGATGAGCGGTAAAGGTTGGGGTAATAACAACCAGCTAAGCAATCCGTTCCATCAATATTTTCCCATTTTGGACAGCTGGCTACATCGCAGTTGGCTCTTGATAGGACGAATTGTGTGTTCGAAGAAGCATGATGATCTACTAAATATTCATCTGCCAACCTACCGAATGCATGACCAAGCTCATGAACAGCTATAGATAGATAGTCCACGTCAGTCGAGACTATAGCGATTCTGTCGTAAGCAGTGCCAGCTGGTTGATTGGAATCGTAAAGTACGATGACGTTATCAACCCAAACGTATTTAAGCAACTGTACTAAAGCAGTCCGATTACACTCGATAAGAGTTTGTCCAACATATGGAATATTACAGTTAATTGATTGGGTGAATATCTTCTTGATTTTAATATCATTTCTATGCTGATTGAATGGTTTGTAGGTTAACAAATGTTGCAAGATATGATTCACATGTTGATCAAATTTTGCTCTATCTGTGTAGTTGGAGCTAACGAAAACGAAATCAATTTGCCCGTTATAAAATGAAATATTATTTGAGTAGTTATTTTGTGTAACACCCAATACTTGTTGATCGGGATCGTCTAGGGCAAAATCTGAAGAATTCAAATCTACTGACTCAATGATTAACTCATCTTCATTGATTATGGTTGTGGGTTCGGAGGGTGACGACAAGAGTTGAGCATTAATGAGCGGAATGATTTCTCCTGTTTCAGTTTTCCTGATCTGCAGTTGAGCTTTCGGCCACACCTTAAAAGCAATCGTCAGACTATCCTTAAGTTGACCCCCAGACCTATCACCATCATAGTAAATTGTAAAATTAAGAGGAATGGAGTCGACAATCTCTTCTCCAACTATCTGATCTAGAATAAGTTCTGGGTTAGGTTGAGTGATAAGTGGTAAATTCATTCCTTCAAATTTTTCTACGCTTTCCAAAATAATTTTGTCATCTTGATAGGTTAAGTTGGCTAGAACAAAAATTGGCTCCTGATTTGTCGTCGCTTGACTGCGAATATCTTGAGTGCCAGGTTCCTGATCTTGAGCATTAGGTTGTTGCTCTTGGATTAAACCCAACTGCGATACCATAGGTTTAGCAGTGTAAAATAAAACACCGATTAAACTCATAAAGAGGAGAATTGTTTTAATATTAGAATAGTGATGTTGTGTTTGATGAACCAACATATAGTAATTTGATTTACCACAGCTGAGTTAAGTCAGTATAGATCAATTTTTGAATGCGGTATACTATTTCGGTACGTAGGATATAAAACTAAATACTATTCGTAATACACGATGGGAGGCAAATGACAGAGAGTATTGTTCGTAAAGCTATCATTACCGACGCTGGGTTTGCCAGTAGGTACTTACCCATTACTAAGACTATTCCCAAAGCGATGTTGCCGCTTGGCAACAAACCAGTCATGCAGTTCATGGTGGAGGAGTGTACACAGGCTGGAATCCAGGAAATTATTATTGTGGCCACCCCAGAGGGTAAACCAATTTATGAGGATTATTTCCATAATAGTGTAATTCGGATCAAGAAGCAGCTTGAGTCGCAAGGTAAATTGGATCGTTACGAGCCTGTACAGCGAGTATTAGACTTCCCTAAAATTACCATCATCACTCAAGACCCAAGCTTGCCATATGGTAATGGTTCACCAGTCGCATCTGCTCAAAAATTTGTCGAGGGAGAAGAAGCATTTTTGGTAATGTACAGTGATGATGTGGTTTATGGCGAACATGGTGATGCCAAGGCATTGGTTGACTTATTTGCTGCTCGAAAAGATGCCGATGCGATTATTATGGCTCAAGAGGTGAGCTCGGAAGTTGTTGACAAGTATGGCATTATTTCTTTTAAAGATGGCACCGATAATCAACTTGATAACATTATTGAAAAACCAGAAGTTGGTCAAGCTCCTTCCACGCTGGCTTCTTATGGCCGTTACCTGTTGAAACCCTCAATATTTGATCATCTGGTGCCGAAGTATACGGGCAAAGACGGTGAGTTGTGGACAGTTGATGCGATCACTAAAATTGCTGAGTCAGGAACAGTGTTGGTAGAAAAAACTAAAGGCCAATGGCTTACAACCGGCGATCCGGAAAATTATTTTAGAGCTTATTTGGAATTTGTGATCAAGTTTGAAAAATATGGTCACAAAATACCGGCGTGGTTAGAAGAAATTGGTGGAGTTTGACACTCCAGCAAGAACATAATCGTTCGCTTCAATTCTGAATTTAGGTCTAATTAAAGACTTATCGCCAATGATATAATGAGTTCAGCAGGGATCGTTAACAATCGGGTGTGGGAGATGCAGATGTTTTCCTGAACACCTCGTATACGGGCGATAGACTGTCTGAGTGCGTCGTGGCGCACGCAGCTTCTTACCCACTTTGTATTTGCGGGGAATTGCGTCTCTCACATTCGGCGGTTAGACAATCTGAAGAGTTCTTCAGAGTGGGGTTTGGTATGTAGTTTGGCGTGATTGTTACCACGTTTGACATTGTGATGTTAGGAACATATTAAGCCTTCGTAGCTCAGGTGGCAGAGCGCTTTCTTGGTAAGAAAGAGGTCTCGGGTCCGACTCCCGACGAAGGCTCCAAAGAAGATGGTGGAGTTGATTGGAGTTTAGTTGCCGGCAAAATATTTCTTCACAAACTTGGAGGGTTGTGGATTTTACTTCCGACCAAATCTTCAGCTTCCATAATTTTTGTTTTTCTAACGGACAAAACTCATTTGAAAAGTGGAACGTTTTGCACATATTATTGAAAACATATTAGTTTTTAGACAACTCAGTATTATTTAGACAAGTCAGTTTTTGGTCGATCTAATGTAGCAGATCTCCAAAATTATTCACTGGAAACAAACTTGTCACGCATGGCAAATAAAAGTGGTTAACAAAAACAATTAACCCGCGCAGTGGCAAAACTTGGATCATTGATCAATAAATTTATACTCAGCCATTATTTTCACAGACCATCCCCCCATGCGAAGAGGATATCTAATGTAGTACAATATGACTTCGGCTGATATTTTATTACCAGTCCAAAGGTGCCAGGTTACCCAAGCGGTCAACGGGGGCAGACTGTAAATCTGCTGGCTTACGCCTTCAGAGGTTCGAATCCTTTACCTGGCACTTTTTTAGTGGACAAAAAATATGCATTTGAATTTTGAAGAATCACCATATTTATTTAACAGGTATTCTTCTCAAACTCGCCCTAATACGGAGCTGACTGGCTCGACATTTCGGGAAGATTGGGAAACTGATTATCCCATGGCGGGTTGTGTCTTAAATCACACTGATCCTCTTACAATCATTTCAGCTGCTCAAAAAAACGGGATTGCTTTTAACTTTGAACAATTTTTACACGCGATGCAATGGGACCCAATGACTCCTTTTGTCGTTGATTTTAATGGTGGAAGAGTGAAATATTCCAATTTTCTAGAGGTGGTTGGGGTACTCAATCGGTTGCATGCATTAACACATCCCTTCCCGAAATTAAATCAAAAACAAAGCAGAATTAGCCAATAACTAGCCTTTAAATGATACAATACATGGGTAGAGCCACCTTAGCTCAGTTGGTCAGAGCGACGGTTTTGTAAACCGTAGGTCTAGGGTTCGAGTCCCTAAGGTGGCTCAGATTGGTGAAATAGCATATGTTGGAACTAAATTTATGATTGAAATGAAGTGCTATGGTTCAAGACCAGAAGTATCACTCAGCTCTGATGAAAATTTGCACACTTTTCATAATGCATAAGAAGTAGTAATTTCCTTATTGAAAGGTTAAGTTTGAGGTATGGTAATAATGAACAAGATGGAACTCATGGTGTTCATAGGAGAAAAAGAGGACGACCACGCAAAGTGAGAGCAGAAATAAGAAAAGCGGAAGCAGAATTAGAAAATTAACGTCAAGTATGCTAGCTGGCTATAATCTGAGATTTGAGTTATACTACGCCTCTTGAAATAAAATTTTTAAGTGTTTTTGAAAGAAAAATATGGCAAAAGCAAAAAAAGGACCACGCCAAATTGTAGGGTTAAAATGCAAAGCATGTGGCAATTTTGGTTACTTAACGGAGTTTAACAAAAATAACGAACAGTTGAAAAAACAAACCACTGGTGAAACAACTTTCCCCCTGAAGAAGTATTGTGCTGTTTGTCGCAAGCACACCGTGCACGTTCAGGCGAAGAAGTTAAAATAACTTCCAAATTTTCCGCCTAACCCTAAAACTGTTTACAATTACTGGCCGGTTTATCTATAGGGGGGGTTATTGCTTGTCGAAAACTTTCCCGATCAAGTTCATCTATTTGGTTTTTCTATTGACGCTGAGTTTGCTGATCTGTTTGTAAGCAGCCACGATATTTTTGGCGCCATTAAGATATAACCGATCAATTCGAAGGACATTGTGCATTGCTTTTTCAATCCAAGATTGGGCTTTTCCTTGGGCAGATTGTAGGACAGCAAGTTGAGTCAGAATTTGCTCGACATTGGCGCGGCGGCTGATGTCTTGCTGCTCAAATATTTCCCTAATCCGGTGCTCCCATTCACCCCACTCGCGTAAGGTGAGCACAAAGCAGCCCGCTGCCACAGCATCATAAGTCATATCACCTGAGGGCTTGGTAATAAAACCATGCGCCCATGGAAAGGCGTATTTGATTAATAGTTCATTGGCATCCACAATCTGGGGGTGGTAGAGCAGCCGTAACTTTGCGGAACGATCATTGTCTGCTCCCACAGCTACGCGGTGTTGTTTAGCCATTTCTCTAACCATGGTAGCAATATCGTGGTGAGTGCCAGCATAGACAATTAATTTTAAAGCAGGTTTTTGTCTCCTTAATTCTGGCAGAAACTGAAGGAGCAATTGCTCAATCTCGGTTTTATTGGTGCCGAGCCCGCCAGTAGTTAACGCAAGTTTTAATACACCAGATCGCCATGGTGTTTTTTTCTCTCTACAAGCCACAATTCGGGGATCGACTGGTGAACCAGTCACAAAAATTCGAGATGCATCCAATTTTTTGTCTTGAAGCGCAGCCTTTTCCAAAAGTTCCAATTTTGTGTTTTCATCAAAAACGCAGTAATAAAGGTTTGGTTGATCGGCGTATGTGACGTAATCGTATCGCACATGAGGATCGGTAATAACCTGTAACACGGTCTTACCTTGACCCACCAAAATGTTTCCGGTGGCAACGTGCAAAGATAAAATTGGCCGATTCACACTTTCTGTTAAGTAGAGTAAGGGTTCGGTGATACTGTTTAAGATAGGTAATTTTTGTCTCCCAAATCGGTCAATAAGATCTTTGACGTTTTTTAAAATTGGATAACGGGCGATAGTTTTTCCTACTTTGTCCGTCAACTGGACAGAAAACCAATCATCAGCGGAGACATAATTAGTCGGGTCTGCCAGCCACGCTTTTTTAGGATCTTGTTTACCTCCCCAAACCTGACATGCGACACCAACCGCCATTGAATAATGGGCCCGAGAAAAAACTATATCCTGGGTAGTGTCAATGTCTGGTAAACCATGCATTTTTTTCAGATCTTCTTGATAAGTGCCAGAAACCGTCACAATTGGTAGCTGGGTTGACTGAAGATACTTTTTGTCTTTTCTTAGGGTTTTTTCAAGGACGGGGTCAAATAATTCTGGCATGAAATCTAGTTTATAAGTTTTCTGTCTGGTCGTCTAGAGGAAGACTGGGCAAAACAAAGTGCCAATAAATGGATGAAAAACTTCTCCAGATCAAAATAAATTTAAATGAGGATTGGCTAACTTAACGTGTGATCGATTGAACAGATTACTAAATACCGATTTGTTGAATCGTCACTTGTTCACTCACAAAGATGCCGTAGTTACAAGGGCATTGACCGCCGGTATTAATGTTCTCACCTGAGGATGGGGTAGGGTTGGCAAATGCCATCACCTCAATCATCTGCACTTGATTATTCATAAGCCGCAAATAACCGGCTACTGAACCAAAAGGACTTTGTATATCCTGAGTGTTGATCCGGTAACCATTGATTTCAAGTGATTTAGAAAAGCCCTGATTGGTGAGGTATTGGTCGGCAGCGGTCATGAACTGTTCTGGTGAGAGTGCAGGTTGACTACTGGTCGATGCATTAACATCTTGATTAAGATCAACTGTAGTTTCCGCGACCCACAACTGCCCATTTGGAAAAAAAGATCTGTGGTCATTTGTAGAAGTTGATTCAACTGTCAATAACGGTTGGTAACTTTGAAAAAAGATCGGTCGATTATCATTCGTTGTTTTGGTAAAACTCAATTCAGGGTAGAGGTTTGATATTTGTTCGGCTGAAACTAAGGTCAAAGTAGGTGGAAACAGTTGAGTTCGAAATTTGAACATTAAAAGCCCGGTTGCCAATATTGCCGTTAATAAAATTACAAATAAATATAGTCTCTTTTTGCTCATGGGGAGTAGCTTATCATGAAATAATGAATGGAACTATTTTGTATAAGTAGGATGAAACTAAAATATTACCTGGTCTTTATGTTACAATTCTTGGCGAAGGTGCGCGAGTTGTTGTGCCTGAGTTAGGGGCGTCGGTTAACGGTAAACCACAGGTCTCCAAAACCTGAACTGAAGGTTCGATTCCTTCCGCCCCTGCTTTAATAAATTTCTAACTTGTTGTACATGCTGTTTTCACCGCTTTAATCACAATTTGGTGCGCGTATGCGTTTGGGAAAAGCTTTAAAATTGGAGTTAGCCATTTGGCACCACCAGCCGGGTCGTAACCTTCAGCAATGGGTTTGAGTCCCGCATTAATTAGAGCTTGGCGTAAGCTGTCTAAGGTAAAAAATTTGGTGTGAGTGCGGTCAAAAATACCATAATCCTCGTATTCCCATTCACCTTGTAACAATCTCAATCGCGAGCGCCAAAATGCAATATTGGGTACGGCGATCACAGCGTGACCTTGCGGTTTGAGCACCGATCGAATTTTTTCAAGTACCAGCCACGGATCAAGTAAGTGTTCAATTACGTTAGATGCCAGCACGACGTCATATGGGGCATGGCGCTTAATCTTGAGCCATGTTTTTTGCTCATCTAGATTCGCAATGATCAGGTGTTGTAGATGAGATTTAGCTTTAGCCGCAACAGCTTTTTCGGCATCAACACCAATCACTCTGCAATGCTTAACTTCTTGCAAGTATTGACTATGATAACCAGTGGCGCAACCTAACTCTAAAACTTTCGAATAGGCTGGAATCATGTTAAGAGTTAGCCGGTCAATGTGATCTTTAGCCAAGCTGTCATAGTTAAAATGATTCCAATCATACTTACCGAATTCTCGTTGCATACAACTATTATAAGCGATTGTTAAAAATAGAGATGTGGTTGAAAAAATGGTGCTGTATAATCTTTTTCAAAGAAAGGGGGTGGTTTATGAAAGGTTTTATTGACTTTATTCGTGAGCAAGGCGTTGTCAACTTAGCGATTGCTTTTGTTTTGGGAGCTGCGGTGACCAAGGTAGTGAATTCTTTTGTGAATGACATTATCAATCCTGTGGTTGGCATCTTATTGGGATCAACTGCTGGTTTGGCGTCTGCCAAACTCACCTTAGGACCAATTTCAATTATGTGGGGCAGTTTTGTGAGTGTGTTAATTGATTTTGTGATCATCGCTGCGGTGATCTATTACGGTTTTAAGTGGTTGGGTTTGGAAAAAATTGACAAGAAAAAGAAGTAGAGAAAATCAATTGAGAGTCTAATTTTTTGTTAGCTAATTTAAGTTTTTTTGGTTTTTAGGTGTGTTGTTGTTGGAGTTTGTTTAAGCTAACTCATTTCGCAGATGCTAAGATAGTGATGTGCATTTTTCTAGGAAAGGGTTATTGGTTGGAAGTTTATTTGTTTTGCCATTGGTGACACTGTGGTTAATTATTGCATCAACTACCGATCGCTTCGCATTACCTTTTTTGATTGATCATGATTTTTTTCTTGGAGATGGATTGAAAACAAGGTTTATTGATTCAGAATTGACCTCACAAAAGTTGCACCAAACTTGGCTGAGTGAATCTCAAGGTGGTGTTTCAAGAAGCAGTGACACTCAAGTTGGAGTGCAAGCTGTAGGAACAAACCGGTTGGATCGCAGCCAACCAAATTGGTTAAGAAGATATTGTTTTGACTTAATTCAAGAAGTAGCTTTCATTCCTACACCATATGAACGCAGGAGAGGACCAAACTTTAATTTGCCTCCTATTTATCAACCAGAAAGGTATGTGGGGGCATCGCAAGTTTCAACTTGTAACTTAGATTACTATATTCATCCTGTCAACAAAGCTGCCTTTGCCGACATTGGTATCGAGTACCAATATAGCCAATTAGTGTGGCAGGAATTTCAAAAGGCGGTCGCTGCTTCCATTTCTGCCCAACTGCAAAATCAGGACTGGCGGGTGGCAATTGGTGATCAATCGGAGGAAGAGCCAGCGTTGATGCTGACCCGCATTAATAGGTTGGAAAATTTGCGTGAGTATCTTGACGTTTTCTTTACTAACGATGAGGAAATTGTATTTGAGCTATTAGTGGTTGAACCATGATCAAAGACTTATTGTGTCACAAATTACTTGTTCTTGCGGCAATGGTTATTACCAGCGGGTTATTTGCTCATTATTTACTTCATCAGGTTTTGCCTTATCACTTATCTGTTCAGGATGAATTTTCTGCAAACGATTTTAATGGTGAGTATGATTATGACCAGCAGCAAGGCGAATTTATAGGGAAACAGGTTAGTTCGGTACCGGATGAAGCGGTTGGGACCAAGCAGGTATTGGGTTTAACCGATCACGCGCTTTCTCCTGCAGAGCTGGATGATAGTGGTAGTAGTTTGAACAAATTGATTGAAGTTGATTTAACGAACCAAAAGTTGTATGCATTGGAAAATGGTGAGCGGGTGGCAGAGTATGATGTTTCTACTGGCAAATGGGGTAGAACACCAACGGGCGAATTCACAATTTGGACTAAATATCGATTTACCAAAATGTCGGGTGGCAGCAAAGCTCTCGGCACCTACTATTATTTACCTAATGTGCCTTACACGATGTATTTTTATAATGCCGAAATACCCAAAAATCGCGGTTATGGCATTCATGGCGCTTACTGGCATAGCAACTTTGGAGAAGTGATGAGTCATGGTTGTATCAACATGCGTACCAGGGATGTGGAGAAGCTTTATTATTGGGCAGGACCAGACACTGGTGGCAAGTCGTCTATTAACGCCACAGCCGATAATCCTGGCACCAAAATTGTAATTTATGGAGAGGCACCAATAGAATAATGTGGTAGAAAATTTTGGCTGATTTTCACAATTTCTTCTTGTTGTGAATTAGATATCACTTTGATACTATGACGATAATTTTGAGGTGTTGTAGGATTGTTATAAGAAATAACATCATGAGCAGGCACAGTGTGGAGCAAAAACTTGATATTGTAAAAAGAGAGGATAGCTCCAGAAAAAGAAGCAAACCAAATTCTGCCATCCATATTCCCCCTAGTTTTTGGGATTATTATCCGCCATTAGCCCAACAATTGAACGATGCTCATCCTTCAATTCGTTTTGATCTAAAAAGGTTTGGAAATGGCATGCCATTATTGTTGAGTGGTCGGGCAAAAAGAGTTGTAATGCCAATCATCATTGCTGGAGATAACTTTGAAGAAGCAAAAAATGATATCGATGCAGCTGGTGTATTTACTCAGCACAGGGAAAGAATTGGCAAGAATGTTGATGAGTTGAGATTGTTGTTAGTTCATGGTGATCTCAGACAAGATCAAGCAGCTTTAAAACCGATTCCAGGTAAAGAAAGACATGAGGTGGCAATTGTGGAGGCTCAGGAAAGCACGACTCTTAAATTGGCTCACTTAATGGCAGATATTGCTCACGTTAGCCATCTTTTGCTAATTGATGGACATAGTCAGTTGGCAGTGAGTCATTTTGAAAATGTTGGTATCCCAGTGATTAATGTTTCTGCCGCATTCTTGATGATTGATGTGCTTAGAGAGAGGGGTTTGCTTGAGGATAACATTGAAAATGTGATATGTGGGGTTGATTTTGGCAATCTTTCTCTAGTTGAGCAGATAATTAAGAGATACAAGAAAGAAGGCCTCGATCTTGATTTAGCAGTGATTCAAAAGTGGCGGGTAGCTGACGAAAGTGGTGTTAAAAGTCACACCGAGAGGGAATTAATATATGGCAATGTAAAAGGGAAGAGGGTAATTTTGATGGATGACATGATTAGCAGCGGCGAAACATTGGTGGGAACTGTTGAGTTATTATTGCAACAGGGTGCAGAAAGAGTAATTGTGTGTGGCACTCATCCAGTTTTTGCGCCTGGTTACTACGATCATATTAAGCAATTGTTGGCTGATGATCGTGTTGAAGTGGTGATGACCACTAACACGCTGCCGTTAGTAAGGCCATCGCAAAGTGGTAATAGAGACTTGCCTTATATTGCGGGTGGTATGAGAGGTTTAAATAGTCCGCGAAAAGAAATGGAAATGATTGATATTCAACCATTCGTTGGGATGCTGGCTCAAGTGATGATGTTCAGTGAAACGGCTGCAGAAATGCGAGCTAAATTGGCGAAATGGATAGTTGATTTACAACCTCCATATGAACTGGCAGCGAAATTGACAGGTATGAAAATTGAAAAACCAAATGTAACCATGATTTATACATCTGAGGGAGAATATATTCCCTTAATAGAGCAGGATGATTAGAGAGATATTTTTCTCTGGTTGCATTCAACAAAATTATCTTTAAATCTTCTCTAGATCAGATTCACAACAGAAACGATAATTGCAGTGTTAGTTGGCTACTAAATGGATGTCACCAATTAGTGAAGCTGTCAGCAACTAACTTGATTATAAACACGGATCAATTCCTGGCTGAGAATCTAAAAAGAGGATCAAACCTTGAGCCAATCCTTCCCCGGGAATTTCTGGGTGATGAATTAAAAAGTGTTGATCACCTGAGTTACTGAGGAAACCAGTTTCTAAGAGGGTAGCGGGTGTTTTAGAGTCAATGGCGTGTTGGAATCTGTCTGGAGAAAAAGAGTAATAATGAGTCATGTTTTGGGTAATGTTATGGGCATCTTCGGGCATTTTAGTGACTTGAGCATATTTTTGTCTGATTGATTCAGTGAGTTGCTTTGAGCGGCCGCTCCAATCCCTCTCTGGTCCCGCAATTTTGAAGCCGTTAGCGCTTGGGTTGGTATCGCTTCCATCAGCATGAATTGAGACAAAAGCGGCCGCTTGGTATCTGATCGGGACTACAGCTTCCAATAAATCTACTTGAATACCATGTTTTTCTAAGATTTGTTTGGCTGCTACAGCAATTCGGTGGTTGGATTCCCACTCCATTAGACCTCCTCCGTAAGCGCCGGTGTTACCGACCAACCATGACAATTCTGCAGGCGGATGTTGATTGTTCCAGTGACCAACTTGCAAACCAACTTTCAGATGATGACAAGTGTAATCTGCCACGTCAGGTCCCGAATTCCTTCTCGTGAGCTCGTTAAAAGCAAAGGCAGTTAGCTTGGGAACCGATAATGCTTGGTCGCTACCCACCCGAATAAGGACGAGCGATGACACAAATAAGCAAAAACTAAAAGTGATAATAAGCTTGTAATATCTTGACAACATAATATTCCCATAAAATGGCACGAAACGGCAATGTTACTGGATGAGATAGTAATCAACAATAGAAGCAATAACGTCTTTAGACATCAATCTAGACTAATTTAAAGAAATTTGAAAAAATTTGTGTGGATTTGTACCCACCATGAACAAAAATAGCGAAGAATCAATCCTCCGCTATTTGCATAAGCCCCGTGTTTTTTTGCGAGGACACATGTGTCATTGCTTCCGTACATTCTATCCGCCACTCAGTAGAAGTTGAAGCACAGTGACGAGTGACATTATCATGATTTTTGTTGAAAAAAAGATGAGCCTTTTGTAATAGAGTTGTAAGAGTTATGATCTTTTTTTGGGTTGAATGGGAGTAAAACTACGATAAGCATTTACCAATATAAGCATTCGCCAACCACCAAACCGAGCAAGTGCTCGGTTGTAGTGATCTGTCCAGCGATGTGTCGGTTATTCGCTAAAAGGAACTATATCTTCCGCTTGTAAGACAGTAATTCCAAGTTTGTAATAGCTAAGTAAGAGAATGCTGATATTTTCTAGATTAATGAATATATTTGGTATACTGTTAAGATATGAAATTACTTTTACATTTGGGATTAGACGCCCTCGTCATTTATGTAGCAGGTTATTTGTTGGAAGGGGTAAACTTCAGCTCTTATTGGGTGGCGGTTGTGACAGCAATCGTGTTAGGAGTGTTGAATTTTCTTATTAAGCCAATTCTAATCATCTTAACCCTACCTATTAATATCCTAACATTGGGTCTATTTTCAATTGTAATTAACACTGCGATGGTGTTACTCGCGGCATGGTTGGTACCTGGATTTGAAGTGTTAGGTTTCTTGTGGGCGTTAGCTTTCAGCGTGGTGGTGAGCATCATTTCTGCTGTGCTCAATATGATGGCGAAATAATCCATTGAAATAAATCTTCTTCAACAACATCTTCAACAACATCAATTTCTAATTGAGCGATTGTTTGGTCGATCGAGCACATCTGACTCACCAGTTGTCTTGATTCATTGAAATTGAGTAAGTAGATTGACCAAGTTTTCTCGGTGGGGTTGGTTAATCAATGGTTGATTAAGCGCGGGAATTTGCTCGTGATAACTGGGCTTATCAACTTGGTAAATAATACCGATAGGAAATTTTTCTTCTTTTGGTTTGTTAGCGACCTCCAAGGCTTGTTGGTAATCGGCGGGATCATGTGAGGAGTCTAGTTGATATTGATGTTTCAAATAGTACTGAAAAGTGTTGATTTTGTTGAAAGTTACGCACGGTTGAAGAATATTAATCATGGAAAATCCTGTATGTTTCATACCGGCAGTGATGAGCTTACTGAGTTCAGGTAAGTTGCCCGCAAAAGCTTGAGCGACAAAAGTGGCACCTTGAGTGATTGCCAGGGGAAGGGGATAAACTGGTGTTTCGATAATGCCAGTAGGTGTTGATTTCGACTTATGTCCTTTTTGGGCTCTGGGAGAAACTTGGCCAGTAGTCAGACCGTAAACGCTATTATCGTGAACTAAAACAGTGATGTCATGATTGCCACGACAAGCGTGCAAGAAATGATTACCGCCCTCACCATAGATGGCGCCGTCTCCCGCCACGACCAAGACCGGTAGCTGATGATTGGCCAATTTGACTCCCACGGCGTTCGCAATTGAACGGCCATGAAGAGTGTGCATGGCGTAAGCATTGACGAAGTCATTCATGTTACCAGAGCAGCCGATATCGAATAAAACAACCAAGCTAGAGGGATCGAGTTTTTGCTCAACCAACGAATTGATGATGGCACGACCAATACTCCAATTTCCGCAGCCAGAACACCAAGTGGGTTGGTAGCCGGTTAAGTCTTGTGCTGTGACCATGGTTGTCCTTACTCAATTTCGTTGTTGTTCATCAATTAAATAAAATCATTGATATGTTTATTTGACTACTTTAAATGTTTGGTATTTTTTACTATTGTTGTTACCGCCGCCGCTATTTCCTCTGGATAAAATGGCCGGCCGTCATATTTCAAAATTTTCTCTTCAATCGTGACCCCAGTCTGTTGTCTTAACAATTGGCCAAACTGACCAGTGGCGTTGTTTTCAACTAGCAAATATTGTTTGTCAGCTTTAAATAAGGGGCGAATCTTTTGCTCATCCAGCGGAAAGACATGGGTGAAATGAAGGAAAGCAGAATTAATTTTTTTGGCAGCGAGCAGATTGCGCGCCGCTTCAATTGGTCCTTTATTTCCTCCCCAGGACACAAAAACGATTTTGGCTTGTTCAAGATCGCCAATCACTTGAGGGAGATGAAAATCTTTTTTCAAGTAGGTGGTCTGCTTCTTGGTACGCTTATCGACTTGCACTATGCGCGCAGCAGCGTCTTCAGTAGTATGACTATCTGCGAAATGCTCGTAGGAATTAGCTTGATAAAAAATGCCGGGTTGACCAGGAATCAATCTTGGCGAAATTCCGTCACTCGTGTTAGTGTAACGCAAATAAGGTTTTTGGTTAGTAGACGTAATTGTCTTGCCGCGATCAATTTTCATTTGAGAGGCTTTTTTAATCGTAAGATAATCTACGCTTCGATGCGACTCAGATAAAAATTTATCCGACATGACGATAACTGGTGTTTGGTATTGGTCAGCCAAGTCAAAGGCTTTGAGAGTTAGATCAAGCATTTCTTTGTGGTCTCCTGGGGCAAGGACAATCTTGGGAAACTCGCCATGACCAGCGTGACAAGCAAACAGCAGGTCGCCTTGTTCAGTCCAGGTGGGCATCCCAGTTGCTGGTCCTGGTCGTTGGCTCAGGAAAACCACGATCGGTAGTTCGGCAATACCGGCGTAGGAAATTGATTCCACCATTAAGGCAAAACCTCCACCGGAAGTGGCCACTGCTGCGCGTGCTCCAGAAAACGAGGCGCCCAATGCCTCATTAATCACGCCGATTTCATCTTCAGCGTGTCTAACTACCATGCCAGTTTGTGATTGCCACCCGGCTAAAGACCCGAGTATAGATGAGGCAGGTGTCATCGGGTAGGCGGCAAAAAACCGACAATCTGCTGCGGCTGCGCTGAAACTGAAAACTTCGTTACCGGTCATCACTGGAGAAGATAATGTAGGTACTGGTTTTTTGCCGCGTGACAAGACAGGTTTGACCAATTCTTGATATTGTTGCCACACATAGTCAAAGCCAGCTTGCGCGCACTCAATGTTTTTATTTGCTACTGCAGCGGACTTTTTACCAAATTGGTCAGTAATCATTTGGTGTACCAGCTTGATCTCACCGTCAAGCAGCGCCACACTCGCCCCCAAAGCGATCATGTTGAGCATGATGCGGTCGGCTTTTAAGTCTACAAGGATTTCTTGGAGGGGTAGAGCAATTTTTGTGGATTTTGTTTTTGGTTCAAACTGTTTGGGATCAAACACTACTAAAGTATCTTTGTGGAATCGATGCTGGTGGTGCAGAAAAGTTTTTTCGTCTAAACACACAAGGCAGTCTATTAATTGTTTGCTAGCAGTTGGTTGATCAAGATTTATTAATACCTCCACAGTATTATGTCCACCTTGAATCAGCGACGGATATTCTGAATAGTCAAAAATGTCTAGTCCTGACCGGGTTGCTATTTTACTCATTGCCAAGCTTGTTACCATCACTCCTTGGCCGGCTGGTGCGCCAATTTTCCATAAAAAGGGTAATGTGGCCTGGTTAGTCATAATACTAATCTTAATTTTCAGTCAATTTTATTTGACACGAGCGCACTGTAATTACTGTAATTATAGCGTCTTTCCCCATCTTAGAATTTCTTCATTTGCTGTTTGTTCGTTCATAAAATATTGGTCAATTTTTAGCGGTTGACCAACTAATTTTCCACCAATTTTTTCAATCCATTGAGTTAAATAATCAACTGCACCACAAAATTTATTGTAGTTGGAATCACCTAAACCAAGGATGGCGAAAGCCTGGTCATTAAACTTGGCCTCGCCAAATTTATCAATCATCATCATAAAATCATCATGTGGCATGCCTTCTTGGCCGCCATAATCCCAAGATGGACTTGCTAAAATGACCAATTCAAATGATTCAAAATCGCTCGGTTGGGTTTCAAGAGCCATTTTAAGCTTTACTTCATGACCTGCTTGCTGTAATACTTGCTCCAAAGCTTGAGCAGCCATCATCGTGCTACCTGAATAAGTGGCGTATATGATCAATGTTTTCATAGAGGTATGATACTTCGTCTTCTTACACAATGCTACTTGGATTGAGATTATCGGGCTAAGTATCCTATAAGTAAAATGGCTCACCATGGCCGGGATAAGTAAGAGCATTGGGAGCCAATTGACGTATTCGGTCAATTGATTTAAACAACTGACCACGACGGCTGTATTGGAAATCTGTTCTACCAAATCCATCTTTAAAAATAACGTCACCAGCAAATAAAATTTGATTATTAGTGGTCAAATTAGCCTCATTATGGTTTGGGTTAAAATCGGGCGAAAAAAGCAGAGTGCAACTGCCCGGCGTATGACCGGGTGAATGGATGACTTGAAACGAAATTTGTCCGAAACTAATGATCTGACCGTCCACTAGCTGGCGATCAGCGGGCGGCACGGGATCGGCAGAGAGTTTAGTCCAATGCTCAGCCGAAGCTTGAGCTTTTTTGATTAAGAAATTATCAGATGGGTGTAAATAAATTGGGATATCAAAGGCAAGTTTGACAGATAAACAACCAAGCACATGATCAAAATGTCCGTGAGTCAAGATAATTGCCAAAGGATGAAGCTGTCGAGTAAGCACTTCTTCTACAATTGTTTCTCCATCATCAGCGGGATCAATAATAATCGCATCGAGTGTTTTTACACAATTCACTAGATAGCAGTTAGTTTGTAGCGCTCCCAGAGTAAGAGTGTTGATTTGCACTTTGTCAGTCAATTTGTCAGTCATTGCAATTGGCAAAATGGGCGTGTCGATTTTCCCTATCTATCGATTAGTGTTTAAATTAGGCCAATCACAAACGTGGCCAACTGTAAGTACCAACTAGAAATGAAAGTAATAACTGGCGAGATAAGTGTAGAGACCGCACTAGTGCCGTTGACTAAGGGTAGAATGAGTGCAATTAAAACAAATGTGCCATAACGCCTCATAAAGTCGTCATATTCCAATGCTAATTCCGCTGGCAATAAGGCGACGGCAATTTTTCCACCGTCAAGAGGATGGATGGGAACTAGATTAAAAACCGCCAACATAATATTGTAGAAAATCGAGTAAAGCAGGATTGTACTTAGTACTGGCTCAGAAATTCCAAATCCAATACCCAGTGGTAGCATCACCGATAATACTAATGCCAACAATAAATTAGCAGCAGGCCCGGCGAAAGCAATCAACGCTGCCTCTTTAGTAGGATTTTTGAGATTGAAAGGATCAAACATAACTGGTTTTCCCCAACCGAAACCGATCATGAATATCATCAAAGTGCCAATAGGGTCAAGATGTGCTTTGGGATTGAGAGTGACTCTGCCCTGAGAGCGGGGAGTTGGGTCACCCAAATGATCAGCCATCCAGGCATGAGCAAACTCATGGACAGTAATTGCGGCAATTAGGATCACCGCAATCAGGGCGAAAAGAAGTGGACTTGTGCTGAGGAGTGATATTAAACCCATAACGTTCCCCATTATATCAGCCTTGAATTTTGTGCAAACTAGCAAGCACTTCCTTGAGGGCAAGACCTGAGTTTTGCGTTTCTTGAGGCAAAATGTTACAATTACGCTTCTTCTAAAAATTTATTGAGGACATATGGCATCATTTAGTTTTAAATTTCCGCGTACCGCCCACATTGGTCACAATGTGTCTCATGCTAAGAACAGAACCAAGCGCGCATTCAAGTATAATTTGCATACCGTGACAGTGATGATTGATGGTCAAAAGCAACGGATGAAAGTGCCAACTAAGATTTTGCGAATGTTAAAAAAATCTGGCAAAACTACTCATTTCACATCTGCTCAAGCCGAGTAGCTTCTCCAATTGGTTTTCAATTGAAAAACAATCTTCCGATAATTTTCCAGCTACTTTATGGGGATTGAACTTTAGGTCAAAGTTTAAAAATTAAGGTTGAGATCAATAATAATGAAATTAAAATTGAGATTAAAACCCTGAAAATTTTTAAGCGATTGTTGGCAGCTACTTTTGTACCACAATATTTTTACATTCAGCCCATCGAGCGGGATTTTTACCTTCAATTTGGACATCATCAAGTACCAGCTGTAAGGGAACATCTTGATCAAGATGGCAACTTAAAATTTTCATTCTTAACTCCGCATGTGGAGTAGGTATTTTCGTCCACAAACCTGGCCATGGATAAAGGGCACGACAAGCATGTTCAAGCATGGCGGCGCAACTACTGTGAGCGGCACGCGCCGTAACTAGTAACGAAGACATTTGCTCTGGTCCTAATTCCGCACATTTTACCCGCTGGCCATTAATGATTTGAGAAAGAACTTGCCAATTTACAAAACCGTCTGCACGATTTAATTGGCGGGCAGTCATGGTGGGTGATTGATCAGGTTGGGGAATTGGTGAGAGCTGACCTTGAGCAAGTAGGTCTAGAAGATCTGGCAATTTATTTTGGATCAGAGCAAAAGCAAAATCATAATAATCTCCCTGGTTCCAGGTTGGCAGTACTTCAAATGGTAACTTGGTGATCAAATCACCCTGATCTAATTTTTCATTCGGTACCATTAAGCTGATGGCAGAATTTTTTTCTCCATAAAGAATAGCAAACTGGGCTGGAGAACTTCCACGCCAACGAGGTAAATCTGAGGGATGAATATTTAACGGGTAGATACGGGTGTATTTTAATAACCACTTTGGAACAAGATATCCAAAGTCAACGATCAATAAAAAATCTGGCTTTGGTTGAGCAGTAATTTGGTTTTTAATGGAGTCATCGATTTTATTATTTACGAGTATTGAAGTAAGTTGTTGTTTTTCTGCAAACTGATGTAGGGGAGTGGGGGTCGGCACTTTTTGTTTGCCTCTGATTTTTGGTTGAGAAGTCATCAGCCATCCCAATTCAAAACGCTTGTCTTGAAGCAAGCTTTGAGCACACAACACAGTGCGACTAGTAGATCCAGCTACCGCTACCAGGTACGGCTGGTCCATTTGTTGACCATCTTTTTTCCGTTGATTAACCATTTATTTCTCTATCAATACTGCATGCTAGTTATTAATGAATGAGGCAAATGTTTGTCTGATAAATGTCATTTATAAAATATCTACAATGCTTGGTTCAAGCTGATTTAACTTTTTGGTATTTTTATCTTCCTGATAGAGGGGGAGATCTAAGCGCTTGGTGTAATCAATGAATAAAACACCGTTCAGATGATCAAACTCGTGTTGTACCACCCTGGCAGCAAAGTCATCAAAGATTTCTATCTGTGAGACTAGATCGTTGCCAGAGATAGTTTGAAACTGAAGTTTGATTGTGCCATAGCGCGGTACCGGACCGTAAATTCCAGGAATAGATAAACAACCCTCTAGATAAGGATCGTCTTTTTTTGGTCCTAAAGTTGTTTTGTTGTCATGGTCAATAATCTCTGGGTTGATAAATGCTCGAAGTTGGTGGTCAAGAAGTGTGGCAAAAATTCGCCTTTTGGCGTTGACTTGAGTGGCAGCTAATCCCACTCCTTGAGGATTGGAGGCTTGCTGCAAGGTATTTTTTAAGTCTTGAATGAATTTACGAAGTTGTTTATCTACTGTGACAACTGGTTGGGCAATAGTGCGGAGAGAAGGGTGGGGATGAGTAATAATTTTCATGATGTTGAGTAAATTTTCACGTTATGATGATAGTTGAAGTTGAGCAGAAATGGAGGCCAAAAGATCTAAAGCGAGCTGATTATCTGGAGAAATGTTTGCTAAGATGTATTTCAATTGCTCAGCAGCTTCTTCAAGTTGATTGTTTTCGTAGTATGCGACCGCTAATTGATAATGTGCTACTTCATAGTCTGGTTTAAGGTTTACAGCTTGTTGTAAATGATCCAGTCCCTGGTCTATTTGCTGCAAACTAATTTCGATTAGTCCCAAATTATACAATATTTTTGGATCAGTGGAGGATAACTTTTGAGCAATTTCCATTGCTTCAGCGGCTTTAACCAAATATTTGGGGTCTAGTTGGGAAAGGGTAATAAATGTTCTGGCGCGAGTTTTATAAAAATTAAGTTGATGGGGGTTGAGTTTCATAACTGCCTCACTGCTTTGTTCAGCAGCAGTTGCAAATTGTTGCGCCTCTTCCGGTTTTTCACTCTGGGCGAGGTTAATCGCGGCCGTCGCGAAAACGGTGGCCAACTGATCATAGTAGGTTGCTTCATATTTATTAAGCTCAATAGCACGGTAGAGACTAGTGATGGCGGCTTCGGGCTGGCCGGCAGCGGCAGCAGATTTTCCTTGAGAGTAAGCCAGATCAGCCTGCCAGTAGCGTAGGGTGGCGCTGAGACTCAGTAAGCCGGCCAGCCCTGCCGCGCTCATTAATAATATTTGTGTCAGATTAAGTCCTCGGTGTGATGTTTTATCTTCAGGCCATTCATAAATAGGTTGGTTGATTAAAACCATCACTGCCATGAAAAGGTACATTAAAATGGTGACCATTACCGTAGAAAATCCAAAAAAATTTGAGAGACTGAGGGCTGCCACGCCAGCGAGCACTCCCGCTGACAATAGCTGCATATGCTGATCGGAGGTTGGCACATGAGGTTGAAAAATTTTAATCAGACTAAAAATCCCGAACCAACCGAGTAATAACAAGTAGCTCGCTAACCCAACTGCGCCACTAGTTGCTAAATAATTTAGAAATTCATTGTGCGCTTTATTGTATAAAAAATCCCATTCTGAGACAAAATTGTGATCAACTGGTCGGTCGAGATAATAACTATAAGCGAAAGTTTCCAGACCCGAACCGAAAATTGGATAACGCTGCCAGATTTTTATCGCTCCGCTCCACACAATTTTTCTAATCTCGCCGGAATCTGTCCCTCCGGTTTCCAACCGGTTGACAACCGGCATAGACTCGGTATCCGTCGCGACCTGATTAGTCTGACTGGTATTCCACTTGAGGGTTGGGGTATAAGGAGCATCAATCAGTACCGTCATCAATAAGCAAATACTGATTACCACTGAAAGGAGCTGCCACCGCTGTTTTATCAGAGAAATAAGCATCTTTTGGCGTTTTAAAATCCATAGCAATAACACAAAGAGAATGGTTAATCCCAACCCTAACCCTAAAATACCAGACCTAGATTTAGTAAATAATAGGGTGGCAAACATCAAAATAAGTGATCCAGCATAGAGCCATCGCAACCGTTGTTTTCGATTGATTAACGTGAACACCGCTCCAACCGGAATCAGCGTGATGAGATAAGCCGCGAGCCAATTTGGTTGACCGAAGCTGGCAAAAACGCGGTTTTGCACATCCTGAACCCAGCAATTGACTCCAAAAGAAGTGCCTTTAGTGGCGAGCCAGCAGCTAATGGAATGACCAAAGTGTTCAAGACTAGCATAAACAGAAGTCAAAACTGCAGCGAGAAAGGTGGTTAAAAACAAACTTGGAAGATGTTTTTTTTGAATATTGGTTACAAAAGCATAATAAAGTGCCACATAAGTGATAATAGATAGTAATCCACCGTGAAAACGCGAGTAGTACCCAAATAGAGAAGTATAAGGATGGAGTGAAAAAATAGTAGCCAGCAATTGAGACAGCAAAAAAACCACGATGGGAATATCCAGTGGCGTACGACGAAAGACAAACTGTTTAGCGGCAATCATTTTTACCACCCAGGCTAATATGATGATAATTGCTAAGGCATAAGTGAGCACCATCTTGTTAAACTCAAAGAGCTCACTGGTGTTAAACCAGAAAAATAAAGGTACCATCAAAAGAAGCGCATGAAAGCTTGTTACCAAAGTAGCTTGGGACCACTGCAACAAACCGGACTCTTGATGATTGTGAAGAGCAGCGGCAGATTTAGTTTGAGTTGGTTGTTGACGCGCTAGTTTGCGGCGATGTTTTTTTGACACAATATCATACTAACATTACTCGATACTTGATAAATTTTGCTTAAAAATTATCAGGCTTGGTTAAAAAACAAGCCAGATTTTGATAGCAGATTTGATAACAGCAGTATAACATCTCACTAACGTATCCTACTTAATTTGCTAACCAAAAAGATACTCATTTTCTTACAATTGATGAATTCTCGAGTAGAAGCGAGTCTTGAGGTCTAACCATCTTTTAGTGTACACTTAATTTGTAACCAACCTTAGTTATGTTAGGTATTGTTATGAATGATGACTCCTCACTCAACCAAAAGTCACACTATGTGGATGCATATCAGCCTCCAAACCAACCGTCTGGCTCACCCGTTAATAAAGCTGCAGGACAAACCTCAAGTCAGTCCACTGATCAGTTTTCAGGGCAGCACTCTACTGGTCAGTCAACAACTGGTCGAGTAACTGATCAACCGGTGGTTTCGCCGTCTGCGCAACCTCTTGATGAGCCCTCTGATCAGTTCACTACCCAATCGTCTGATCAACCTGTTGACGAACTTACTGATCAATTGACAAGCCAACCATTTGATCAATCTCCTGACAAATTTAATGATCAGTCAGCTCAATCACCAATTCAAAAAACAAATCAATCAGAGGACCAATTACCTAATCAAACA
Organism: Patescibacteria group bacterium UBA1388; assembly: GCA_002305355.1. GTDB lineage: Bacteria > Patescibacteriota > Microgenomatia > UBA1400 > PJMF01 > UBA1388. The sequence goes on from DBQS01000036.1 coordinate 43,752, forward strand.
TCAGACCAACTTAGTAGAGAAGAGTTGTTGGATCAATTTTCCACGCAACCCGCTGATCAATCTCCAACCCAGCAAGACAACGAGTTTTCTACTCAATCTCCCAATCAGGTATCGGAGAGTAAACCACTTCATCAATCTGTCGATCGATCTCCAGAAGACCAACCTTCTCTTCAATCAGCAGCAGATGACATAGTTTCAGATCCAAAATTGCCCTCCCTTGATGATGGAAAAGTGTCTTCTGCCACCGCAACATCCAATTCAGAAGCTCTTGAAGACCAAAATATTTTCTTTTTATTAGGGGTAAGTGATGGTTCAAACGAGCAGAAAGAATCTTTTTTAGACGAACTGCAGGAAGTGATTTGGGAGGATTTTTTGGAGTATGATGTCAAATTGTTAATCACCAACGATGAACAACAGCAATTACAGCAATTGTTGAGCTCAAATCAAGGTTCTGAAGAGCAACGTCAAGAAGCAGTTGTGCAATTTCTGGAGAAGTTGATTCCTGATCTTGAAGAGATCATGCTTGAAAAAGCGATGGAGTTAAAGGCAGAAATGGTGCGAGAACGGGCTTCCGGTTTGCGCACTTATTATGCAGACAACGCCCAAAAATTAAATCGCGTTGGAGATGCTGAAAAATTAATGGATGAAAATAAATGGTATTCGGCAGCTCACTTAATGAATAGTTTGGCCGCTTAGGAATTTTTTGTTTGAAAAATCTTGAATGAGATACATTGTCGGTGTTTGTTTGTGTTGCCTAGACAAATTGAGCAGGACGTTGATATGCAGGCTTCAATTTTTTATCGGCAGGCATTCTTGTGTTGGTCTGGTAGGTGTGTTATACATTAGCTGCGATGAAGCAACGTCCCAAAATACTTCGCTCTATTCATCTTCAGTCATCAAACAAGGTGATATATTTGGAAATTGGCTCTTCACAAGTCAAGGTGATGGTCAATAGCAAACTTGTTTTCAATCAACCAAGCTGTATTGCCATTAACCCCGCTCAGCAGAGCATACTTGCCTTTGGTGACAAAGCCTATCAGTTATTAGGTAAAAGAAGACATGATTTGCAGGTGGTCTTTCCGATCAAGAATGGAGCAGTTGCAAACCGAGAGCATTTTCAACTCCTGACGGAAGCTATAAGTAATCACCTGCACCTCGAAGCCGATTGGTGGAAAATATTGTCTCCCCAACGTTGCATTATCGCGATGTCTGATGCATTGACTCCCGCCGAAAAAGAACAAACCATCCGCCAATTTTCACATTTGAAATTAGGCAAGCAAAGTTTTTTTTCCTCAGAGCTGGCTGTAGCCATGCAAGCTGACCGCTGTCACTTGGAATCATCTACCAATTATTGTTTGATCAATATGGGAGGGATGATTACGACTGTTGCCATTGTCCAAAGAGGGGAACTTACTCACGCTGAAAGAATTTTTGTGGGTGGAGTGCATTTTACTGCTGCCGTACAACATCTTGTGCGATCTATTGAAAACTGCGCTATTAGCTGGCATGAGGCAGAAAGGGTTAAAAAGAATATTGGCTTTATTGAACATGCCAACACACATCTTACGGTAATCAATAAAAAATTATCAGTTACAGGAAAGGACATTGCTTCACAGTTAGGTAAAACAGTCATCATTTCAGCAAAACAGGCGAGTAGGGGATTTGGAAGTCTAGTCGATGATTTGGTAGTGGGTTTGCAACATTTTTTTAATAAAGTACCACCAGAACAGGTGACGGATTGTTTGCAAAATGGTGTTTTTTTAACCGGAGGAGCAATGCAGCTGACTGGGATGAGGGAAATTTTCCAACACCATCTAAAAGCAGAAACGGTCATGTCTGACCAACCAGAGCTTGATGTAGTTATGGGTTTAGAAAAATTGGCTACCCGTGATCAGTGAGGACAGTGATGATTAGACTTAATTCTTGGAGCAATTCTATCAACAGTTTTTCTTTTTATTATGGAGTATTGATAATTTGTGGAATCGCTATCTTTTTGATTGAACAAGTGAGGTGGGATTTATTTTTAAGGACAAGACTGCAATGGATGACTGTGCCAGTGAGTCAAATGATCGCTCGGGGCGTGGAGTTGACAACCCATCCCGCTTATTCTTTGAGTGTTTATTTTTCGGATGCTACAGAACTTGATCGCTTGCGAACACAACACGCTCAAGACTTAGTTACTATTGCAGAGCTTGAATATTTAAAAGAGGAAAATGAAATCCTCAAAAGGATGCTTCAAGGAGAAAGTAATACGCACCAGTCTAAGATGATTGCTGCTCCAATCACTTCCTATGCATACCCAGCAATTGGCATAGGATCGTCGGCAGGAGTAAGGGAAGGACAGGTTGTTGTTGCTCATCAGACTCTGCTTGGAAAAATCACTGAAGTTGAGTCTGATCAATCGAGAGTACAACTCTTGTTTAATCTTGATTCACAACCAATTTTGGCAGAAACCACCTCTGGTGTGCAAGGACTAATCAAAGGTACAGGAAAAAAAGTGATGTTGACAGAGGTATTACCAGATAGTCAACTGACGATTGGTGATAAAGTAATAACCTCAGGACAACCCGGCATTAAGCAGGGGTTACTTGTGGGGGTGATTGTCGCTGTTACTCCTCCATCATCAACCCCTACTCAAACGGCAGAGATTGATCAATTAGTCTCTTTTTATACCACGCCCTTAGTAGAAGTTAGGTGACCTAATATGCTTTGGGAAATAATAAAATATGTAATTCAGTTTTTGGTTATTAGTCTGGTGCTGTTGATTGAACAGGTGCTATCTTTGCCCTTCATTTTTTTTACGCTCTTGATTTTATGGACTAATTTCCAGACTAAACCAATGCTGATTTTGACAACTGTACTCATGTCTTTGTTTTGTGCAGTTGTTTTTAGTGAAAGTTGGCTACTGATGTTTGGTTTTATTATTGTGACAGTGAATGTTATGAAATTATGGCAGACTAAGTATGGGAAAACATGGTGGCTTAGCAATTTACACATATTGTTCACAGTCGCTTTTTTTTCAATGTTTGTGCCACCACAGCCAACCGCTCAGTTTTTAGTTTTTTCTGGTCTAAGTTATGTAATTAGCTTGATAATATTATGGAGCAATTATCGTTGGGTGAACAAAAACAAATTTTATCGCTCATTTTAGTACGGAGTTTGGATTAAACAATAAAAAAATTGTGACAAAAACAGACCACCAAATTCGTCATTTTTGGCTTGTAATGATTTTAATCTTATTAAGTGGGACGCTAACTTTTGTGAGATTAATTGATGTGCAAGTGATTAGGGGAGAGCATTTTCTGGAATTAGCAGAAGCGAATCGGTTATTTAAAATTACTTTACCCAGAATGAGAGGCTTAATTGTGGATCGTTATGGCAAGCCATTGGTTAAGAATTATCCCATTTACTATCAAATATCTGATCCCCATCAAGTGTATGCAGCTAAACAAATTATTGCCGCAGATTTAGCTTTGTCACTAATGGCTACCCAAAGCGGTAGTGTGGAAACAACCGTAAGAAGAGTTTACCCACTAGGTGAAGTATTGGCGCCGGTAATTGGTTACACGGGTGTGGTTTCTGCAGAAGACTTACAAAAGGATAAAAATTTGCAACCAACCGACCTAGTTGGTAAGCAAGGACTAGAACGTAGTTTTGATTTAAATTTGCGCGGTGAACTGGGAGAGGAATTATATGAAATTGATGCCATGGGACGAAAAAATAAATTAATTACTTCAAAATTAGGTGAGCCGGGACAAAATGTAAAGACTTCAATTGACCCCTATTTGAGTCTAATTGCCTATGAAGCCATGGGAGATCACACCGGGGTAGTACTGATCACAGACGGCTCAACAGGTGATGTTTTAAGTTTAGTGAGTGTACCGAGTTATGATGCCAACCTCATTACCGCTCGTTATGCAGATGAAAAATTAGAAAGATTTCGGCAGCAGACCGTGGCGGAGATGTTTACTGATGAAAGGCAGTTGTTTTTTAATCGGGCAGTAAGTGGTGTTTATCCACCCGGATCGGTGTTTAAATTGGTTACAGCAGCAGCAGGTTTGAGTACTGCCGCCATTGATGCACAAACGAGTGTCTTAGATGAGGGGGTATTGAAAGTAGGAGATTATTCTTATGCCAACTGGTATTACTCGCAGTATGGAGGTACGGAGGGAGAAATATCTTTGAGACGGGCCATTGCGAGAAGTAATGATATTTATTTTTACAAAGCGGCTGAATGGATCGGTCCCAATCGGCTTGCAGAAGCGGCCCGAGAATTTGGATATGGTCAACCAACTGGTATTGAACTAGCTGGTGAACAATCTGGACTTGTGCCGGACGTTGATTGGAAAGAGCAAGTGCTGGGAGAACGGTGGTTTTTGGGAAACACTTATCATTTTGGGATTGGTCAAGGCAACTTATTGGTTACTCCGCTTCAAGTGAATCAAATGACGCAAGTGTTGATCAATCATGGATCAAGGTGCAGTCCGCGCCTGCTTCCATCATTGGAAACAGACTGTCATGGTGTGGCGCTGGCAGACGAACATCTGGATTTAATTTTGGCTGGTATGTTGGATGCTTGTAGTAGTGGGGGTACTGCCTATCCTTTTTTTTCATGGAACGAACGCCATCGTGAACAAGAGCTATCTGCATACGAGCAGATAAAAAGAGGAGCAGTGGCGTGCAAAACAGGTACGGCAGAATTCGGAGGAAGCGACGAAAGAGGCTTCAAAAAAACTCACGGTTTGTTTGTAATGGCACTAGGTGTAGATGAATTATTAAAGCCCTTCTTGGAAGAGGTGACAACTGATGATTCTGCTCTAGCAAGTTCATCGGTAGTAAATATGAACGATCAAAACCTCGATCAACAACCCAATGTTCAAAATATGACTCAGACAGAAGAAACTGAAGTTTCGCAGACAGCTGATAGAGTGCAGTTAAATTTGGAGAAATATCGTGATTATCAGGCTTGGTTGGCAGAAATTAGGCAACATGATTTCCCGGAAAAAGTAGTCATCACAGTTTTGGTGGAAAGCGATGAGAAACAACCTTTTATGGAGGGCAGTCGTGATGCTGCGCCGGTGGCATTAGAGATTTTAGAATGGATGGTTCAAGGTTCGCCAGTGGAAGCTGCCCCATCTGTGGAAGCGCCGGCAGGAGTGGTAGGTGAGTAAATATCAGGATTTATTTTTTCAAATATTTGAAAGATATCACGATATTGAAGATAAGCATTTTAAAGGTATTTAGTATACTGATTAAATGAACTGACTCTCCGCCATCTGTGCCGAATTTCTTGTTAAAGTTTGGTGCAGATCCACAAACTTTAAACTATTCCAACTTTTTTGCGTCTGGTTTATCAAATTTAAATCTAGACGTGACAAATCCGGCTGTTAGAGAAGCTCTGAAAAATGGTTTTTGGTTTTTTGAGTTTGATGCTTTTTATTACCCACTGGGTTTATTTTTTAAATTAACTGTGAGACGTTAGTCAGATTTGGGGATTGTTATCCAGCAAATTAAAAATTATTACACTTCAGTTATTTAAATCAGCATCCGGCGCTGTTTGTCCCAATATGGACCTCGTCGACAGAGTAGTTGTTCAGCTTGCTCAGGATGAGCCATCAATTGCTGAACAGCAATTTCTAGAAGAAGAGTGTTTTGTGATCCTTTGATAAGCAAAACATCATTGGGCAGGAGTTGGTCTTTGAGTACATCTGCTGCTTGTCGGGCAGAATCATGGCAAGTGACTTTGATTTTGGCTTTTTGAAGGATTGGCAAAGCGTGTTCTGCCATGAGCGGTCCTACTAAATGCACTTGATCACAAACTTGCGCTGCTTTTTTTGCAACTCGAACATGAGCCGACATTGCAGAATCTCCGAGCTCACGCATATCTCCTAATAAAGCGAGCTTTCGCTTACCCTGAATTTTTGACAGTAATTCCAACATATCAATCATTGTTTGTGGGGAGGCGTTATAACTACTGTCAATCATTTGTGAATGATTGACGCCTTCAATAATACTCGAGCGGCCGGGTTCGAGTGAAAAATCTTGTTCAATGTGGCGAATTGCTTGATTAATCGAAATACCCTGAGTAAAACCACAGCAAATTGCGGCGGCAAACGAGTGTCCAAAATGAACAGGCAAAATCATATTTTTTAGGTTTAGTTGATAGGTTTTTGCTTGATACTTAATTAAAAATCTGGTTTTATCTCTGCCATACTCAACGCCGGTAACTTTAACAATGGGGTGACCCATGGAGCCAAACGTCAATATCGTGGCTTGACTTTTTTGAATGATCTCTGCGCTTTGTTCATCATCGGTGTTGATAATACCTGTGGCTGATTTAGGAAGAGTAGTGATGATTTTGCCTTTTTCAAGAGCAATCAGTTTTGTGAGGTGTTTTTCCCGTTCACTAGCAGAAAGATTCTTGTTTTTGACAAGTGAGTCAAAGTTTTGGGTGTGTGAAAGGGCAGCATTCAAGAAAATGCCGACGTCAGGCGGAATAATCGAGAGTAAATAAGTCATGTTTTTAGGTGGCAATGGGCTATCAATACCCATTTCTACAAGATAAATTTCTGGTTGATCTTGATTAGTGATCAATTTTATTGGAGCAAGTAATGCGAGTCGCAGCCAATCAATGATCGAATAATTTGTTGGATGTAGGCCTAAGATATCCAAAGGAATTCCAGATTCAGAGTTGGCTTTATATGAAATTTTAACTTTGTATTTGGGTTTAAGTACAACTGCACAAGCTGCCATGGCACTAGTTTTGCCAGCACTGCCAGTAATTCCGATAATTATTGGGCGATGTTTTTTGAGCTGCAGACGAGCGATTGTACGCAAGTAGTTTAAAAACAAGGGGGTAAGGAAAACTTTCATCTTATTAATTGTACATCATGTTTAATTATCATTTCCGCTCGAGTGAAAAGATATTTTCAAAGTGTGGCAGATTTGTGTTTTATCAGTTTTTATTAGAGATATGCCACCCAAAGCTCACTAATTTTCAAAGGCTCATTAACTTTCAGACTTGATTCATTATTGTGAGGATGAAAGCAGAGCAAGGCTACAGATTGTGCAAGCTTAATTCATATACTAAGGGTAATTAACTCGCCTGCGGCGATTTAAAAAAAGAGATCACGATTAAGTATTTAATAAGTCACTTCTTTTATTTAAAACTATTAAAACTAATGTAACCAAGTAGCACCGATGAATCAATTGATATCTCAAACATCCTCAACTCTGCGATTGAAAAAAGACTCAAAAAACCTATTGGATTCTGAATTAAAGAACGAAGACGGGAAACACGAGTTACAGCTAAGTTTGGCGGCTCTAAGTACGATGAAGGGCATCGGGCCGGTGACCCAAAAAATGATTATTGCAGGACTGAATAAATACCGAATCAGCTGGCAGGAGTTTTGGGAAGGAAATGAGCTGCTATTTAAAAAAATTAAACTTAATGAAAAACAGATCAATAGCATTAAAAAGTTTATAAAAGAACAAACAATATACGCATATAAAGAAAAACTGGCGATTCGGGAGATCAGGATTATTACTTATATGGATGAAGAGTACCCACCACTGCTTACAGAATTGGAGCGGGCGCCTTTGGTTTTATTTGGGATGGGAAAAGTGATTAAGAATCCCGACCGACTATCTTTGGCGGTGGTGGGCGCCCGCGGGATGACTGCCTACGGAGCAAGTGTGACCGAGCAGTTGGTGATGGAACTTGTTGAGCAGGGTATTGCGATCAATTCCGGATTTATGTACGGTGTTGATACAGCTGCTCATCAAGCAGCACTGCGCTATGGTGGCCATACGATAGGCATACTAGGATTTGGGTTTGGTCAGATGTATCCAGATAGCCAGCAACCGATATTTGAGCAGTGCTTGGCGGATGGAATGACTTTCTATTCTCCATTTGCACCTGATTTTCCGGCTAAAAAAGGTAATTTTCCTGCTCGTAATCAAATTGTGGCGGGTATGAGCCAAGGCGTTTTAGTAACTGAGGCTGCCGCGCACAGCGGCAGCCTCATCACCGCTGGGGCGGCGGCAGATTTGGGCAGAGAAGTCTTTGCCGTGCCTGGTCCAATTGATAGCCCATACAGTGAGGGCACGATGCACTTAGTTAACCAAGGAGCGACATTAATTAATTCTGGCTACGAAGTTGGGGAATACTTGCGCTGGCCCACTGGCAATCTGCCTTCATTAAGGTCGAAGATGCGACTAGTTGATGAAACATATCAATCATTTTCTTCAGCAATGTCTAAAGATCAACCGTCTTCAGACGTTTTATCATTCAACTCTCAATTTATACAGGATTGTCATCAACTAAAACAGCCCGATAATAAATTCTGTTTTACGCCCACAACATCGATGAATTTATCTGGCAGGTTATTTCAGCTGAGTCAGCCATCTCCCCAATCCTTACTTGGATTTCTCAACAGTTTTGATTTTCAATTGCTATCTAAACTCGCTTCACGAGGACATTCTTTTGATCAGCTCTGCGAATTGCTAGTTTGTCCTGCACCTCAGCTCAGTCAAGCGCTTGGGAAGTTGGAAGTTGCAGGTCTGGTGATGAATTTGGGAGATAATTGGCAGATTGTGAAATGATGTCAACTTGATTGGTCAAATCTCGCGAAACGCTGTGTAACTTGCAAGCTGCGTTAAAATACAATCCGATTGACAGCACCTTGAATTCAGTTCGAAATCAAAATTGGTAACATTGCCAAACAAGCAGCTGTCAGTTATAGTTTGTGCTTATGAATCTTGTCATTGTGGAATCACCAACGAAAGCGAGAAAACTGAGATCATACTTGGGAAATGATTTTCAAGTTGAAGCATCAGTAGGTCACATTCGTGATTTGCCAAAGAAAAAAATGGGAGTTGATATTGATCATAATTTCCAACCCACCTATGAAGTTAATCCAGATAAAAAAGACGTAATTAGCACGCTTAGAAAAGAAGCTAAATCAGCCAAAATTATTTATTTGGCAACTGATCCTGATCGGGAAGGAGAAGCTATTGCATGGCATATTACTCATGTGTTGAATGGTAATAAGCCAAACTTTAAACGAGCCACATTTCATGAAATTACCAAATCAGCGGTGCAAGCAGCCATTGAAAATCCGGGCGAACTAAATATGGATTTAGTCAACGCGCAGCAAGCACGCCGAATTGTTGATCGGTTGGTAGGGTATGAAGTCTCACCGGTGTTGTGGAAAAAGGTGAGGCGGGGTTTGTCTGCTGGTCGCGTGCAGTCAGTAGCACTCCGACTAATTGTGGAACGTGAGCGGGAAATTGAAGCTTTTGTCCCAGATGAATATTGGGAAGTTGATGTTGCTTTATCAGTAGAAAGCAATCCACCTTCACAAATTTTTGAAAAAGGCAAAGCATCTGAGTCATTACCAGCTGGTAGTTTGATTGCACGATTGATTAAAATAAATAATCACAAGTTTGAACCCAAGAAAAAACAAGATTTAGGTGATCTTGATCAAATCTTACCGCAGGCAAAATATGTTGTATCGCAAGTTGACCGTAAAGAAAGACGCCGCAAAAGTTTACCACCTTTTACTACTTCCACGTTACAACAAGCGGCTGCTAATAAACTTGGAATGAGCAGTAAACAGAGTATGAAGCTTGCTCAGGATTTGTATGAAGAGGGTTTAATTACTTATCATCGTACAGATTCAGTTAATCTTTCAGCCGGAGCGATTCAAGATGCGCGTAAATTTATTGGTGATCAGTTTGGAGATAAGTATCTACCTGTTCAAACTAGGATTTTTAGCAATAAGAGCAAGAATGCACAAGAAGCTCACGAAGCGATTCGAGTGACTGATCTACACATTTCTGATGAGAGAGTGATTGATCAGGCAAAAAGACTAACTCATCGCCATGCGCAACTTTATGACTTGATTTGGCGCAGGTTTTTAGCAAGCCAAATGAATGAGGCGATTTATGATCAGACAAATTTATTGATTGATGCGGAAGTGATGTCATCGCAAGCTGGATTTAAGTCTGCCCAATTCAAGTCAACGGGATCAGTTCTCAAGTTTGATGGCTGGATGAAGTTATTCCCCAATAATGGTGATTCTATTTTGCCAGATGTTAAAACGAATCACATCCTCAACTATGTAGACCACTTGCTGGCTCAGAAATTTACTCAGCCACCAGCCCGCTACAACGACGCCTCACTTGTGAAGGAACTGGAAAAACGTGGTATTGGTCGACCGAGTACTTATGCCAGCATCATCTCTGTGATTGAAGAACGTGGCTATGTGATGAGAGATGATCGGAAATTTAAAGCTACGCCAGTGGGGATGACGGTTAGTAATTTTCTGCTCAAACACTTTCCTGTGTTTATGGAATATGAGTTTACTGCTGAAATGGAAGAAGACTTGGATAGGATTTCGAGAGGGGAAAAAGCATGGGCAAAAGTGGTAAAGGCTTTTTACACTCCCTTTCACCAAAAGGTAGTAGATGCAGAGGCTGCCGAGCGGACTCAAGTGCCAGTTGAAAAAACTGGTGAGCCTTGTCCGTTATGTGGAAAGACTGAAAAAGGAGAGATTGTAATTCGCAGCGGAAGATTCGGTAAATTCAAGAGTTGCAGCCGATTTCCTGAGTGTGAGTTTACTGAAAATATTGTAGACACAATTCCTGGAGTAAAATGCCCGCTGTGTGGTAAGGGTGAAGTAATTTCAAGAAATACGAGATGGGGAAAGAAGTTTTTTGGTTGTTCAACTTATCCGGAGTGTGATTGGGCAAGTTGGAAGCAACCACAGCCGGGAGATAAGATTTCCAAAACTGAGTGGAGAAAGCAGCAAAAAGCTCGCGCCGAACGCAAAAAAAAGCGAGAAAAAAGTCGGAAAAAGAAAACAAAAGTCAAATCTTAATCATCTAAGTCTTAATTTATCCTCTGTCCAGAAATTGGGTGCGCGAAGTAGGATCAACATGGGGGATATTCGCATTCATCCCACCCCAAAAATGGTTGAGAGTGATCAGTTTTTTGAGCCACGCGTGAGTTAATGAACGATAAGCAATGTGACCACCCGGCCTTGTGCGCAAATGAATGAGATATTGTAGATCATCGATGGAACCATAAAAACGGTAAGTAGTAGCATGGGCATGAGGAAGTAAATACTTGGTATATTCGTCAACGAGAGGCTGATCATCGAATTCGTGAGAAGCTTGGTACCGCCACTTTTTGAGAAGTTGATAGGTGTTTGTTAATCGTTGCTGATATGCTCGTTTAAGTGGTTTAAGTTCAGGAATTGCCAGATAATCACATAAGAAGTAACAAGCTTGATCATCTCGATTCAACTCGGCTTCCAAATTAATTTCGTCTTGCCAAACAGGCACAAATCTCTCCAAACTTCGATGTCGATTTAAATCTTTTAAAATTCCAAAATCTGCCATCCCCTCAATCGTAATTGCTCCACTTTGAGCAGCTGGACCGATTTGGAAATGATGGTTGTGTTGGCTGAAAACTAATGCGCCGATTTTTTGCAATTGATTTCTACTGAGGATAAATTTATTTTCTCTACTTAATGGAAATTCAAGTAACTGTAGATGACGAAGATAAGCCTGGAAAGCATTAGTGTTGTAAGCAACTCTGAGGGTTGTGTTTGGCGATCGACCGATTGTTCTGTTGGCAGATGATTTCTTGAACAAACTCCGTAATTGTTTAATGAGTGCACGATTGGTATTGATTTGTCTGGTGTTGGCCGTTGTGTGCCTGATTAAACCATCTGCTTCGGGGATGTATCCGGTTTTAGAATGTTGTTTGCCTCCCACTAGTAAGTCAAAAAGCAAATTTCCCAAGTGCTGGTCGATACCCATCGCGCTTCCTTTCAAGAGCGCAATTAATTCTGCCCAGTTACGGGCAGACATAATCATTCCGAGGCTGGTTTGTAAGCCCATGGGTAATAAATAACGAGCCGTGTCAAAAGTCCTAGCTTGCAGAGCGGCAGCTTGCCGTTTGTCGTTAGTGTCAATTTTAAAATAATCTGCGAGGGCGGTTTGGGTGAGTGGCAATAGTTCCCGATAATCTGCCATTTGTTTGAGTATTATTTTTTCATAATTTGTTTTGGCAGCAGAATTTTTAGTTATTGGTAGCTTCACAAATTTTGGATCGGCAAAGTTTTGAAATCTGGTTGATCTTTCTTGACCAGCCACTACTGGATTGCGGTAAAACAACCTCATCGCAGTGATCATGGGAACATTTTCAATGCATACAAATACATCTGCCATATCTCCCACTGATTTGTGGCCATAATTTTGAAATATTGCTTCCAGACGACTGGCTGCGTCAGTGTCTTTCGCAAGCACTTCTTTGGCAATCTCAACCACTGAATCTGCCGATCGGCTGTAACGCGCTCCCAAATAAGCGTTAATTGAAGGTTGTTTACGTAGGGGATCTTGGAGTAAGGTATGAACCGCTAAGTGATGCCAGCTAGTTTGACTGGATAAACTGGCGATATGAAGTTGGGGGTAGAATTTAAATTTTTGAGACATATGTTGATGTGATGATATTACACAAAATGGGTTTGTTAAGTTTTTTCATAATTGAAATTGGCAAAACCACTCAAATTGAAGTGCCGGCTAGGTGTCATCGTTTTAGTTGACCTGATTTTGCCAAATACTTATTAAATATCTTACTGAGTTTTGGCAGGCCTTTATCATCGGTGTAATCGATTTTGCAGGCAGAAATTGAAATAAAACCCTCATTTAAAGCAACTGTGTCGGTGTTTGGCGGCAAGCCGTCGTACTTTGAATCGATATAAGAAAAATCATCATCAGTCATCACGATGTCATTTTTCCAGTAAGCTTGCTGGGCGGTTTTTACTACCCGCACTTGATTGGTTGCTTCTTCAGGAAAGTTAATGTTCCAAAAAGTGTATGGTTCAAATTGAGTACTTAACGCTTTTTTAATGATTATTTCCAGCATTTGACCAGGGTAGGCGAGGTATTTTTCATTAAAACTACCGTCATGCTCATGGAACCACCTGCCATCAGTGACGATAGAAGTAGCCAGCGCCGGGACTAAAAAACTTTGGACAGCGGTAATCACTGCTGCCACGGTGCCTGACCGATGAATATTGGCGGTGGTGTTGCGCCCAATATTCACTCCGGAAATAACTAAATCTGGTTTTTTATTAAGTTTATTGAACCCAAAATAAACTGCGTCTGAAGGTGTGCCATCAACCCAGTAAGCAGTAGTGCCATCCACTATCTCCGTACCCCAAACAATAGGTAGGCCAAAGGTGATTTTGCCTCCCACTGCTGATTGCTGTGACTTTGTGGCTACAACAGCATAATCCGCAAATTTTTCTACAATGCGTTTTACCAAAATCAAGCCTTCAGCGCGCACCGAATCATCGCCAGTGAGCATAATGAATGGTTTTGATTTTTTTGTGCGACGCGCCACAGTTTGCCTTTTTTGGTTTTTTTAGGATTTCTCAATAAAATTTCGCGACATTTTGCTGGCTTCCACAGTGGTATTTTTGTAGTACTTACTATTTAAATCGGCATGACCATAAGGTTTTTGAGCGGGTGTCTTGAGGCTGCAAAATGCAATTTGTGCGATTTTCATTTTAGGATAAAGCTTAATCGGCATGCTGTTGGTATTATAAAGTTCAAGTGTGGCGTTGAGCTCGTTGCCGGGATCAACAAAACCAGCCGTAGTATGAATGATCAATCCCAATCTTGCCAGGCTACTTTTGCCCATAATATTGCAGCAATAACTAGGGCCAACTCCGAAGTAGTCATCAGTGACTGCTAGTGCAAATTCATTGGGATGGAGAATAAAAAAATCCTTTTCAGATTTGAGATGAATTTTTGCCATATAGTCTCCGGCGGGATGCTTGGGGTCAATCACCGACATTTCATGTCTTTTAAAAACCATGAAGTCAAAACCTAGCAAGATGTCATAACTAGCAGGTTGCAACCGCCTTTCATCAAAATCCTTGATAATGATTTCTCCCGCTTGTAAGGCTTGTTTGATATCAATGTCTGAAAGATACATACTAAATCTGGTGGATGACCAATGAATTAACTACTAAATATATCCTCGGGCAGGAGAATCAATTCAGTTTAACGGATTTTAAAAAGTTTGCAATGGATGAATGTTGAAGCACACAAAACCTCAGAATGTGGGGGACCTATACAAAAGGATTCAGACACCTGAATAATATGGTAGACTGAAAGAAGAATGAATTAGAGCTGGGACGTTATTCGCAAGGAATTAGTTTATGACTGCAGAACTTAGGTCAGATCAATTGACTGCCAGCACGATAGTAGTCAAAGGTACTAATCAGACATCGAATAAGCAAAAAGACACTTCAGCAGTCACCACGAAAAGAGTAGATTTTAGTGATCCAGACATTGTTGACCGGAAAACGGGTAAAACTCTTTATGAAGTAGGAGTTTGGGAAATTGTGTGGCGAAATTTTTTGGCGGGCATGAGCAGAGGGTTGGGTAACTTAATTTTGTTGATCATTTTTTCACTTGTGATTGGAAATTTATTTATGACTTATATCTGGCCGCACTTGTCTCCATTGGTCGATAATTTTTATTCGTCAAGCCAGTTATTTAATTTTGTTGAACAAAATTTTCCAACCGGTAGATAAATTTAATTTTCCAACTTGAACGTTTAAATAGTCTTGATCGATTGATTTAGACGTTAATATGACAGGTGATCATTATGCACAATCATAATCGGTAAGAAATGATACGGAATAATTATGTTTTAAGTTGTGATAGATTGTTGTTTGGATGATGACTAACTTTTTCAAGTAGTTTTTTGTAACTTGTTTGTAAGTAGAAAGGAAAGTAATGAAGGTTCTCATTAAACGTTTTGATAAAACATTACCGATACCGGAATATAAAACACCTGGGGCAGCTGCATTTGATTTGGCTGCGCGTCAAGATACGCAGATACCCCCAGGGGGTATAGGATACGTGCCGTTGAACATTGCCCTGCAGCTGCCCAAAGACCACTGGGCATTGCTCGCCGCTCGGAGCAGCTTACACAAGCTAGGGTTGATGCTTGCCAACGGAATTGGGGTCGGGGATTATGACTATCGTGGAGACGGTGATGAATATTTGGCGGCGGTGTACAACTTCACTCAGCAGCCCGTTTTAGTGGAGAGGGGCGAGCGGATTGTGCAGATGATCATTATGTCGCGCGAGGCAGTAGAGTTGATCGAAAAAGATCATTTCAATACTAAGGATCGCGGGGGTTACGGCAGCACTGGGCGGAAGTAGAGTTTCCAACAATTGAGGAAGCAGCAAATATCTTAAGCCAATTGTTTAAAGAAGTATGAGTGCCAATCTAATAGAGTCGACAAAAGTGACTGCGAAAATAAAGACTCATCATTGAAAAAATAAGCATTTTTGCTTGATTTATTGGGCTGGAACAAACTAGATTTAGTTTGTCAAGTCTTGCATTAATACCAAATATTGTGGTTGAGTGTGTAGCTGTGCCACATTTATTAGAACAAGCCAATCAGAGTGTCGTTAAGTTGAGAAAAAGTCATCGCTTATTTGAGGAAAAAGATCGGTTGTCACCATCATTGTTGTTACCGTTGGCGGTAGAAGAATTAGATGAATTGGCTGAGGCTTACGATCAAGATGATGCTCAGGCGGCTTTAGGTGAATTGATGGATGTAATCAATTATTGTTTATCCAATTTACAAGTTACGAATCGGCAACCAGCGTCTTTTTCTGACTTGATGCAGGGGGTTAATGGTTACGGTAAAAATTCGTGGGCAATTGAGCGCACCTGTGAAGTGATTCTTGATTCAGAAGATGATTACCGCGCGATTGCTGAGTATTTAAGACGCTTGTTTTCTATTGGTCAGTATTTGCCGATTCCATTTGTGAGTATTAATCAATTTAATGAGATGATATTGAAAGTGGCGGCCAACAGACCGGTTCATTTTTATAGCGGACTTGATCCTTTAACTGGTCGAGCACTGTCTGGGGAAGACGCAGTCTTAGCTTTTCATCACTTTGAAAAGTGTTTCAGAGCAATTCGCGATCAGGTGCAAAGGACGCTCCAGCCGCAAGACTGGCAACCGCACCAAAACGAGATAGCAGATTGGCGCCACTCGACAGAAAATTTGGCCAAGCTGCGACAACGGCTAAAAGTAGAGCCAGCTTGATGATCAATCAATAATTGGTGAGCGATAGCTTATCACACCTTAGCCAAATAACGCCGTTCGTGGGATCGGGGATATAAGCCAAGAAAAGCCACTACGGGATTCTACCAAAAAAAGCCAAAACCCTGATCATAAGGTTGCGGGGAAGGCTTCGTATTTGAAGCGAAAATTGACCAAGCAATTATCAGTGTTAATCAAAGTTAATGAGGCAACGTGTTATTTTTTTGCAAGAAACGACCGCTCACTCAGTTGTTTGGTTGTTCATCTATCCTGCGATCTTAATTCAGTAATGAACTACTAGCGAAAATGGTACTCCCCAGCCAAGCTGAAATGTTTTATAAAGTATTTGAAGAGGATAAAATGTTTACGATTAGTTAGTATTTAATTGGAAAGATGCTATGGCTGACAAAGGATTATTGATTACATTTGAAGGCGGCGAGGGCGGTGGTAAAACCACTCAAATTGTGAGGTTGCGTGACAAACTCACCAAGGCAGGTCATGATGTAGTAGTTCTGCGTGAGCCCGGCGGAACTGTCATCAGCGAGCAAATTAGAGAAGTGGTGCTGTCTGCCAAAAATGCTGGCATCGCCTACACGACGGAAGTCTTGTTGTTTCAGGCCGCTCGCGCGCAAATTTACCGAGAAATTGTATTACCTAGTTTGAAGGCTGGCAAGATAGTCTTGATTGATCGATCACGGGATAGCTCGGTGGTGTATCAGGGTATGGTAAGAGGTTTCGGGAAAGATTTGATTGAGCAACTCAATGAAATTTCTACAAAAAATACTTACCCAGATTTAACAATACTACTTGATATATCAGTAGAAGAAGGATTACAAAGAAGGGCAGATTCCGGCACTTCAAACCGCTTGGATATGGAAGATACTGATTTTCACCAAAAAGTTCGTGATGCATACTTGCAGCTAGCCAAAGAAGATTCTGCTCATCGATGGGTAGTAATTGATGCCAACAAATCTATTGATGAAGTTGATGAAGAAATTTGGACAAAAGTTTCCGTAAAATTAAACTGATGGAATATCTCCCAGCAGAGAAAGGAAGACACAATTGCAACAAAAGGAAATACAAGTTCCCATATTAAATGGGTTTCAATCTGGCGAAGAGATAAGTAGCGAGGGTAATCGTCAACCAAAAATATCGGTGTTAGATGATAAAAACTCTCTTGTTAGTGATGAGGAAATCGAAAAAAAACTTTTTGAGATTCGGGAAAAATATGTGGGTTTTATGGATTCTGCCGCCCAATACCGAAAGTGGGCCCAAAATCACGGTAATAGCTCTAGATATGGTCGCTTTTATCTCAATTGTGCTCGCAAACTAGAACGTGAGGCAGCAGAACTACTTTCGAAAATATGAAAATAATGAGTTTTAATTGATAGTTTACTCTCTATATCCACCAAATGAATGAGAACAGCCAGGTTGGTTAATACATCCTGGTGGGATGTTTTTTATAAGAGTATGAATCTCTATTAGCGTCATCAATCGTTCAAGAGGACATTGTTCACCCACATTTGCGGCTTGATCGCCATCAAACGCAGGTGCTGTTTGAGATTCATCTTGGTAATGATGACCAGTTGGCGGGATATCACTCGACTCGATATGATTCATAGTCTGTCCTTGCTTATTACTAAAAACTCATCAAATTATATCACCGCTCCAGAGTTTGCATCTACATAGAAGTTGCCCCTTGTGCATCGAAATTTGAAACTTTATACTGTGCTTCCTAGTGCTAGTACTAGGTTTTTTTTTGGCAATTTTCTGTTATTTAAAGGTTCGTCAAGAATTGACAAACCAACAGGTGTTATTCCCTTCAAAGAACAAGGAAATTTTTTTCAAAAACTTTGGGTGCAAATCCTGTCAAAATTCAAGCGGTTAGTTGCATGAGATTAGTTAAATTTTAAATATCAATTTTATAAGGAAGTATTTAGCAGTAAACACAAAAGAAAGGAACATTATGTCTAGTTATCAAAAAGTTTCAAGTTATGAGGGTAGGCAAGGTGAGGTGAAGAGAGTAGTGCTCTTATACTCTGGTGGGTTGGATACTTCGGTGATGTTGAAGTGGATCCAAGACAAATATGAGGCAGAAGTTGTTGCGCTCACGATTGATATTGGTCAGCAAGCTGACGATCTAGAAAAAATCCGCAAGAAAGCGCTTAAACTAGGAGCGATTAAAGCCATAATTGTTGACGCCAAGAATGAGTTTGCTTATCACTACATTGCCAAAGGTATTAAGGCAAATGCGCATTATCAAGGTCGATATTACTTGAGTACGCCACTGGGTCGACCATTGCTAGCAAAATTGGCGGTTGATGCTGCTCGCGAACACGGTGCTGATACGATTGCGCACGGTTCAACTGGAAAAGGCAATGACCAAGTACGGTTGGAAGGGGCGGTTTTAACCCTCGCGCCAGAGATGAAGATCATTGCACCGGTGCGAGAGTGGAGTATGGGCAGAGACGAAGAATTGGCCTATGCTAAGAAACATAAAATTCCGGTTAAGCAAACTGTTAGCAGCCCGTATTCATACGACGATAATATGTGGGGTGTAACTGGCGAAAGTGGCGAGATTGAGAATCCAAGCATAATTCCGCCACTTGAGAAAATCTTACAGGTTTCCACTTTACCAGAAAAAGCCCCCAACAAACCACAATATGTTGAGCTCCAGTTTGTCAAAGGTTTGCCGGTGGCACTCGACGGTAAACAACTGGGGTTAGTAGACTTAATTGGTCAGCTAAATAAAATTGGAGCCAAGCATGGGGTGGGGATTGCTCATCATATCGAAGACAGGTTGGTCGGTCTTAAAGTACGGGGTTTATATGAAGCTCCCGCTGCAGAAATCATCATTAATGCCCACTTCAATTTGGAGAAGTATGTCTGCACCAGGATGGAAAATGAATTTAAATCACTAGTAGATTCCAAGTGGGCATATCTTTGTTATGGGGCAATGTGGCATGAACCATTAATGAATGATCTAAACGCTTACATTAACAAAGTTAACGAAAAAGTGACAGGTTCAGCAACGGTGAAGCTCTTTAAAGGTATGGCGGAAGTGGTGGCAGTAGACACCCATAACACCATTTATGATGAGAAGCTGGCGACTTTCATGAAAGATGCGAGTTTTAATCAAAATGCTTCGCCTGGGTTTATTGAAATCTATACACTCCAGATGAGATTAGCTCAAGAAACCGATAAATTTGCATTGTTGACGATTGGGGAAGAGCACAATAAACGCAAGTTTTTACCACTCGTTGAAAGACTGAAAAAATTGGGCTTTTTCTTCTATGCCACTGAAAACACCCATCAGTTTCTCAAGAAAAAAAAGATAGAGTCGATATTACTTCATAAAATGTATAGCGGAAAAAACCCAAATTTGGAAGATATTCTCAAGCAAAATTTGTTTGACTTAATTATTGATATTCCGTACAGCAAACAAACGGCGGGCAGTGAGAAAGATGAAGAAGTGATTCGAGAGTGGGCTATCAAAAATGATATTCCGTTGTATACCGATTTTAGGACAACTGAAAATTTAATCAAGAAATTGGAAAAAAGAATGGTCGTGCAGAAGAAAGGACGATGATGACCAAATATTGGGATTTGAAAGCAACGTTGCTTGAAAAAATTAAGGCGCGTGGCGGTTGGACCAACTGCCACGCGCACCTTGATCGCGCATATACCATCACCAAAAAAAACTTTGCGCTCAGCAACAAATTGAGAGGTGAAAAATGGCAACTCAATCGTGAGTTGAGACAGCGCTCAACAGTGAATCAAATTTATGACCGGATGGCAATGGCGATAGAGGTGCTGCTTGCTCAGGGCGTGACTGCTATCGGTTCTTTTATTGATGTTGATGATGACGTCAAAGACAAGGCTATTCAGGCCGCTATCAAAATTCGAGACAAATATCAGGCTGATGTGACTATCAAGTACCTCAACCAATCTAGCTATGGTTTGTTTAATCAGGATAAAAAGGCCAGGGAGTGGTTTGATGTTGGCGCCGAATTTGTGGATATCATTGGTGGTTTGCTCAAAGCCGATGCGGGTAGAGAAGAGGAACATTTGGACATTTTATTGGCAACCGCCAAACGGATGGGTAAAATGGTGCACGTCCATGTAGATGAAATTAATTTGCCCGAAGAACATGAGACTGAAATGCTGGCGAAGAAAACAATTGAACATGGCATGGAGGGAAGAGTGGCGGGGATTCATGGCATTTCGATTAACGCTCGGCCGCAGGCCGAGCGGGAGAAGATCTACAAACTGATCAACAAGGCGCAAATAATGTTTATTTCTTGTCCCGTTTCTTGGTTAAATTCCAGTCGCAGTGAAAAACTGTCACCCATCCACAACCCACTCACGCCAGTTGACGAAATGTTGGCGCACGATATTACGGTTGGGATCGGGGTAGATAACATTGCCGATATTTTTATGCCTTTCAATAATGCCGATTTATGGCTTGATTTACGGGTTTTATTGGAGGCTGCACGTCTTCACGATCTTGATGTGCTCGCAAAAATTGCTTCTACCAACGGTAGGAAAATTTTAGGGATTAAATAATTTTAGGGACAAAATAATGGATTGTTTAACATTGGCCGCACTGGATGATTGATAGAGAATTTGCTGATTAGATTTGACTTGCTGCTGACATCTACGACAAATACTTGTACCATAAGCGCATGCTAAAATTGCCGAGAGCCGTTCGTGAACTCACAGAATCATTTGAAAAATTACCGGGCATCGGGCCAAAATCAGCCCAGCGCTTGTCTTTTTATCTGCTTCATTATCCTGAGCACCGGCTAGAGGAATTTGCGGCTCGATTGGTGGCCCTCAAAAAGAAAACTGTACTGTGTCAGCAGTGTCACAATGTGAGTGAGCACGACCCCTGCAGCATTTGCAGTGATCAGACACGAGATAAAACTAAACTTTGTGTGGTTGAGCAGCCATTGGATGTGATTGCGCTTGAAAATTCAAACTCTTATGACGGCTTGTATCACGTTTTGCACGGTTCTATCGCGCCTTTAAATAACATTGGCCCCGAACAATTATTTTTGCATGATATTTCTCAACGGCTAGAGGGCGTGGAGGAACTCATTTTGGCTACCAACCCGACGATGGAAGGTGAAGCTACTTCACTTTACATTGTTGAGTATCTGAAGGATGCCGGGATAGATTTGGAAAAACTTGCCATTACCCGCATTGGTCATGGTTTACCGATCGGGGCGGACATCGAGTACGCCGATGGAGTAACTTTACGCCGGGCTCTTGAGGGTCGCAAGCAAGTTACTTAAGAATAAGTCTCAAATCTAGACAAACTTATCTTCAAGTGTAGACTAATGAGTAACAACTATTCTGTTGTACTAATTAATAAGTTGATTATCTATCTCAAGCGATAGTTAGACTATTTAGAAGCTTTAAACCCCTGAATTATGTCAATATATGGTAATACTTTCAAAAGACTCACTCCTTTATTAGTTTTCTTGATTGTGGTTATCAGTATAGTTGTTAGTTACAGATATACTTCACCAGGTTTGTTGGAATTTTCTCCTAAACAAAAAAGCAGCAACACTAGTCGTTTGATTGAAGGGAACTATGAGGACATCATTTTTTCAGATTATGCCGATGCTGAGTTTGGCATTTCATTTGAATACCCATCTTCCTGGTCAATTCGCAAAAATATCTATCATGAAGAGAGTCTACGTGAGCTTGAGATAGCGTCTAAACAAGGCTATATAACAATTGAAAAGTTAACCCAAACGGAGGAGTTAACTCCAAGCCAGTGGTTTGAAAATAATCGTGAAAACTACTCTGACTTGATGGCTGAAGTTGGAGAAGTAAAGATTGGAGGAAAGCCAACATTGCTGATTGCGCAAGCTGGAACATGTCGAACAGCTCCGCTGCTGGCAGCAATTATTAGCTTTGATAATCGGATCCTACTCATCTCTCACTACGAGCTAGCCTCAAGACCCTCCGCACCTGAGTTTGGTCATCTGTTGGAAACCCTTTCATTTAGAGCACCTCCCGGCAACACATCACTTCCAACTGTTTATTTTGAGTTTCCTCAACCACCCTCTGACTTAGTTTGCCCATAGATTCTTATAGAATTAGTAACCACGATTATCGAAGAAGCTAATATACATTTATATCCGTAAAGCACCATTTTTTATCGCTAGTCAATCCACAGCTTGTTTGTTAGGATGCTTCAAAATGAAGGTTGTGATAAATAAACAACAATTTTGACCACCAAGGGTAGGGTGGTTTTTTTGTATTGGAGCTGAAGCGGTAAAAATAGAAACAAATTATTTGATGAAAGGAGGGGATTTTTAATAAATCTTCATTCAAACGATAGTATTATCTCGTGAGAGAGGAGCCATTGTGACAGTTTTAGTTGAAGCAAAAAATATTGAAGTAACCAGTGCCTTGAGAATGCATGTGGAAAGACAAGCTGAAAAATTGAAAAAAATTGGCAACAGGATTACAGATATCAGAGTGTTTTTAGAAACAGTCCCCAAAAAAAATAATGATCCTCATTCAAATAAAGTCACTTTTAAAGTGAGTGTTCCAGGTAGAGACGTGGTCGTAATCAAGCAAGGCGTGGATATGTATGAAGCAATTGTGGAGGCAGCACGGGGCGCTTTCCGCAAAGTGCGTAAAACCACAGAAAAAAGAACTACTAAGGCCCGGAAAGTAGATCGGGATGAGGTGATGATGGTATAGCCTTTAACCAGAAAGTAATTGGATTTTAGTTTGCAAGCTTGAGATTTTTGTGGTGAGTCCCGAGTAAGAAATAGCTATCCTTGAGTCAAGCGAAGAGCGGGAACCCAATCCCAAGATGAGCCTTCTGGAAGCTGAGGATAGTGGATGAGACCGGTTGGGCTGACTTGAGTGAGACTAGCCGCATGGAGCAGAAAATCCGGGTGTTCACGATATGTCGACAAATAGAGGCCAAGTAGACGGAGCTCAGTTTCACGGTCGGTGGTTTTCTTGTGCTGGATGATGGCAAGAGTCCCACAAATCTCTCGGGCTACTCGAATAAGCAGTTCTGCATAAACGTTCGGCGGCATGTTCCTCACATCAACAGTGGGGGGAGAAGACCAGCGATGATAGCTTTTACCATCTTCGCCCAACATCCAAACGGATCCATCAAACTGGACGTACTGCAGCGCCTCATGAAGAAGGTCAATCGCCGCGCCGCTTTCTGGCGAATTTTCTTTGGGATACTGAGATTGTTCGGGGTTGGACATCGCTGACTCCTTTTTGGACTTGTCCTGATCATACCAGGTCGATCAACTAAAGGGAAAGTGAGTTTTTGTGAAAAAGATAGGAAGTGTGGAGAAAAAATGTGTAAGCATTGATTTTAAGAGTTATTCCAAGTAGGCTTAGGGGATATGACAGATCAACCTCGAAATGTTCAAACTGCTTCCATAGATCCTAATGCGGACACCCCAGCACCAGCAGGCAGCGTAGATCAGGTGATGAATCAGCCATTAACTCAGGTGAGTGATGATGCTACTGATCAATCAGCTGATCCTTCACTAAGTCAGGCAAATGATATTGTGCTTGGGCAAACAATGACAAATGCGCAAGACGAAAATCCTCAATTGGCAGAAAACCCTGCCGAAGGACAAACTGGGGAAAGTAGTCTGGTAAAAGATCAATCTGTGGAAAATCGACCGAGTAATGACCAATTGGGTGATAACCAACCGAGTGATGACCAACGGGCAGACGCTCAACCGGCAAATTCTCAACCAGCAGACGATCAACCAGATGACGATCCGCTTGCTAGGCTGGATGAGTTATTAGCGAAGGCAAAAGCCAAAAGAAGCAGCGCTCCAAGTGGCAATCGTCAAATTAACGCAGTTGAGGATGACAAACAATCTTCTACAGAAGAGGCTGCACATGAATTGGCACAAAAAGCCTTGAAGGAAGAAGAGGCGAAGCAGGCGGAAATCATGGCGCAACAAGCTGAACAACAAAGACAAGCTCAACTTGCAGCTCAACAAGCAAAAATGGCCGAGTTGGAGGAAACTGATCAATTTAAAGCGAGAGTGCAGCAGGGAGAGGGTAAGAAAGCGGCAGAAACGCAATTGGCTCAAGAACACGCTGGTCACGATATTTTGCAGGTGACGGAAATGAAAGTGACTAAGTAAGTTAGCGAATATGTAATGCTTGAGAATTGGGGGGATAGAGATCAAATGTTGGCGTATTTGGTGGTCGTGTGTTGATCATGACGAGAAAAAGCGCAACGAGCTAAAAAAAGTTGCAAGAATGTCAATTTATTTGATAATCAAAGAGGGGGAAAGCGATGATGGGAGGTAAATCGGGTTCTAGCGTCAGGACACGACCAAGTGGTGGTATGAATCAAGGTATGGGTCAGTTTGGAGAGCATCTGGACGAAGCGGCAATGGAGCAAGCAATTGCTCAAAAAGCAGCTGGGCAGGCAGGCGCCAGCGCGAAACCTGGTTCAGCTGCTAATTCTAAGTTGCCGCCGAGTAGTGTCTCTCACCAACAACAATCACCATTAGATGCGCTGGCGCCCTCAGAGCTTAAAAAATCCTTTGTAAAATCCGCCGAAGAATTATCCAAAGGTTTTATCGATCAATTCTTGCTCGCATCTGGCTTAGATTTTCTAGGAATCGATTCTGGCAGCGAGATTGATCAGGAAGAAGCACAGCGTCTACAAATCATTGCTCGTAATTACCAGCAGCTCAATGAGGAGCAGCAGGCAGTAGTGCGGGCAAATTTTGAAAAAGAATTAGCACGTAAGCAAGCTGCTGAAGAAGAAGCTGAACGGCAGAAACAGAAAAAAATAGAAGCTCAAGCTGCCGAAGTGGCTATTCCTACATCTCCCAACAAAGGGCCAATCGGTCCGGCAGGCAATCGCAAACAGCAAGCTGCGGCGAAACTACAGTTAGGTCGCCAAACCCTAGGCTCGCCCCAAAGCGCCAACTAATTATATTCGATGGTTAAAAATGCTTGGTCAACCAGGGCATACTAGCGTTGATATTGGTAATGTTGTACAGATTTTGAGTTTAGTTCACAAGATCATGAATTTTCGTCAACACTTGAGTCAACGCTTTTTGGTTTGAAAAAAACAGCCATATTGCTTAGTCTTGCTGCCAAATCCTGTGCTGTTTTTGGTAAATTTGGATTCCAACCAGCAATTGGAGTATTTTGTTGATGTTCTTCAACTGTTTTTAAGAAATCATTCATGGTAATGAACAGCTCGTTTGCCTTTTGTATCATCGATCGGTTTGGCCAAAGCACTTCCAGGTTTTGGTTTTGACGCGGTAGCTGCTCGTTGTCTTTATTGGCGGTATGAGTGAAATCTTGAGGTGAAGTTGTGGCGATGAAAGGGGTGGTTTTTCAACCATGAGGAGCGATAAAGCAACACTAATTGAACCATCAACAAATTCTAATTCAAATAACGCTTCTTTACTAAGTTTTTCTTGTGATTCCTGTGGCTCACGCTTCAATTCTGAAATAAGCAAACTACGATTGTCAGCTTGCTCACTGTTTAATGACATAGACTCAAATTGTATCAAAAAGATTTAATTTACAATACTAGCGGTCGGATGTATGGTAGGAGGCAATTATTTATGAATGAGTTTCAAGAAAGAAGAACACCATGAGAACTAGCACATTTTGGATAGGTAGCCTAATCTTGGTTGCTATTATTTCTTTAGCCTCCAACCTGGTGCGTTGGGGAACTTTAACTATTCAGCCAAACGCCACAATCAGCGTCACCGGCAGCGCAGAAAAACAAGAATCAAATCAGGTCGCCCAATTTTATGCTGGTATGAGTGCAGTCAATGATGACAAGCAAACCGCAATTGATGAAGTCAACCAACAAATGGAAGTCGCTATTGAGCGAGTCAAGGAATTTGGAATTCCTGCAGAGGATATTAAAACCCAAAACTTGAGTGTTTATCAGGATCAGGAATCGGTAACGATTGATGGCAGGCAACGCACTCAACCCGGTCAATGGCGGGCCAATAACTCGATCCAGATTAAACTTCGCAATGTTGATCAGACTTCTGATTTGATGGCGGTGCTCACCGAAAGTGGATTGACCGATATTTCTGGTCCTAATTTTACTCTGGATGACAGCAAGGAGTCTGAAGCAGAACTCATTAATTTAGCAGTTGATAATGCTCAAGATAAGGCGGCACAAGTGGCTGCAGCGCAAGGAAAAACACTTGGTGAGGTGTTAAGTATTTCAGAGGGTGGAGTGGCTAGCTCTCCGATGTATGCCTCAAGAATGTTTGAAGGTTATGGTGGTGGTGCTCCAGTTGAACCTGGCACCAGTACTGTGCGCGCATCAGTCAATGTTATTTTTGAATTGAAATAAGGAATGGTCGGCATATTCATCGACTATTTGTTGACAAGATATCGACCGATTATTGACTAATTTTCGATGGAAAGATTCCCAGATTATTGGAGTTAAGAACTACTATGATCCTGCCCAAAAACTAAGACCAATTCTTCAATCGTATCAGCTGCTGAAAAGGGATTATGGCGAATGTCCCACTCAATTTCAGACCCTGATAAGAGAGTTGAGAATAATGATGATTCAGGCGGCAGTTTAAGGTAGGACAGCTCACAAAGAGCAGACAGATCATCTACCGATACTCTTCCTTCAATATAGTCTGAAATGATGAGATGAAAAAGTTGATGAGTCTCTGTATTTGACCAAGTTTTTTGATCAGGATTAATGCCAACCTCGTCACAATACTTGGTCAGCAATTTCTTCAATCTGGCAATTTCTGGGTTAATCTCGTTGGTCATGTAAAAATGAATTTAGCTAGAATTATTAATGTTACGCAGTATGAAGCTGCTGATCTGATTATTCAAGAATGTGGACGTGAACAAAGTCGGCTGATTTCAAGTGTCTGATGTACAATAAGTGATAAGATGCGTTTATACAATACACTTTCCAGGCAAATTGAAGAATTTCAACCGCTCAGTCAAAATGAAGTCGGATTATATGCGTGTGGTTTTACTGTTTATGACTACACTCACTTAGGCCATTTGCGCCGATACACAATGGATGATGTCTTGATTAAAACACTACGTCATGCCGGTTACAAAGTGAAATTTGTGCAAAATGTGACTGATGTGGGACATCTTTCATCAGACGCCGATACTGGAGAAGACAAGCTTGAAAAGGGTGCTAAAAAGTACCATCAATCGGTTTGGGAAATAGCAAAAAAATTTGAAGACTATTATTGGCGAAGCATGGACTTGATGGGTAATTTTAAGCCAGACATCAGTTGCAAAGCTACTGAGCACATTGAAGCTCAAATCGATTTGGTAAGTGAGCTAGAAAAAAATGGCATGACATATGTGATTGAGGGAGATGGAGTTTATTTTGATACCAGCAAAATTGATGATTACGGTAAGTTAGCACAGTTGCAACTTGCTGGCCAACAAGTTGGTGCGCGATTAGAAGTAGTGCCTGGTAAAAAGAACCCGAGCGATTTTGCACTTTGGAAGTTTGAAAGACCAGGAGAAAATCGGCAAATGGTGTGGTCGAGTCCCTGGGCAGAGCGAGGATTTCCAGGTTGGCATGTAGAATGTAGTGCTATGGCAAGACAATACTTAGGAGACCAATTTGATATTCATACCGGTGGTATTGATCATATTCCGGTACATCACACCAATGAAATAGCGCAGTCTGAAGCGGTGACTGGTAAAAAACCAGTTGTGAAATATTGGGTACATCACAATTTCGTGCTCGTGAATGGTCAGAAGATGAGTAAATCTTTAGGAAATTTTTTTACGATTGATGATGTAATTAAAAAAGGATTCCATCCTCGCGCCTTGCGCTTGTTATTTTTAACCGCACATTACCGTTCGGAAATGAATTTTACTTGGCAGAATTTGGCTGGTGCGCAAAAAACTTTTCACAAGCTGCTTGGATTAACAGTGCTGTATCGTAAGGAACAAGACAGATTGGCTTTGAGCGAAGAAAAAATGCAAAAAGTGGATAATTACCGAGCGCGCTTTTTTGCCGCGCTGGAGAATGATTTATCTACTCCTGAGGCAATGTCGGTCATGTGGGAAATGTTAAAGTCAAATATTCCCAGCAGCGACAAGTATGATTTATTGATAGATTTTGATGAAGTTTTGGGCTTGGGTTTAAGACAAGCAGAACAGTTTTTAAGTGAAATTGCAGCGGCGGGTGAGGGGGGCGCTGTCAGTGGCTCAGATCGTGATTTATCACCAACAGTCAACAAATTACTTGAGGTACGGAAAGCTGCACGGGCAAGTCAGAATTGGCAGCTGGCCGATCAATTGAGAGGAGAACTTTCAGACCTAGGATTTGAGGTAGAAGATCAACCAGACGGATCACAGTTCTTGCGTCGAAAAAGTAGAACTTAAAAGTTGACGAAAAATTAATTAATCGAATATTTTGACCTAAATTTTAGTAGCATCTCGTTTTGGGTTATGTATAATAGGTGACGTATAAATTTCTAATTTTTATGTCTAAAGATACTCCCAAACGAAAATTAATTATTCCTAAAGAAGGAAAAAAAATTGGTGGAGTAGCGATTGCTTTTGCCAATTACTTCAACATTGATGTGACCATTGTCCGCATCATTTGGGTACTATTACTAATTCCTGGAGGATTGCCTGGTATTATTCCTTATTTGATTTGTTGGTTGATTATTCCTGAAGAAGAATAAGATTATTCAGGACATGTTCAAACACTGTATCACAGTATAAGCTTCATGTTGGTGATTGGTGAGAAGAATTTTTTCAAGTTAATTATTTGTAACTTTTTGGATTTTTTCACCATTGACCATTGATTATTTAGCGATTGTAAACGCGAAAATTCTGTTACAATGTAACCGTTTTTGGCTCTAAAAAAGACAATTATGAGCCCTAGTCATGGGTTAAATTCAATCTCTCCTTTAGATGGCAGGTACGCCCCACGTGTCAAAAATTTGGCTATCATTTTTTCTGAATCAGGTTTGATAAAGTTTCGGGTGAAAGCTGAAGTGGAATATCTGCTGGCTTTTTTGTCCGAGACAAAGTTAGTGAGCGTGACAACAAAAAAAACTGCCGCAATCCGTCAGATTGTTGAGCGATTTGATGAAAAGCAAGCCCGTCAAGTTAAACAATATGAAGCTACATGTAGACATGATGTGAAAGCGGTGGAGTATTTTTTGCGAGCGGAGTTGAAACGCTTGGGGATGGATGAACTTATTCCGTATATTCATTTTGGACTAACTAGCGAAGATACAAACTCCGTTGCCTATGGATTAATGCTACAAACTTCGTTGCATCAGGAAATATTGCCCCAAATTAAAAAAGTGATTGTGGGCTTGGTTCAGCTAGCTGAACCAAATATATCGGCTGTGATGATGGGTAGAACTCATGGTCAACCGGCGGTGCCGACCACAATGGGTAAAGAACTACTGGTTTTTGTGAAGCGGTTAGTTGCTGAATACCAATCTTTAGCTGTTTTATCCATAGAGGCCAAGTGCAATGGTGCAGTGGGTAACTGGCACGTTCATGACTTATTTTTTCCAAACAATAATTGGCCAAAATTTAGTGAGCGGTTGATTAAAAATTTAGGTTTGCAACCGAACGATGTTACTACTCAAATTGTGCCCGCTGAATCGATGGTGAAGTATTTTCAATCTTTAATCAGAGTTAATCAAATTATAATTGATTGTGCCAGAGATTGTTGGCAGTACATCAGTGCTGATTATTTGCATCAAATACCACGGGAGAAAGAAGTGGGTTCTTCAACGATGCCCCAAAAAGTGAACCCGATTGATTTTGAAAATGCAGAGGGCAATGCGGGTTTGGCAACGGCGTTATTAGCTCATTTCACAGAAAAGTTACCAATTTCTAGGTTACAGCGAGATTTATCTGATAGCACGGTCAAGAGGTCGATTGGGGTAGCGCTTGGTCACTCCTTACTCGCGATGCAATCTTTAGTAAAGGGGTTGAGTCGAGTTGAGGCGAATCGGCAGTTAATGTTGACAGAAGTCCGCCATCATCCAGAGATGATGGCGGAGGCAATTCAATCGGCTTTACGGTTGGATGGTAGAGCTAATGCTTATGAGTTAGTCAAAAGGCAGAGTAGAGGAAAGGAGTTTTCAGAACAAACCATCCATATGATATCCCAACAAATTAAAGATCCAGTTTATCGGCAAATACTTATTAATCTCAAGATAGAAGATTACACCGGCCTCGCTGTAAAGCTCACCAAATCTGAAATTAAAAAAATAAAAAAATATTTAGCAAAAAACTAAATTTATGCAGATTCTACTATTTTACTTATTATTAATAGAATTATTAGGAGAAAGGCAACGATGAGAAAGAACACGGCGGCATTTTGCGGCGGAGCATATGGCGATGAAGGAAAGGGTAGAATTGTGGATTGGTACGTCAACAAGTTTGCTCGCAAAGGTCCGGTGGTGGTTTTTCGTGACAATGGTGGCGCCAATGCCGGACACACCGTGGAAGTAGGGGATACAAGGATTGCGTTACATCAACTGCCAAGTGGAGTGATGATTGAAGGCGTGAAGTTGCTTTTGGGCAAGGGCATGGTTATTCATCCGGGCGATTTAATTCAAGAAATTGAGTCAGTGGAAAAAGCGACCGGAAAATCTTTAAGCAAGCGCATCAAAATAGACGAACTGGCGGTGTTAACACTTGATACTCACCGGGCTTTTGAGACCGTTCTAAAAAATTGGCAAAAAGGTGGATCAGGTTCAACGGGACGAGGAATTTCTCCGGCCTATGCAGATGTGCTGCTTCGCCATCCCGTCAGAGTGCGAGATATTGTGCCGTTTCATACCAATTCAATTGCGGCGCATTACCAACTTTATCAGTCATTAATTTCAGGTCTTGGTCAAGATTTATCTTCAACACGCGTTGTAACAGCTGCTGGGGAAATGATGCCAGTTGGTTCTGAAAAGGAGTTTATTCAAAGATTACGAACACAAGCTAAGAAATTGAATATATTCGTGACTAATTTAGTTCCACTACTGATTAAATATTGGCAAGATGAACAATTAGGCATTGTTTGTGAAAAAGCTCAAGCCATTGGGTTGGATGCAAGGTGGGGAGTATATCCGGATGTAACAGCGTCAGATACCACTTTCGCGGGTATTCAAGCTGCTACGGAAGGTGCTTTTAACATTGATGAGATTACCCTGCGAGCCGCAGTCATTAAGGCGACATACATGTCAAGCGTCGGGGCCAGGCAATTACCAACACATATGACAGGAGCCTTAGCCAATCAAATCAGGCGGGATGCTGATGAGTATGGTGCAACTACCAAAAGACCACGCGACATTGCCTATCTTGATTTGCCAGCAATTCGGTTTTTTATTAAGGTGGGTGGAGTGAAACAGTTGATTTTAACGCATATGGACATCATTTATGATCAGCCGCTCAAAATTTGTGTTGATTACAAGCTAAACGGCAAGTCAGTCTCTTATCGTCCTGATCAGGTATATTTGAATAAAGTCACACCAGTCTTTCAGAACTTAAAACCCTGGAAGCGGGCAGAAATTCAGGCAGCTCAATCTAAAAAGGACTTACCTTTCGCTGCCAAGCACTACGTAGAATTTTTGGAAAAAGAACTCCACATCAAGATTCCGATGATTACGACAGGACCGAAAAGAGAGCAAACGATATTGCTTTCATAAACCAGGGTGGGAGTACTAAAAAAATTATGTAGTGATCATAGTAATTGCTTGTTTCAACATTGAAGGCCATGTACAGAGGTGATGAAACAAATTACCAGCGAGTGCTTAACTGCGTTAATTAAGAAATTAGTTGGAAAAGAGTGCTAAAAAATTTTTTGGTAGAAGACGATGTAGTGAAAATTATTGAAGCTAGAGTTAATGGTAAAGAAACTGGTATAAAGGATAATTTCAGATGAATAATTTTGAAGCTGATTTACACGAGGCTCACCGACAAATTAGTCCAGTCGTGATGCAATGTTTGGAGGAATATTTTGCAGCTAACCACAACTTTAATCTAAATAAAGAATTTATTGCTTATGCCAGCAAACTTGCATGTAGCGGCAAAATGATGAGGGCGGCGCTCTTATTGGCAGTGACTAACTTTTCTGGAAATAAGCAATATCGCTCGCAAGCGAGGCTGACTGCTGCTGCAATTGAAATGTTTGGTACAGGTATTTTAATTCATGACGATATTATTGATCAATCATCTACCAGGAGAAGTTTGCCCAGTGCTCATTATTATTTTGCATCGTTAGCTAAAAAACGTGGTTATCAAGATCCTGACCAGTTTGGGATAAGTGCGGCAATTTGTCTAGCAGACTTATTATTTTTCATTGCCGAGAAAATTTTAGCCAAATTAAAATTGCCATCAAATATTGGTCGCACTTTAATACTGGATAGCAATCGGGAGCTCTCTCAACTGGTATTAGCAGAGATGGAAGATGTGAGGTTGGCCGCGCACCAAAAACCTGTTTCAATGTTTGAAATTATTGAAATGTATCTTGGTAAAACTGGGCGATACACTGGGCGTTGGCCATTGACGATGGGCGGTGTGTTGGCAGGATTAAAAGAACAGCAACTTAACGAACTGGCTGATATTGGTGACCAGTTAGGATTGGTTTACCAATTAAGTGATGACAAGCTTGGGATTTATGGTGAAGAAGCAGCAACTGGAAAATCGAGTTCGAGTGATGTTTTAAGTGGTAAAAAGACGCTTTATTATTTCTATTTAACAAAATTTGAAGGAAAACAAAAATTGCAATTGTTGCAGATTTATGGCAATCCTCGGGCTAGCGCAAAACAGATACGTTGGTTTAAGCATCAACTGCTTGAATTGGGGATTAGTGACCGCGTGAATCAACAAATTAATTCAGAAGCTGACAAATTGGTGCAGTTAATAAAGCAAGCGAGTATTGCATCTGAACTGAAAAACTGGCTGATAAACGCGACTGCCTTCATTATCAAGCGCCAGCGCTGAGCGCACCAGCCGGCAAGGTTTTTTTATCTTTTTATTGATTGCCTGCTTATTGGAGGCCGCTCATGACAAACAAGCCAACCGCCGCTGCCAGAGCGAACAACATTTCCAGACCGGTGATAGTACTTGCTTTCATGAACCCAATACTAAGGGTGGAATGTAAGGATTACATAATAAATTTGGGGTGAGTGCGTAAGAGTAAATAAATTATTCAAATATGATATTGAGAGGATCGACACATCTAATGAATACCCAAATTTTTTTAACAGTTGAGTAAATTTCCATATTTTTCTTGACTTGATAATTGTGCTGTGATTGATTATATTGCAAGTATTCTCACTGGTGTGGTTGGTAATATTGATAAGTTTTTTACGGACATGACTCCGGATTTTGATGTATAGAAAAACGTTATTTATTGTTGGAGGAGGGGTTTTTTTAGGGTTTATTTTTTTATTGATCGTTGTGAGTAAGAATCGAGCAGAATTAAGTAATGCCACCATAATTGAGGAAAATAATCACTTCTTAGCTTATGACCATCCCGCTCAAAATCAGGCCAAACTCACTTCCACCAATATTGATGCCCTGAACACAACTTATATTATTCATGGCGATACTGTTCATTTTGTGGCAGGAGATTCAGCCCAATTTAATGATCGTAAGCAATTGGAGATGGGAAAATTTACCATTATCAGCGCCCCTGTTTCAGGAGATGTGGATGGTGATCATGATAGTGATGCGGTTGTAATTTTGGCAGAAGAAACGAGCGGAGAAGAAGTAATTTATTACGTTGGGGCGGCGATTAAAAATGAAATAGAGTTTAAAGGTACCAATCTAGTCAGCCTAGATCAAGATCTTGTTCCTCAAAATATTCATATTGAGTCAAATGGTTTGATTGTCGTCAAATATATACGAGGAATTAGTGCTGGCAAGAGGGCAGTGAATCCAGAAAAATATTTAAGCCAATATTACCAAGTTAAGGATGGCGTATTGGAAAAGCTAAAGATGCCTAATTTATAATCCAATTAGTAAAAATTTTATTATTAAGGATTTGATTAAGTTATATGAAAGCTGATTATCATCCGGTGGTTTATCAAATTCTTGAGTTAATAAAATCCAAAGGCTGTTGGTTTGAGTCTTTTGAACATCAATCAGTTCGAACGAGTGAGGAGGCGGCTCGGGTACGCACTGGCTACACCCTAAACCAAGGAGCAAAAGCGTTGATTATCCGTGTTAAACGCAATCAAGAAAAGCAGTTTGTGATGTTGGTAGTACCGGGTGATCAAAAATTTGATAAGTTTAAGGTGAGAGAGATTTTAGAAAGTAGTGATCTACGCTTTGCAACAGAGAAAGAAGTTTCCGCAATTACTCAGGGAGTGCAGTTGGGAGGCATACCACCATTTGGCAATTTGTTTGGTTTAAAAGTTATTGCTGACCAAGCACTTTTCAATCAAAAAGTGATTATCTTCAATGCCGGAGACAAAAGATTTTCAGTGGCAATCAAGTCAGAAGACTTTAAAAAGTTGGTGCAACCGGTTGTGCAAGATATTTGTGTGCGTTGATCACTTAATTCTGATTAGTGATATTCGTCAGATTAGATTCGATTTGATTTTAATTAAAACTCAGCAAGATGGTGATAATATTTTGGAATGGGATATTATGGAAAATTGAGATCATAAGATACAATTACCCTCATATGAAATATTTAATTTGGTTTGTCAAAATCAGTTCGTTACTGGTTATTCTGTTGGGATTACCTTTCTATTTTGGTTATGGTAATCCATTGCCATTCATTAATCCAAATTATTCGTTTCTAGATAATTTGTGGTTAGCGATTTTTCCACTCATGTTTTTTGGATTAGCTCTTGGGTGGAAGATGCCTCAGGTGGCAGGATACTGGTTGGTCGTTCTATTAGGATTGGGGTTGATTGCATCATTTGTGGTGGAAGGAAATTGGGACGGTTTTCCGGTCATCATGTTATTGCCTTTTGTATTAGGTGTGTTGTATCTAGTGGTGGGATACAAGTCAAAAAAATCTTTGAAAGCTAAATGATGAGTCTATCAATTGGGATTGTTGGTCTACCCAACGTTGGAAAATCAACTCTTTTCAATGCGCTGTTAAAAGAGCAACAGGCTTTGGCGGCTAATTATCCTTTTGCGACGATTGAACCCAATGTGGGGGTTGTGCCGGTGCCGGATGAGCGACTGGAAGTGTTGGCAAAAATTGTCGGCACAAACACGATTAAACCAGCGATGGTGGAGTTCGTAGATATTGCCGGCTTGGTGGCAGGTGCTCATAAAGGGGAGGGGTTAGGTAACAAATTTTTAGCACACATCAGGGAAACAGCGGCGATTTGCCACGTTTTGCGCCGGTTTGAAGATGAAAATGTGGTGAGGGAAGGTGCAATTGATCCCCGGACTGATCTTGATGTAGTCAGGTTGGAACTGCAGTTTGCCGACCTTGCAACTTTAGAAAAACAGCCCGAGCCAAAAGGATCGGTAGAACGCGGTGACAAAGAACGATGGGCGATTATCAAGCACTTTTTGGGAGAAATTCAAGCTGGTCACACCGTGAGGCAAGCCATTGAGAATCAGAAGTTAGGTGTTGATAGCGCGACTTGTGAAGAAGTTGCCAAGGAATTGTCGCTTTTGAGCGCCAAGCAAGAGTTGTTTGTGATCAATGTGAGTGAACAGCAATTGACGGAATCTGAAGTGGAACGGATGACGGATAAATATGCAGACGAGTTTGGAGTGGATCCTGCGCAAGTAATTGTAATGTGCAATCAAATTGAGAGTGAACTGGCTAGTCTAGATGATCAAGATCGTAAGTTGTATTTACAAGATTTGGGTTTACGCGCTAGCGGATTGGATCGTTTAATTGCATCTGCTTATAAAACATTAAAACTACAAAGCTTTTTAACAGCGGGAGAAAAAGAAGTCAGGGCGTGGACAATTCCCATGGGGACAACTGCGAGAAAAGCCGCCGGCGTGATTCATACCGATTTTGAATCAAGGATGATTTCGGCTAGAGTGATTGATTATGAGTTGTTTGTTGAGTTAGGCGGCTGGAAAAAAGCCAAGGACGCAGGCAAAGTTCGCACCGAAGGCCGTACCTACGTCATGCAAGAGGGTGATGTGGTGGAGTTCATGATTGGGAAGTAATTTCTGAGTTGCTTATCCCTTGAAGCAAGTTTTGCATTTCGATCGCTATTGATTTTATGGTTTCCCTTTGAGCGTCAAAGCTCATCGCAGCTTTTTCTTGCATGAACTCATAAAATTGTTTTGTTAGAACACCCAATCTTCGGTTAATGGTTCGGTCTTCAATGATCAATTTCCTATAATTCTCCATTCCCTCCCTATCACTGGGTACTGGTGGAATAGGTCGTTCTGCAATTATTTTTAAAGTATTTGAAAAAATTTCTCCAACTTCTTGTACATAAATTTCTAATACTCGTCGTTCATCATCACTGAACTCTCTTTCAATTTCACTAGTAGAATCTGCGGTTTGATTACCAGACGATATTTCTAAATTAGATAATAGGCTTGAGACTTGTTCCAAAACGTCTGCTTGATTTTGGGGCTCAGTTTGATTGGGAGATTCAGTTTCTGACAGAGGAACCTTTCAATATAAATTATTTAGATTAATTGATTGAAATCTAATTTATGGATTTATTCCAACTGCTGCTCGATTCCAATCCGTGCAACTACCTTGTGTTATAATACCCCGCTGTTTGTTTTCTCGTCAACTGGGCGGGAATAACCAATCGCTCTCAAGCAGTAAAAGAAAGGAGCAACATGAAAATCCCGCAAGATAAGCGGATTCGCACTTATGAGTTGACTTACTTGATTCCCTCTGGTTTATCTAGTGATGAATCAAAGGCAGTTGTTGATCAAGTGGAAAAACTCATCAAAAAATATAAGGGGAAAATTGTCCAGACTGAGGATTGGGGAAAGAAAACCCTAGCTTACACCATCCAGCATGCTGGTAAAAAATATCTTGAAGCAGAATATAAACACTTGCAAATTGAGTTGGAAACCAATCAAGTCCAATCTTTTAACAGAGATGTGCAGCTTAATCAAAATATTTTACGACATCTCTTGGTGATTGAGGAAGGAATTGATTTTGAAGTGGAAAAATCTGATGCTGAAGGTCAAGCTGATGCTGAAATTGAAAGTACTTCCCCTGACTCAGCAGATCAAGATGTTCAAGATAAGGTGACAAGTAAGTAAGTTTAAAGGCAATTTTATGCCTGGACGGCTCGCCTTTTCTACAGTTTATGTAATAATGACGGGGATAATAAGGTTTAGTAATATTGAGCCCAGATGATTGGGTAGAGGAGATAAGACATGTCTGTACGTTCTTTAAACAAGGTATTATTAATAGGTAATTTAACTCGTGATCCAAATTTACGTTACACAGCAAATGGAACGGCCGTATGTTCATTTGGAATTGCAACTAATCGAACATGGACTCCCACCGAAGGTGGTGAGAAACAAGAAAGAGTAGAGTATCATAACATAGTAGCATG
Organism: Patescibacteria group bacterium UBA1388; assembly: GCA_002305355.1. GTDB lineage: Bacteria > Patescibacteriota > Microgenomatia > UBA1400 > PJMF01 > UBA1388. The sequence goes on from DBQS01000036.1 coordinate 81,403, forward strand.
GTCAAAATTAGCTGATATATGCGGTCAAATCTTACATAAAGGAGATAAGGTCTTTTGTGAAGGTCGGATGCAAACTCGTGATTGGAAAGGCGATGACGGTCAAGAGCGCAGAACGACTGAGGTTGTCATTGATAATATGATTTTGCTCCGATCCAGACAGGGAGGCAGTTCCGAAGCTTATGATGATGACATGGATGATCAGGTACCAGGTGAAGAAGAGATGCCAGCTTCTCCCAAAAAGAAAGTTGCCAAACAAAAACAAGAAGAAGCACCATCGGATGATGTGGAAGATGTCGAAGATATCGCTGATGATGTGCCATTTTAGTGAGTATCAATTAGTCAGTATTTCGAATGTATTTAATTAGGAAGTAATTATGATGAGAAGACCACAAAGGCGTTTTACCGTGGGATCAGCTCAAAAGTTTAGTTACAAAGACACAGGTCTGTTAGTCCGGTTTGTAACTGAGCAGGGTTCTATTATTCCTCGGAGTGAAACAGGGTTGAGTAGGTCTCAACAGCTTGAATTGACGACTGCCATTAAACGGGCGCGTCATTTAGCGATGTTGCCATTTACTCAAACTGTACAGTAACAATTTTTTGAGTTGAATTATTTAAAACAAATTGAAATTTGATTGCGTTGGCAACTTCTTCAAAAGAAGGAGTTGCCATTTGCATTTCTGAACTGCTGAGTTAAACTAGTGTTCCATGAAGATGCTCAAGTTTTTTTTCAATCTCCTTACTGTTGTATTATTAATTATTGTAGGCGGGATGGCACAGTATAGGTACAACATTGTGCAATACTTGCCATTTGATGTTCCTAGTAGAGTGGTTAAGTCAGATCTTTCTCCCCAACAGTTATCTAAGCTTATGAATACCGCTCAGCCGAGTGAATTTCAGGATGTTGATTTTTCTGTTTTTTGGCAAGCATGGCAACTTTTAGAAGATAACTATTTAGATCATGAAAAAATAGATTCGGCTAAAATGGTTGATGGCGCAGTGGCAGGTATGACGGCGGCTTTAGAAGATCCTTACACTGCCTATTTACCTCGTGAAGATAAAGTGCGTACCGGCCAAGACTTGGCAGGCGCGTTTTATGGAGTGGGTATTGAGCTAGGTTATGTAGATGGAGTGTTGGCGGTAGTTGCTCCACTTGATGGTACGCCAGCCAGTAGAGCCAATGTGGAAGCGGGGGACATGATTTTGAGAGTTAAGGATGAGCAGAAAGGAATTGATGAAGATAGCTCAAATTGGTCGCTTACTCATGCAGTTGATCAAATTCGAGGGCCGCGCAATTCTGAAGTGACATTAACATTGTTTAGAAAAAACAATGGTAATGAACCATTTGAAGTAACATTAATGAGAGATGAAATAATCGTCAAATCAGTTGAGCTCAGTTTTGAGAATGTAGCAGAGAAACGAGTAGCACACATTAAATTGAGTCGGTTTGGGGAGCGAACTTTTGAAGAATGGGATGCCGCGGTGAAAGAAATTCTTGAAAATCGCACTGATATTGATGGTATCGTTTTAGATATGCGCAACAATCCGGGTGGTTTTTTTGATGGGGCAATCAAGGTAGCGAGCGATTTTATTCCTTCAGGAGTAGTAGTATCCCAGAAAGGTCGTTTTAGCGAACAAAGTTACCCTGTGGAAGGTCGGGCAAGATTGACAAACATGCCATTGGTAGTCTTGGTCAATGGCGGGAGCGCTTCTGCTTCAGAAATTGTTGCGGGTGCTCTAAGAGATCAATTAAAGACACCTCTTGTGGGACAAAAAACTTTTGGTAAAGGCACGGTCCAAGATAGACGCGACCTCGCCAATGGCGGAGCAGTCCATGTGACTATTGCTCGTTGGATTTTACCAAGTGGAGAATGGATTCATAACGAAGGCATTGCAGTAGATGTGGAAGTAAAAGACGATCCAGAAACTGATGAGGATGAAATGCTCCTGAAAGCTGTTGAGTCTCTTTCCTAATTCTTTAATCAGATTGTTTTTTTAAACACTCAGACACATATTTTTCAATCTTTTCTCAATTTTTTTTTGATATGTTTTTGATGTATCTCAGCAATTTATGAAAGTCAATTTGAAAGAGTGAAGTTTGATATAGATCGTCCGCTTGTTTGATCTATTTAGACACGTTAAAATTGCCCACCGTATGAATAAGTCTGAGGAAATTCACACAAATTCAAGTTTAAAGCCGTTTCTGTTAGGACTCTCAATATCCTTGTTGGTGATTATTTCTTTTCTGTTTGGTGCGATGGCTGATCGAGTGTTTGTGATCAAGCCACTGGATTATTTATTGAAAAGGACATCACAAGCAACATCAGATTTTCAACCCAGTGAGAAGAATAATTCTTTATTAGGTGAGTTCATCAACTCTGGAGAGTCATTGTCTGTAGCAGACGTTGCAGAAGTCGCTTCAGAATCAGTGGTAACGGTGTCAATCAAGACGCAACAACGCATTATTGATCCTTTTAGTTCTTTCGGACCATTCGGTTTTAATTTTGGTCAAGAATCAATTCAAGAAATTGAAAGAGATATTGGGTCTGGTTTTGTAGTTGATGAAGAGGGATTGGTGGTGACTAACCGGCATGTGGTATCTGATGCATCCGCAACATATAAGGTCATTGATAAAAACGACCAAGAATATGAAGTAGTCGATATTTATCGTGATCCTCTAAATGATTTGGCAATCTTGAAAATTGAAAACGCTAATTTACCTTCATTAGCTTTAGGTGACTCAGATTCACTTAGGGTGGGAGAGGGTGTAATTGCAATTGGCACTGCGTTGGGTGAGTTTCGTCACACCGTCACGACGGGTGTAATTTCAGGTCTTGGTCGAGGAATTACAGCTGGTAATGGTTTTTCTGAGTTTGAGTCTTTGGAAAATGTGATTCAAACTGACGCCGCTATTAACCCAGGAAATTCTGGTGGCCCGCTTATCAATATGAGTGGGGAAGTAATTGGAGTAAATGTGGCGGTGTCGGCTGCAGCGGAGAATGTTGGATTTGCTTTACCGATAAATGTTGTGAAAGCATCAATCGAAAACTTCAACAATACTGGTCAGTTTGACAGACCATTTTTAGGTGTAAGTTACATGATGATTAGTAAAGAGGCGGCAATGTTTAATGAGGTGCCTCAAGGTGGTTATATTCAAACAGTGGTGGAAGGGTCTGCTGCTGATGAGGCTGGTTTAAAACCAGGGGATATTATCGTGGATGTTGACGGTAAATCGCTCAAGGATGAATCACTAGCGAGTATTATTAATTCTAAGCAGATTGGCGATCGTGTCAAAATTACTTTTTGGCGCGAGGATGAAAAGCGAGAAGTGACTGTAGTATTAAAGAGTGCACAATAAAGGAGTACTCATCAACATATGTGGCGCATTGGTCTCAGATTTATTATATAAGAGAATTTAGAAATCATCTCACTATTTTTACTCAATTTTTGTTTTGCTGACTTTTGTATACCGGTTCTGATCAAGATGTTTAATCTTTGGGATTTGATTGCGGAGAAGATTGATCAGTGGAAACTTTTTCAAAAGTTGCTTTAATTTCAGTAATCATGGTTTCTAAATTGCCTTCCAGTATTTCTGGCAGATTGTGCCAAGACTGTTTGGTACGATGATCAGTGACTCTATTTTGAGGATAATTATAGGTTCTAATTTTCTCCGCGCGGCGATTGCGACCAATTACACTTCTCGCAGCGCCGATTTCCTGTTGTCGTTTTTCTTCTTCAATTTCCCAGAGTTGAGCACGGAGTAAATCGAGGGCAATCTTGCGATTTTGTTCTTGTTTTTTTTCTTGGCGGGCGGTGACAACAATCCCACTGGGATGATGAGTTAGTCGAACGGCGCTGCTGGTTTTGTTGACCGACTGACCGCCCGCCCCGCTCGATCTCATAAACTGCCATTCTAGATCTTCGTCGCGGATTTCCACCGCACCTGCAGGAATTTCAGGCAAAACTGCCACTGAAGCGGTTGAAGTATGAATTCTACCTTGCGCTTCTGTTTCGGGGACACGCTGTACGCGGTGGACGCCAGATTCGTAACAAAAAATTTCAAAAGGGGTAAGAGGTGAGGCGCTATCAGTCTCGAAAAAAGTTTTTCCGGAAATTTTAATAATCAAGTCATCAATGAATTCAATGCGTAACTTTTTCATTTCGGCGAAACGCACATACATTCGCAACAGATCATTTGCCCAAATCTTGGCTTCATTGCCACCGGCACCTCCCCGAATTTCAATCGTACAAGCACCTCTTTTTCCAGTTTGATTATCGTCGTGTTCGCGATTTGCTGCAGGCTGCATTTGTGCCGCTGCTTTTTCAAGCATTTGTTTTTGAGCAGACAACTGAGCTAGTTCAGCCTGAGCAAGCTCGGCAAAATCAGGATCTATTTCTAGTCTTTTTGCTTCATCAATTTTAGCTTGTAATTCCGCCAGTTGGTCTAAGAAGGGATTGGTCATAATGTTTTTGCACATAAGCTAATAGACAATATTGACATAAAAACTTATTTTGCCGTTCTTTTGCCTATTATAAATCTTTCAGATGAGAAATGTACCTCATTTGGAATATGCTGTAGAAAGGTTATGAAATATCAAGAGTTGATTACTCTTTTGCTTGATCAGCAGTGGTTTTGATTGAAGCAGGGGTGCTTTTTTTATCAGCACTATTTTGAGCACTATTTTGAGCCGAGGAAGTTTGACTCTTATCTGTTTGGCCAGCTTTTTTAGCTTTTTTGAGAGCGGTTTGTCTTTCCAGTAACAATTCACGATAAGATTTTGTTTCTTTTGATTGCAGGTCAATGACTTTGGGCTTTTTTTTGGTTGGTTTGTTTTCTGCTTGTTTGACTTTTGCCATAAAGCGCTCAACGCGCCCTTGTCGATCCACAAATTTTAATTCTCCGGTAAAGAAGGGGTGACACTTGTCGCAAATATCCAGCTCAATTGTGGGCTCCACGGAACCAGTTACGAAAGAATTCCCACAGCTACAAGTAACTTTGGTATCGGTGTGCCAATTAGGATGAATGCCAGATTTCATATTTTCCTTTTTATCGAGAAGAGAGCATTATATCACGAAAATTAAACAAGTTAAGTTGAGGATGTGATCATTTCGCCCTACGATGTGGCGTGTGGTCAATCCTTTTTTCAGCCACCATCACCCCGATGAAAATCACAATTAGAGCCAGGATTTGTACAGCATATACCTTTTCTCCCAGCATGAAAAATCCCAGTGGAAGGTAAATAAGTGGTTGTAAATAGGTAAAAAGGGCAGCTTCTGAAGCTTCAATTTCGTTTTGGCCCTTAATATAAGCTGTTAAGCCAATCACGGAGCCAAAGGTAGCCATATAAAGTGCCGCGATTAACACACTTGGTTGCTTCAAATCATTCCAAATAGTCAACATCAGCGAAACCAGCGAATTTTCAGCTGACCAGGTTTCCCATAACACTAATGGGATGATAGTTATCATCCCGATAATGAAACTCACACTGGTGACAAACATTTTTGGCATATTTTGATAATATTTTTTTGCTAAAACATAATAAATAGCGACAGTGAGCACACTCAGCAGTACTAGTACGTTACCAGTGATAGAGAGCTCGCCAGACAGAGTATAGCCATTAAAAATGGGAAAAAGTGTCAACAACAGTGTACCGATCACTGCCAAAATTAAACCCAAAATTTCATTAATTTCTTCCTTTTCTTTAAGAAGCAACACCCCTCCAATGACAATCCAAATTGGGGTAGTGGTAGAGATCAGGCTTGCCTCAATAGCGCCAGTTGCTGCTAAACCAGCGTATAAAAGTGATAACGATAAAGTAGTGCCAAGAATTTCCAAGGGGGCGATGCGCATCAGTTTTGACTTGAGTTGAGGAATTTGGTGACAGTATTTCCAGATTAGAGGGAGCACGAGTATGCTAGCAAACAAAAATCTATAAAAAAGGAAGCGAAAAGGTGTAGTGACGTCAAATGCTGGTTTGACGATAATTAAAGCCGCTCCCCAAGAAAGAGTGTTGATCATCATGTAACCGTAAGATTTCCAACGCTTGACTTTGGTGAGAGAAGCAGATGAATTTTTTGACCGATATTTTTTTTGATGAGTTTTCCTTAATCCCATGAAACTAGCATAACTTATTTTTTGATGAGTGACCATTTGATCCTAGTCAAAATAAACAGTGGAGGGGTACACTGATCAATAATGCATCATGTTGAAAGTGAATATCAACAGCAGGTGTTTGTTGTGCACGATCAAGAGAAAATAGATAGAACACAGATCGTGAAGGAGCTCTTTGGCTTATCCGAGGGCTCACCATCGTCTTGGATCGACCATGATTTTAAGTCGTGGGTTGGAGAAATTTCCGAACAAGTCAGACGGCATCACGAACAGCATGGACATTATTCTCCACCAGAATCTTTGACAAGGAATGACTGGCGAGCGGTTGCACTAATGTGTGCTTACATGTATCCGGCGCATTTTCCCTTCAAATTGAGGGTGCGCGACCTTGCTTGGTTACGAGCACGCGATTATTTGGTGGGTAAATTGGTCAACAAACAAGAAAAGTTATTTCCTTATATTGAAGCATATCAGCAGTATTTATCCAATAGAAAAAAGTTTAAGTAGTTTTTTTCAAGAAGTAGAATTTTATTGTTGAATCAATAATTGATTGAAGATCAATTGTTAAGTTTAAACACAGTAGCTTGACTCGCAAAAATATTTCGAAATATTTGAAAATAATTTTGATTCTTTTGATATACTGAGTTGATGCAAATCTTAACTGAGTATTTAGCTAGTCATCCAAAAAAATTCCTCATTTTTGACTTTGATGACACGCTGTTTAGTCTTGATTTACCTTGGCACATCTATCGAAAACAAATGGACAAGGCAATGCATGATCTTGATAAACAGTATCACGCCCACATACCTGCCCAAGCCAGTTTGAATGTCTATGAAAATTTACTAGTAAAAAAAATAGGTCATGTAGCAAGAGCAAAGAGATTAGCGGTCTCAGCTGAGTTTGAAAGCAAGTATTTGCTCGGATATCAGAAAAATCATGATTTGATTAATTTTATCCGTCAGCAACATCAGTGTTATCAAGACTTTTTTATTTGGTCTTCAAATATTCGTCAGACAATCGAAAGCATCTTAAATGAAAATAATCTCTATCAATATTTTCGGTTGGTAGTGGCTAAAGATGATGTGAATTTTACCAAACCTGACCCAGAAGGTTTTGAGGAGTTTATTTTTCAACCTCAATCAGAACGAAGTGACTATCTGATGATTGGCAATAGCCGGAATGATCAGGCGGCGGCTATGGGTGCAGGCATCGATTTTTGGATGGTTGAAAAGTTTAATTAATCTTGAAGTTGATTGATGGCAGATGTAATGGAAATGGTTTTTTGTTCTCCAGAGACCATGTTTTTGAGAGTAACTTGGTTAGCAGTGGCTTCATTTTCGCCAATAATTATCACAAAGGGAATTTGCTTCTGATTTGCCAACTTGAACTGTTTGCCAATTTTATCAATCGCTGGATAAAGCTCGGTAGCGATATTTTCCTGACGTAACTGGTTAGCTACCCTCAATGATTGATTTGCCAATTCTTCTGAGAAAACTGTCACCAAGACTTTGGTGGCAGCTAAATTATTGGGTAATTTGCCGATTTGTTGAACAGCTTCAACTGTCCGATCAAAGCCAATGCCAAAACCTACGGCTGGCATGGTCACACCCGCGAGTTGTTCAATTAGCTGATCATAGCGACCACCACCACCAATTGAGCCACCTGTATATTCGGGTATGGTGCCTTCAAAAATTAGACCTGTATAATAGTCCAAACCGCGGGCAAGATTCGGGTTAAATTTGATAGCCGATTCCGGCACACCTAGTTGAATTACTCTGTCTACAATATCAGATAAATTGCTTGACATAACAGCGGAACTTAATTTGCCTAAAAGTTCATCTATTGCCGTCTCACTCAAACTTTTTGCACCTAACTCAGCTCGAAAATCAGCTTCGGATAATTTACCCCTTTTATCAATAGTTTGGCATAAACTAGAAAAAGTTGTTTCGCCAGTACAAAAAGGCTGGAGCACGTTTTGAAGCGTTTGGCGGTCATTAATTTCAATAGTTAATGACTCAATTCCTAGTTCACGATAAACATCATAAAATACTGCCAAAACTTCCACGTCAGCAAGAGAATTGGTGCTGCCAAAAATATCACAGTCCGCCTGAGTAAACTCTCGGTATCTGCCTTGTTGAGGCTTGTCTGCTCTGAAGACATTCTGAATTTGGTATCGTCTAAAAAATTTAGGGAGCTCATTTTGATATTGAGCCAAAACTCGGGCGGTAGGTACAGTTTGATCATAGCGTAATGCCACTTGTCGATCACCGCGATCTGCAAAATTGTAGACTAACTTATCGGCTTCATCGCCATATTTGCCGAGCAGAAGCGAAGCGTATTCGAGTGTTGGGGTTTCGAGAGATACAAAACCATAGCGCTCGAAAACCGATTTCATTTTATTTGCCACGTAGTCACGTTGTTTTTTTTCAGATGGTAAGAAGTCTCTAAAACCTTTCAAGTTTTGGACTGGTTGAATTGACATATAATCCTTTTCTTTGCGTGCATGTAGTTTATCATCTGTAAAGCCATAAAAAAGCTCCCAGTAGCATCGGGAGCTGAAAGAAGTATGCGAGATGTGTATCACCCACTAAAAACTATCTCCCGAGATTGGTTGGAGTAAAGGGTGATTGCTAGTATTTGATAATTTGTTTTTCACGAATTGCAGTATACCAGCCTATAGTAATTAGTCAATCAGGGGGACTTTTCAAGTTCGGTCGAGTGGGTGGCTGTGTCGATTATGTAAAAGTTGCTATACTGTAGAGTATGGTGGAGCAAACAGATTCTAAGCAGGAGGTAATCCAGGAACAAGCTGAGTCAGATCAGGATGTAAACGATGAGGGGAGAGATTTAGAATCTTACAGTGAAAATCAGCCATCAGACCCAGCAGAATTAGCCAATTCATTTCCTTATGATTGGGATTGGCTCAATCCAAAATCGGATCAGGCTGATAATTTTATCATTGATTATTTGCATCAGCATCCAGTACAAGAGAATTTGGGCGTAGTTGATTCGACAGAGCGAGCTCTTCAGGATTACCGTTTGCTTGATACCTCTCAAGCAGCAATAAATATTTTAGGTGAAGAGGGAGAATTTCTTAAACCTGGAAATCAAACAGAGGAAGAAATTGTTGAGAGTCTTCACCCTGACACGATGAAACCATGTATATATGATCATCGATCAGCTTGGTTGTGTACTAAGCGAAATCAGGACTATGCAGTTACCATGCTTTTGTCTTATCCGTCATCTGGGGATAATACTTATTATGACTTTAATAATAATGAAGAGTACTCGAAACTTGCGGTACCAGTCTGCATTGTTGAATTCGCAGATGGCAAGACATTGGATTTAATGAAAATGTTTCCTAAAGGTGTGGAAATGGATTATGTTTGTGCCCCCAATCATAAAAATGGAGATCCGGTTAAAGGTAGAGTAGGTAGTTTTACTAGCAGTAAGGATGAAGGCTCATCAATAATTAGAATCTCTAACTTATCTAACAATAAAGATTTATTAACGATTTTCCATGAGTTGGGTCACGCCTATATGTACGAACAACTAGGCGAAGATGAAAGGAGGGATTATCACGAGGCGAATATAGCTATGAAATCAATGCTGAGATATACAGTTGATGGTGATGAATTGATGCTGGATACGGCATTATCAATGATAACTGAAATTGATGATTTTGAAGAAGCTATGTATTTATCTCAACGATCAGAACACTTTGCTAGTGCTTGGGCAGTGAGAGCAGTTCATGCCTTATCGGTTCTTGATGCTGATCAGCAGAATCTGGCAAAGCAACACTATGAACAAAATTTCGAAAGTTATGATCAACTTTTTGCTTTGATGGGAACTTATTCCGAAAAAGCAGCTCGGTTGGATTTTGAACAGCGCCAAGCAATTAATCATCATTACGAATGGTTTGGTGAAAAGTTGGAAGATATTGAACTTCTAACCCAGTATTTGTCCTTTGAAGCGGGTGTTTGTGAAACACGTCTAACAATAGATGGCAATATTTTGGATATTCAAATTAGTAGATTTGGGCAGTCTTTTAAATTACGAATAGTAGATCCGGTAAGTCAAGAGGCCACCATTATATTAACAAGTTATCATAGTTTTTTTGCTATCAACACAGACGGAAGCGAAGTAAATCTTGAGCTTATTCCGCTTGATAATGCGGTTAATACAGCTCGTTTGTTATTAACACCAACATGCCAAGAATCTAAATTAAAGGTAGACGCCATCTTTGCAGAACTGATTGCCAGAGGCGAAAAAGAAGCGATAGCAAGAATCAATAATATTCATCGAATGTTTGCAGATTCTGGTATACCTACCAAACAATTTGATTTGTTGGTGGAAATTCAACAAAGACTTAAGAAAGAGAGCCTGCTTGAAGCTGTAGTGCGATCAGTTGCAAACCCAGATTTAGAAAGTGCAAAATGGGAAACGGCGATTAACCCTAATAAAAGATTGAATAGATTGTGTTATAAAATAATGATGCATTTCCATGAGTTAGGTATGGTAACAAGAGAAGAATTACTTACTAAATTTAATGATCAAACCGGTGAGCCTTTCGCTGACGATTGGGAGCAATTATTATATATAATAGATTTAATTAACTCCAGAAATAAGACCTCTTAAATTGGTAGAGACTGATACAATACTTTTGATCGACAATTTGGGCCGTTAGCTCAGTTGGTAGAGCGCTGCATTCGCATTGCAGAGGTCAGGAGTTCGACTCTCCTACGGTCCACCCTAATTATTTTTTTAAAGCTTCAGCCAAATCATAGTTTTGTTGCTTGATTTCTTCTTGAGAAAAATTAGGCCTTTGCGGACCGTTTAGCATTTTTTCTATATCTTGCAATATAAAGTCTTGCTCAAAAAATTCTGCCGGAGTTTGGGTTTGGTCGGTAATTTCACAATATATTGAGCAATCAAATAATTCAGCTACTTTACCGGTAATATATTCACAAATAATAACTACTTCGTTTTGACGAGTAGTAGTTCGGATAAAATAATATTTTGCATCAGTGTCATAGTTAAACTCTATAGGACCATCAAGTAATGCCCGCAGTTTTAAGTTTTTGGGTAATAAGCCGAAGTCAGGATTTTCTTCTTCTGGATTATCAATTTGACTTGCTTTGATTTTATTTGAATCAAGATACTGAACCGACTTGCTAATATTTTCGCCGAAATATACGTCGAAATCTGAGCCAAGTTTTGTAATTAAATTCGATTTAGAAAGTGAAAAATTGCTTTGGGAATTTGGGATGAGTTCGAAAGTTAGTGACATAATGATATTTTATCATGAAAACTTCATGTAGAAACTGTGATTGTATTTTCATACCGATACCCAAATCGACCATCGAGGTAGATACCCGGCTCAACCGTGACCAGCATGTTCTTGCGCAACTTTTGGGTAGAGTTCATAAAAAGAGAAGGTGGTTCATGAATTTCGAGGCCAAGCCCATGGCCAGTGCTGTGGATGAACTGGTGCCCATAACCAGCGTCGTCGATGAACTTTCTAGCAGCGCCATCAACATCAGCGGCAAATACTTCGGGCTTAACTTGGTCAGCTGCTAGCTCATAAGCAGTGTCAACTATATTTTTAATTTCCAAAAACTGCTGGTCAGGATTGTTGCCGAACCAAATTGTGCGAGTCAGATCAGCGCAGTAGCCATCAACCCTGGCGCCCACATCAATGAGCACCACTTGTTCTGGTTCCAAAACAGTTTTGGTAGGCTGATGATGTGGTAGGGCAGAGTGGGCGCCAAATGCAATGACCGAAGGAAAGGCTAGTTCAGTTGCTCCTAATTTCTTGGCGCTGTACTCAAACTCATGTGCAACTTCAATCTCAGACATGCCAATCTTCAATTTTGCTTGTAGCAACTTAACAGTTTGCAGAGTAATTTGATTGGCAGCTCGAAATAGTTGTAATTCTTGATGATCTTTAATTTGTCTAAGTTGCCAGATTTTATCTCGTGAAAACGTTTGCCATTTGGTGTGCTTAATATTGGAAATCAACTCATACTCATCAGCGAACAAAGCGCTCAGGTCTGCTTGCCAATCAGTGACCCGCTGTTTGTGTTCTTGTGAGTCAGAAACATGATTGCTCGCGTCAGTAATGACCTTTTTTAAGTCATTTGGCCAGTGGCCTGCAAAGTAGTCAATACCAACAATTTTTTCCACTGGTGAAAAAGAAGGATAGAGGAGTGTAACAGATTTTTTGGTTACCACCAGAAAAGTTTCTCTTTCGTTGGAAGTGATGGTTTTGAAACCTGTCAAATATTGAATATCTGCTGGTCTGGCTAAGACAAGACCCTGATGATCCTCAAGACCGGATTGCAGTATTTTTAAGCGCTGCTGGAGCTGCATGATTAATCTTTGATGTCACTCAATGAAGTCAATGAGCGAAGCGTTGCAAGTGTGATGCCATCTTCGCTTTCAAAACCGGTGACAAGAACAGCAATTTGCTCTTCAAAATCAGTTATTCTCACTTCTTCACCGTCCTCATCTTCAAACTGAGAATCTTTGGTGATAGTCAAAGATTTTTCTTCTCCTGTACCACGAGTGGTAATGACAACCTGCCTCGTATTAATTGATTCTAATGTTCCTAATGCGACGATTTGATTGGGAGTACGCAATGATTCCTCAGACACAAAAATATAGTCTGGAACAACAGTTTCAGCTCTCGTGTTACCAAGTACAATTACCCAATTGCCAACTTCTACTTTTTCGAGCATTAGATCTTTGCCGTCTTTCAAAATCTGTACTTGTTCTCCAATTGGCACCACTATATTGCCTGTAGGAGTGGTGAGAGTAATCGTCTCTTCAGAAACACGAAACACTTCACCGATAAAACCAGATTTGCCAGCAAGTAAATCTTCTAGAGCACCTTTGACTTGTTCTCGTTTTTCCTCTACTACTTTTTCAATTCTTTTCTTTAATTCCTGAGTAGTGTCGTCAGAGACAATCGGATTTTCATCATCTGAAGTTTGAGCAGATTTGGTGGCAATTTCTTCTTTATCTGACCCTTGAGCAAAGACGATGGTGTGTTCAAAAACATAAACAACGCTTGTCAGCAAAGCGAGCAGACTTACCAAGCTTGCTAGCGAAATAATTTTGGTTTTCATCTGATTTTAATCCGTTTCATTTTCTATTAACTCTAGCTCAGCAGAGCTAGAAGCCGAGTCCCGACCTGATTCTTTAGCATAAATGTCGCTCACAATCACCGTTCTTTCTTTAGTATATGTGTTGCCGTCATTATCTACCACATGAACTGCGATCACATTACTACCCATTTCTAATTTTGCTTCAAGAGTAAAATTCCCGCTTTCATCAGCAGTAGTAATAAAATCTTCCTCATTTACAAAAATAACCACATAACTATTAGGAACAGTGGTGCCAGTAATGGTGGTGGTTGTTTCGGTTTGGATGGAACCATCTTCAGGACTGTGCAAGGCAATAATTGCTTCTGCTTCTGCAGTAGGGCTAGGTGTAGTTTTGACAATTTCTTCAATAGCTTGAGGTTTGTCGGTCATCGCAATGCGGAGTCTGTACAAACCATACATAATTACCAAACCTAATCCGAAGCCAATCAGAATTGCAATCAGTACCTCTTTCTTCATAACATGTTCCATTATAAACTATGGGCACTATATCAACTAGGTTTATTCTAGAGGTTGTTAATTAATTATGCAGGCGTATTATTCATTATCACTTAGCTCTGTAAAGAGGCAAATAACATAAGAGGGGACAAATATGATCATTACTTACCATGGACATTCATGTTTCAAAATCAAAGGCAAAAGGGGAACCGTAGTGACCGATCCGTATCAAGAATCAGTTGGTTTTGCTTTGCCCACATTAAGTGCTGATATTGTGACTTGTTCTCATGATCATTCTGATCACAATGCATATGCTGCCATTAATGGTACTGCGAGGAGAAAAAATCCATTTATTATTAACAAGCCAGGAGAGTATGAAGTAGGTGGCATTTCTGTTTTTGGGGTTGCTTCGTTTCATGATAATTCTCAAGGATCACAGAGGGGTCCCAACAATATTTATACCGCTTACATTGATGACGTACGAGTTTGTCATTTGGGTGATTTGGGGCATGAACTTTCTTCAGATTTAATTGAAGAAATTGGGGCAATTGATGTCTTGCTTTGCCCAGTAGGCGGAACTTTTACGATCGATGCAGCGACTGCGGTCAAAACGATTCGCTCACTCGAACCAAGCGTGGTTATCCCCATGCACTACAAAACTCCAGAACACAACCAGGATTTGTTTGGTGATTTGCAAACGGTTGATGATTTTCTAAAAGAGTATAGTGTGGAAGTAACTCCACAAAAATCGGTTGAACTTGACAAACTAAGATTACCTGAGGAAACCGAAATTGTGGTTTTGTATCCACAAGTGGTGTGAGGAATTTGGGTTTGAATGATATGAATAATGAGCAGATAAAACAATTGTGAGAGGTGTGAGTGGTGTGAGTGCTGTGAGTGGCAATCGAGATCAGTCATAAATGTGCATCATGAGAAATCATAATGTTATGCATAACGAAATAACGTAACTAATAAAGGATTTAATATGGCGGGGAAAGTACCTCCTCACAACATCGACGCCGAAAAATCAGTTTTAGGTTCAATTTTGATTGATCCTGACGCGATTGTAAAAGTGGCTGACTTAATAATGCCTGATAGTTTTTATGAGCAGGCTCATCAGGCAATGTATCAAGCAATGCAAACTTTATATGAAAAGCGTCAACCAATCGATGCCGTTACTCTCAGCAATGAGTTAAAGAAAGAGAAAAAGTTGACGGCGGCCGGCGGAGCGGCCGCCATCGCCCGCATCACTAATGCAGTTTCAACTGCCGCCAATGTAGTGGAGTATGCCCAAATTGTAGCTGATACACATATTAGGCGGCGAATGATTCAGTTGGCAGGAGAGATGAGTGAAAAAGCGTTTGATGATGGCGCTGAAGCCAGAGACGTTCTTGATGCAGCTGAACAGAGTATTTTCCAAGTTTCACAAAAGCAAACTGGTCGGGCATTTACTTCTGTGAAAGATACGCTGGTAGAGAGTTTTGAACGACTTGATGAGCTACAAAAATCTGGAGGTGAAATAAGAGGAGTTGCTACCGGCTTTGCTGATGTTGATCAATTATTAGCTGGTTTGCAACGCTCCAACTTAATTATTTTGGCGGCTAGACCTGGAATTGGGAAAACCGCCTTTGCGCTCAACATCACTCATCACGTTACAGTTGCAGAAAAAAAGAAGGTGGGTTTTTTCTCACTTGAAATGAGTCGCGAAGAATTAGTAGACCGGCTGCTTGTTTCTCAAGCTGATATCGATGCTTGGAAGCTTAAAACCGGCCGCTTGAATCAACAAGACTTTTTGAAGTTGTCAGATGCAATGGGCGTTTTAGCCGATGCTAATTTTTTTATTGATGATACACCAGGTTTGAGTATTTTTGAAATGCGTACAAGAGCTCGGCGTCTCATGACTGAGCACGATATTGATTTGCTGGTAGTTGATTATTTGCAACTGGCCAGGGGGAGAACGATGGACAATAGAGTTCAGGAAGTGGCAGAGATTTCCCAAGGTTTAAAAAACATTGCGCGCGAGTTGCGCATTCCAGTATTGGGGTTATCTCAGCTATCAAGAGCAATTGAGAGTAGGGGAGAGCGCGTCCCTCAACTTTCAGATTTGAGGGAAAGTGGCTCCATTGAACAGGATGCTGATGTAGTGATGTTTTTGTATCGCAAAGACGAAGAAATCCGCGAAGCTGTTAATTTAAAGGTAGCGAAACACCGCAACGGGCCGCTAGGGGAAGTTGATTTATACTTTAAAGGCGACAGGATTAAGTTTTACGGTATGGAATCGCGGCGAGTTGCCCAAAGTGCTTAATTTTTCAGCAGATTTGATTATTCCTCAACGAAAAACAAATTATTGCTCACACTGCCATCAATCTTTAGATAATTGGTTGATTGTGCGAAATTGCCATTGAAAAGGGGGAGATGTTTGTCGTTAATCAACCAGACGTATTATTATTGATCTCTTAATCGGCTGTTAATCAACCTGAAGCGCTGCTGGGCGTGTAGCTAAACAACAAAAACATCAAGCCACTGGAGAGTACCAAAAATAATAGTAAGAATCCCAGGTTGTGGCGGATTTTGTCATTGGTTTGTTCAGGATTAATAGAGTCTGTACTCATAATAATCACTGCTGAAATAACGAACCACAACACCGCCCTGGCTACCACAGACCAAATGCTAGTAGCAGAAAAAATTGCCACAAAAAACGTTTGTACCGCTTCCATACCAAATAATCATGCCGGAATTCTAAAGAGAATGCAAATTATGGGTATATATTGATGATGATATAAATATTCTGATCTAGATGAGTCACGTCAAAAAGGCTGATTTTTGAAATTCTCGATGTTATTTTTTTACTCAAATCAATGTTATAATGACTGCCTCGCTCACTTGAGAAAGCCGAGGTGGCGGAACCGGTAGACGCGTGGGTCTCAAAAACCCATGAGGCTTAAACTTCGTGAGGGTTCGAGTCCCTCCCTCGGCACAACTTTATAGAGTAAATCTTTTATTGGAATTAACAATTATTTGTTTTGGCAGTTTGAATGGTTGGGCCGTTACTTCAACAACCAAATCACCGCAACCACCACAACCTGGGGAATAATTCCCACCACCCAATTTGGAATTGAATAATGGAATTGTTTGTGTAGCCAGTTAAAGGGCTTTGTAATTGCTGGCTCCCAATTGAAAAAGTTTCTTGGTGCTTCAATTAAGTCTGGTAAAATGCCTGCTAAGCCTCCGGCCCAGATGTGAATTTGTAATATCATCGGTTCGGTGCGCCAAAAAAAGTAAATTAAAACGGCAGTTAAAGCCAAGTCGATTAACTCCAATTTGAAAGCGGTACTTTTTTTGCGGTTGCCATTTGATAGGCCTGTGCCCACGTCCCAATGAGGAATCCAGTCCTCCAGATAATGAAGGCCGATTGCGACAGGTACGTAAATTAGTGGATTAGGAAATTTGCTGGCTACAAAAGCGCCTGTTAGTGAATGTGGTATAGAAAGCATCAGACGGCTAGTATATCGCAATACGGAAGGAGGCTTCAACCCACAGGGTAAATACAGTACAATAATATGAGTGGATTATTGAAAGTTGGAGTTATGTACCCTCAATTATTTGAACTAGGTCCTTTTACTTTACGTACCTTAAGTGTGATGATGGTGTTGTCATTTTTTATCACGGCATTTCTATTTTGGAGAAAGGGAAGAGAAGAGCATTATCCAGAAATTGAGCTCATTGATGGTTTTTTGATGGCGGTATTGATAGGTTTTGTTTTTGGTAGAGCGGGGTACATTGTGGCAGAGATAGGGATTTTTGGTTTTTCTGTGCTGAAGTGGCTGGATGTTTTTGGGTATCCAGGATTAAATGGCGCTATGGGTACAATTGCGGCTACAATTTATTTGTTTCGTCATGCTAAAAAGCAAAAGTGGGATCCTTTTGAAATTTTAGATTTTTGGGCATTAGCTTTGGCGGGTGGTTTATCAGTTGGTTATTTGGGATTGTTTTTCGACGGGAGCGTGTTTGGATTACAAACAAATTTGCCAATTGGGATCACTTTTCCGGGATTACAAGAACCGCATCATCCGACAGCACTTTATTTTTCCATTTTTTTTCTGGCTTTGAGTTGGTACCTATCTTGGGTGGAGTATCGTTACCGCACATTTGAGTGGTACAGAGCGGGTAAAAAAACTGCTCAAACTGGTTTTTTAATCTCTATCTTTTTAATAGTGTCGGCTATCTTTTTCTTTGCCATGACCTGGCTTAAACCGCCAATATTTTCATTTTTTGATGTGAATGCGGATCGATTATTGACTCTAGTTGCGATCTTTTTTGGTTTGGGATTACTCTGGAACCGGTCTGGCAGGAATTTCCGTCCGAGGAGGAAGCCTCCAACTTCCTTAACAATAGAGGATCAGCATGTTGCCTCATAAGTTTTGGGTGGCAATTTTGACTGTAATATTGATAGATCAGGCTTCGAAATTTTTTTTGAGCGGATTATTTGGTACAGCTTTCACCAATCAGGGCATTTCATTTGGATTATTTGCTAGTTATGACAAAATCATCGTGTTGGTGATTGTGGTTGCACTCATCATTGTTCTCAAATCTAGCCAGCAATTGTTGAATCAGCACCCAGTCTTGATGGGATTATTTGTAGGAGGGGGAGTTTCAAACTTGATTGACCGATTACTGTTTGGCGCAGTTAGGGATTGGATGCCACTTGCGTTTTTTGGGTTGCATAATAATTTGGCAGATTGGGCGATTGCAGTCAGTGTAGTTGGTGTGTTTCTTTTGCTATCTAGGGGAATCTTGATAAAATACCGAAATAAGTCGGCTGATCACTTTCCAAAAAATGGTGAGTCCCAAATTGATTGATTAGTTTTGGTGGAAGTGAAGTCAGATGGTGTGGTCGACTAGTTCACAATGAAGAGAATAGCGCAAAGCTCAGCTCAGAACGAAAATTATGAATAATTCAGAGATAAAAAACCCAGATATCTTATGGGAAGACGAGGACTTATTGGTGATCAATAAACCAGCGGGGATGGTGGTCAACAATGCGAAGTCTGCGTCTGGATTAACTGTCCAGCAGTGGATGACTGCTCGTCAGGGTGAAGATTACATGAATAAGATATTGAGTGGTGAAAGCCAGAGCGATTGGATGTCGTTGCTGCCCGATGATTTCTCTGATGAATATGGTTCAGCTGCCGAGATTTTTCGGCAGCGGGGATTTATAGTGCATCGACTTGATAAAGATACGAGCGGCGTGCTAATTTTGGCGAAAAATCCCGGCAGCATGATCAATTTGATGGCTCAGTTTCAAAAACGGCAAATTCAAAAGCATTATCAGTGCTTAGTACACGGGCGCATGGTCACGCCTACAGACACGATTAAGTTACCCATTATGCGTTCGGTGACTCACAAACATCGCTTTAATGTTGATCCTGGGGGAAGAGTAGCAGAAACTAAGTATCAGGTTATCAAGGAGTATACTTTTTACCCAGACCAATTTGTACAACGCTTAAAACAATTGCACCAGTTGTTGGCTAACGTAGATTTTGAGAAACAACTCGCTTCTTATCAAGCTGGTTTTTCATTAATTAATTGTGCTCCTAAAACTGGCAGAACACACCAAATTCGAGTTCATTTTTCATTTTTAAATCATCCTTTGGTGGGAGATAGCCGATATGCAGGAAAACGCCGACAAGGCTTGGACGCGATCTGGTGTCCCAGACATTTTTTACATGCTGTCAATATTCATTTCTTTCACCCTAGAACGGCAGAGAAAATGAATGTTCAAGCACCCCTGCCTGAAGATTTAAAAACTGCTTTATCAGTGATTGAAGACTGAAAACTCAAATGGCAATCTTTTTCAAATTTAAAAAAATGCTGCTTGCATTTTAAATAACATGTGACTAGGATGAAGTATCACCGCTTCACTAGTGGGAATTTTAGTAGTAGTACGCACAGAGTTAATAGAAAGGAGAGTTGGCGTAATTACTTGCACAATATGTATTAGATGTGTATAATATACCTGTCCTATAATTAATTAATAAGTATTTTAATTGCGAAATTGCCTCTGAGGCTTTTCGCTCCCAAGTAACAATTTTCTCCAGTAGATGGGGAGAAGGAAACCAAGTTGAGCTAAAAGCTTCCGAGGTTTTTTTATTAAAAAAAATATGAACTTTTTGTCAACAGAAAATCAAAGATATGCTCAGAATGTAGCAAAATACGACCAATATCTTGACGTCAGAAACAGTTATTTAGGAGGTAGAACAAGAACGAGTGATGTTGAGAGATTACGCGACTTGACTGAACCTAAGGGCTTTGTTTTAAAAATTAACGACAATGGCGATGCTATTGAAAGCATTGATTGGGCATCAAAAGAGCAGGATTTTCTCATTCTGGATCAAGTCCTTGCCAGAATTGTAGACTTTTTTCCGGTGAATATTTCTGACAAAACTGCGACAGCTGAGGGTGGGCACGACCAAGCAATGAGTGAAATTGGGATTTTGTTATTGGGTGATGACAAAGAGTCAGTAAAAAATGGGGGATCTGAGCTCTTTAGAAGGATGCATGATGATCAAATCGAAAGAAATGTTGGCCATGACCTTGATCCTTTTGACCATACCATGCAAGTGATTAAATCGCTGACTTCTAATTTTACTGATCTTGCTCAAATTGAAAAGGTGTGGCTGACTTTTAGCGCAGTCGTTCATGATATCGGCAAATTATGTATTGCCAAAGATGATCGATATCACGATCACGCGGAAATCAGCTACTTAGTGGCCAGAGAGTGGATTAGGTCGAGGTTAGCGTTAGTCAGTCAATTTGGGATTAATGAAAATAATTTGGAGTACTACTTGGGAATTGTACGTTACCACCACGCCCTCGAATTGGTAGACAAGGATCAGATTATTACCTACGAAGAGTTTGCAGCGCTCGCGCAAACTGAACACGCCATGAAGTTGCTGGGAATTTTTGCGTTTGCTGATGCCAGTAGTATTGGCAATCGGTATGTAGAATTTGCTGTGGCTAACGTAATTCAGTGTGTATCATCTTTGGAACAAATTGAAATGAATAAAGAAAACAGCTTAAGATTGGATGTACGCACATTTGCGAGAGAAATTTTGGCGGTGGTGAAAGATTTTTTGAGGCAACTTATGAATGTCTTAAGTTTTGAAGAGCTAGTTAAATCGTACCAGAGATTGCTGGATGGGATTCAACAATTGGATAGTTTTCAGGGCATCTCAGACCAGATTCTTGCGGAGATTAGTATTGAAATGGTTCTCTTGCGCGACCAGAACCAGCCACAAGTTGTTGCCGCAAAGTAAGATGAATATTTGAGCAACAATTCAAGAGTTAAGTGTCATTTTACATAAATGACTAGAATAATTTTTTTATTCAAAGTCAACCTGATCGTGAGGTTTTGCCCAAATCCTACTGCCATGAAACTTATGAGTGACGAGGCCTAATTCCTTACCAACTAGATATTTAGGAATATCAGACTTTCTCTCGTCGTATTTAGCGTAAGACAGTACTTTGATTACTTGATTGTTAGTATCTTGAGGTGGAATAATTGCAACTTCGGCAACTGCAAATTTGATATATAAACCTTTAGATCTCTGATATTCTGTATCCGAAAGCCAACGAACATTTCCTCCCATATTTCTATCGTCGACTAATACAAATTTTGTGAGGGCTGCTGCAAAGCGAGTCATTTTTTCTGCAAAATCTTTGTCTGTAAAATCGGAATAATTTGCTAGATTATTCAGTAATTCGTGTTTTCTACCGTTGTCGGTTAGTCCTTCCGAGGTCGTTGATTGCTCATTTCTGATGGGCATTTTACTCCTTTAGATTGTTGATAACAGTATTATAGAGGACGTATTATACACCAAGCTTGATTAATTTTGGTTGTTGGCGCTTCGAGCTTGATGTTCAACTTTTGTTAGGCTAGTTTCCCCTTGAGAGTTGGTGAACCACCTGATAGGCTACACTCATCGAAAGGGGGAGTTAAACGCCATGGCAGATCAAATTTTTTCACTTATCAAGCAGGAAGAAAAAAGGCAGAAGGAGTTAATTGGTTTGATTCCATCGGAAAATACGGTTTCTGATGACGTCTCTGCAGTGTTGTCATCAGTGCTTTCCAATAAATATTCAGAGGGTTACTCTGGACGACGGTACTATGAGGGCAATCAGATTATTGATCAGATAGAGGATCTGGCGGTGGAGCGGGTGAAAGAGTTGTTTGGGGTGCCTTACGCCAATGTGCAGCCTTATTCTGGCAGTCCTGCCAACTTGGCAATTTATTTTGCTTTAATGCAACCTGGCGAAACGATCATGGGACTAAAATTATCCATGGGTGGGCATTTGACGCATGGTCATCCGCAAGTAACTGCGAGCGGTCGGTTTTTTAAGTCCGTTCAATATGGTGTAACTGCCAATGCTCGGGTAGATTTTGTTGAATTGTCTAAATTGGCTAAAAAACATAAACCCAAAGTGATTGTGGCCGGTAACACCGCTTATCCTTTTGAACTGGACTTTAAGAAATTTCGGCAAGTAGCTGATGAAGTTGGGGCATGGTTGGTGGCTGACATTTCGCACGTCACAGGTTTGGTTGTCGCTGGCGAGCATATCTCGCCTGTGCCATATGCCGATGTGGTGATGAGCACTACCCATAAGACTTTTCGGGGACCGCGCGGGGCGATGATTTTAGTGACTAGCCGTGGGTTAAAAAAGGATGCAGAATTAGGAAAGAAGATTGACTCAGCCATTATTCCTGGTTTGCAGGGTGGTCCGCATAACGCCACCACGGCTGGGATTGCTATCGCCGCCAAGGAAGCTGGCACAGCCAAGTTCAAAAAATACGCTCAACAAATTCGGCGCAACGCGCAGGCGCTGGCTGATGAATTAATCAAACAGGGCATTACCTTAGTTGGTGGAGGTACAGAAACCCATTTGATGGTGATTGATTTGACGCCGTTTGGTGTTGGTTTGGGGACGCAAGTGGCATTTGCGATGGATGTTGCTGGAATTTACGCCAATCGCAACACCGTGCCTACCGAACAGGGTTCGCCATTTTATCCTTCTGGTGTTAGAATTGGCACACCCTTGGTTACTTCAAGGGGAATGAAGGAAAAGGAAATGCGGCGCATTGGCCAGTGGATTGCACGGGTGATCGAGCATGTGTCCACAGAACAGCTGCCGAGAAACAAAACTGAGCGTCAAAAATTTTTGCGTGATTTTAGGAAAAAAGCACTGCATGATCGCGAGCTGTTGGCGATCAGACGTGAAGTCAAGACTTTGACCGCTAAATTTCCTTTGTTTAAGTGGTGATTGAATCATTTAATTTGAAGTAATAATTTTCATGTTGAATAACGAACAACGTTTCATAGTAGGGGCGAAGTACCTTGACCAGGCAGATTTCGAGCACTTACAACCTTTTATTAAATTACTGACAACTTTTCGTTATCATTTTGCTGGTTCTCCTGACAAATCACTTGAGGAACTAGCTGCCTTAAGAGGAGTGAATTGCCAGTATTTGGTGCACGAACTCTTAGGCTGGATGTTTGATGTCAATATTCCATCGAGCTATTTATCAAAGGAAATTTTTGAAACTGATAATACCGATCCTTATTTTGCACAAATCGATCTCTCACAGCTTGAAAATGTCCAGTCGGGAGATATTTTATTATTCGAAAATAGTATGCATATTAATCGACCAGACTATGGAGCAGAATATTTACACACAGCTTTAGTAATTGGTTTAAGTGATGAAATTAAAGAACCATTGTGTATCCATGCGCTTTCATTTCAAGACAAAACTAGGCAACCGGTGGTAATTTGGAGCTTGAGTGATTTTGCGAAAAGTAAGTATCACCAAAAGCTTGTGGCTATCCGTCGGCCGAGGAAACTGCAAACAAATCAAAAAATTTGAATATAGTTTATGGATGAGAATTGCCTCACTTTTGATTCGAGTTATTGACTGCCTCAATCATCACCAAACCGCGTTTGGCCTTTTGCTCGGAAATTTGCGCGCCATTTTTTACAAAATTGATTTGAAAGTGATGCGATCGCAGCAGCTCGGCAATTTCGGCGGTGTTGTTCTGAGAGCGTGGGTGGCACTCGATAAAAAGTCTTTTTACCAAATGGAGTTGAGTTCTGGCTTCTTTGAGAACGGCTAACTCGGCACCTTCAATGTCAAGCTTTACGATGTCGACAGGGTTGGTCAACAAGCTGCTGAGAGTAATCGCTTGAACCTGGATTGGCTGGGTAGACTGCTCACCATTCCAAGCATTTTTGTGAAAAGAGCTGGTACTGAGCCAAGATTCTGCTGTGTCTTGATAAAGTGTTTTATTACCAGCGGTATCGGCGAGAGCGACATTCAGGCAGGTTACGTTGGGTAAATCATTTTCCCAGACATTTTGTTCAAGCAATTTGAAGTTGAGGGGGTTAGGTTCTAGGGCGGTAATTTGGCAAAGAGGATATTGTTTTTTGAAATAAAGAGTGGCGAGGCCAACATGAGCGCCAGCATCGATAATCTTGGGATTGTTCACCTGACTTTCAAAATAATAACTGTGCTGAGAAAAAATTTCCGCTTTCAAACCCAGCAGTTCCTCCTTGTTGCGATAG
Source organism: Patescibacteria group bacterium UBA1388 (assembly GCA_002305355.1). GTDB lineage: Bacteria > Patescibacteriota > Microgenomatia > UBA1400 > PJMF01 > UBA1388. Next base: position 105,731 of record DBQS01000036.1, read on the forward strand.
AAAACTAAAAAGCGATCGATGTTTATAGGTTTTGTCATTGTAAAATTTTATCTGTCAACAATGGTACACTATTTTTTAAATGATACGATTTCTTTTGAAAGGGTTTCATGACAAAGCAATTAATTGGGGCGCATGTTTCTGCTGCGGGCGGAATTGAAAATGCTCCGCAGCGAGCAAATGAGATTGGGTGTAACGTGGTGCAGTTATTTTCTGGCAGCCCGCGCGTGTGGCGGAAGAAAGAACTGAACACACACAATTTTCAGGATTTTTTAGCTAAACGTAAGCAGTTTGGAATAGAAAAAGTTTTTACCCATGCTTTGTACCTAACCAACTTAGCTTCAGATAAAACAGATTTAGTGCAGAAGTCATATCTGTCTATAAAATACGAGTTAGAATTTGACGCCAGAGTAGAGGGAGCAGGTGTAGTGTTGCATGTGGGTAGCCACCAGGGTAGGGGATGGCTGGCGGCGCACGATGAGGTGCTCAAACAAATTATTGCTTTGATGCAGAGTACGCCAGACAAATCAACTCTTTTGCTCGAAAACGCCGCCAGCCACAACGGCAAAGTGGGCGGCGATTTAGTAGAATTACAATGGTTGCTGGATGGGGCAGAGCAGGCAGGAAAGTTTGTTAGTCAGGGCAGACTTGGTTGGTGCCTGGATACCTGTCATGCTTGGGCAGCAGGCTACTGGTTGGGTGAGTCCGAACCAACTCAGGTCGGCGAGGATGGTCGAGAATCACATCAAGCAGAGTTGTTCACTACGGATCACCAGGAGAATAAATCTCCAGGAAAAACTGTTGGGTTGGCTACCAGCCGGTCAGTATCTAAGTCGGCTACTTCTCAATCAGTCACTTTGCCTGCTGCGGCTAACACAGCCACCGCTCAAAAATTTTCTGCTCGGTCAAAAAATGAGGATCGACCGTCACTACAAGCGTTAGTGACGGCGATTGATCACCTGGAGTTGTGGTCAAGTTTACAGTGTGTACATGTTAATGACAGCAAAGATCCATTTGCCTCCGGTAGAGACAGGCACCAAAATTTGGGAGACGGATTAATTCCTGCAGCCGATCTTGAGTACTTTCTCAATCTTCCAAAAATCATTGACTTACCTATGGTTTTAGAAGTTCCTGGTATAAAAAATGAAGGTCCTGACGCAGAGAATGTTAAGCGATTAAAGAAGCTGGTTGTTGGGAATCAGCAATAACTCGCTTGGCGGTTGGTAAATCGAAAGTTGGCAAATTATTAGAGTGTTGATCATTAACCAATTCATCAACAATTTTTGCGAGTTCTTTGATTGGGGTAGGGCTGGCTAGCAACCTGATAATGATGTTTTGCCAGATAGAAAGCTCCGCCTCAGGATTCAAGACATCCCCGACTAGCCATTGTTCGGGATTGAGAGATGAGCGAAAAAGTTCTCCAGCCAAAATGCCAAAAAGACGTTCAGCTTTTTCGTGTTCATTATTCGAGAGGTTGAGCATCATATCAATTTTAAAGTTATTGTAGCTGTCTACTAACACCTGATTTCCTAAAGCAAGTTCGCAATTAAGACAAATCGAGCATTCACCAACCATGGTAGTTTGACCACACTGCCGACAAACACCCGTATGCCAAAGTTTGGCTCTCTCGGTGCCAATGACTTCTGCCAATTGATTGATAGAAAGTTGATTCATGTGCATGACTTGCATCAGGCTTGGATTATTCAGCGTTGACATGGGTGTGCCGGCTATGCAATGTGCCCAGCTGGCAGCTTGGTTGAGTGGAAGCATTGGATTAAGTTTGGTGTCTTCACTAAATGACTTGATGAGTGAAGACCAAGATTTATCAGGTAAGTGCTGACCAGCTTTTGTTTGGATCTGTGCATGCCAAACCAGATCTAGTTGATTTAAATCCAGATCATAATTATTTTTTTGAGTATGATTATAATTTTCCGCGTGATCCTCAATCCATTTCAAGAAAGCTTGGCGACTGAGATCTATCAACATATCAAATTGTTGGCTGGCATCGGTGCTTGTCAGATTTAGCAAATTATCAAATTGATGCAGACAAAATTCAACAATTCTTGTTAGTTGATGTTGGTATTGATCTGCATTTAATTCTGGTAAGTCGCGGTGAATATTAATTGGCCAATTTGTTTGATTGGCAAAAAGCACTGCCCGCACTTGGTTAATTTCGACAGCAGCAGGAAGTTGGATAATTGTGGCAATTGTTTGTAGATCAACTCGACCGGACAATTGCGATATAGTTTCATCTGATAGCATAAAATTTGCCTTTTCTTGAGCTGACACTCGCACACTAGATTCAAATTGAAGTAAAGTATCTTGGAGTTTTGGCAAGTCTTGATTTTGTTCATAATTTCTATATTGCCAAAGGAGAAACCCCCAATTAGTTTTTTCATAGATATTGACAAACACATAATTTTTTTGGTTTAGACCAGGATAACCTTCTACCTCCAGACCTCTGGGGCTAATGGTAATTAATTTTTCTCCCACAGTATCGCTTCCCGCGATCGAGGTGTCTGCCATCCATTGCTCAATTGTTTTTGCGACTGCCATTTCCAACTCAGCCCTAGCAGTTGGTCGGTTCTCTTCAGCAAGTGCCCGACAAAAATTTGCAGCTATTTGACTCATACTCTCTGTATATCCATCACGGATGCCGCTAGGACCATATTGGTAAATAACTTGAGCCTTTAGCGCTGCATACTCATCAAAAAATGAACGCAAATCGGCTTGCAACTGGTTTTTGACGGTACTCCGCCTGTTTGGGAAGTGTTCTTCTGATTTGAGTAATTCTTTTGAAAAGTACCTTCGCGAACTCCATAATCTCGGCTTTGATGTTGAGATTAACCGATCTAAAAAAGGCAACGACTCGTGTTGATTAAAAAAACTCCTCATAGTTGAGGAGCATCTCGCGTGGGGTAGGGCTATTTAGAAATTTAGCAGTTCACGCCGATGCTCGTCGGAATATTCCGTAATTACTACGGCTCTTTGAAGATCGGACTAATGGCTGAAGAAGTATTCAAGATGCGTTGATCAACTGAGTGCAATTGAACAGATTGCTTCAACCAATCACCGTTGCGGCACAGTACTGGATTCTCACCAGCTTCCACAAAGAGATTCGGAAACGCAGTGTGCCAAATAAAGTGTCTAATGTCAATCCGATTTTTTCATATATTTAATGAGAATGTTAAAATGCCAGTTTAAGATGTTTACAACTGAAGCGGCTCGAAATAAATCTGTCAGAGAGTTAGAGCAAGAATCATCACGAGGTATTGTTTTGTTGCCTGAAATCAAAGCACAATTTCAGCTTACAGAAGAAGATGTAAATTGGTGGATTAATCAGTTTTTTCGTGGAAGACTAATTTTTAGTTTGCATATTGGGGAACATAATCCGCTCCAGATTAAGATGTTTTTGTGTCCAAGCTATATTGATCAAGGTAAAAACCGATATCAAGTCGTGGGATACGATACAGAGCGTGATATTTTTGTAGTTACTTTTGAGTTTATTCGCAGTCATGTGGCTGCTATGAAAAAATATCAATTAGGAGATGGAAATTTGCGATCAAGCAATGGTCACTTGTGGAGAATGGGCTTATGTACTCTTCCAGAGTTAGCACCTGTTTTTATTGGCATAGAAGAAGAAGCGCATGCTTATTACAGCCACAACATTAGACCGCAGCTTGGTTTTTTATCTCAAGAAGTACGGACTGGGTTGTATGATGGCTCAGATCCATATGAAGAATATGTTTATCAGCAATTACAAAATATTATTCACAAAGGTGCCGCTGATTTACCAGTATTTCCACTTCCAGCCAATGTTGAAGTAATGGAATAGCGAAAATTTGATGATCAGTTTTCTTATTTCATTTTTATCGAGTACAATATATCTCTTATGCAGATATTTGATGGTAAAAAAAGGGCGGCAGAAAAAGAAGTTAAATTGCGTCAGCAGGTGGCAAAATTGCCATTACAACCAATCATTGGAGCAATTTTATTTAGGGAAGATGCTGGCAGCCAACTTTATACTCGTTTGAAAAAAGAAGCTGCCGAGCGGGTGGGGGTGGGTTACTCGATTCGAGAATTTTCCATCAATGACTCGCTAGATTTTGTAGCAGAAAGTGTGCACCGTTTTAATCTTGATCACGAAGTGACAGGTATTATTATTCAGAAACCTACTAAAAAAATCTGGGAGCGAGCTCTTGAAGAGAATAGGGGAGAGGAGCTAGTAGAATTTGCCAATTATCAGAATTGGTGGTCTGCTTTGACAGCGTTAATTGATCCCGAGAAAGATGTGGATGGTTTGCACCCAAACACTTTGGCTGCGATTGAGCGCGGTGATTGGCAAGAGCAGGGGAGAGTGCTGCCAGCTACTGCTCAAGCAGTACTAGAAATTATAGGATATTTTTGTGCTCGTCAATCTTATTTAAAGACAGAAAACTGGAAGTCAAATGATTCTGAAAGTGATGAAAATGGAATGTGGAGCGTAGAACGAGTAACTAATGCGGATATAAAAACGCCTGATAAAGCATGTCAATCAGATATAAATTTAGACTTGTTTCAAGTTTATTCTTGTTTAGCCCAAAAAAAGGTAATTATTTTGGGAAAATCTGATTTGCTTGGTAAACCATTATATTATTTGTTAAAGAATGGCCGAGTTAAAGTGGAAATGATTGGTAGTAAGCAGTTGCAGCAAAGGATCAGGCAGGGGGTTGGTTTGAGCGACGCCGATGTGATTATTTCCGCCACTGGTCGTCCTGGTTTGGTAACTGGTGAGCATTTGAAGACAGGTGTAATGTTGATTGACGTGGGTGAGCCGCTAGGCGATGTAGATTTTGAGTCTGTGAAAGACAAGGCAAGCTTTATTACGCCAGTGCCTGGCGGCGTCGGACCGATGACAGTTGTGAGTTTACTTCAGAATGTAGTCAAACTAGCCAAGCAGTCATAAAAATCTACTATTAGTTCTTGTGAAGGTGCAATTTGTCGATCGTATCTTTTAAGTTCAAAATCGAATCGCAGCACTGGTGCTAGAATTCAGTTCTCATTGCTAAATTTATTTCTGTGGTACAATACCACCTCTAGTAATTACTTAATAACGGTTGTATCAATTTTCGTCCTGAATGCAGTTGATACATCCAGGGTTGTAATCAATCCAAACAAGGACAAATTATGCCAGATCAATCTAAATCTGATTCCAATAAGAAAGTAGCCAAGGGTTCTGCAGAGAAAACCGGCAAAGCTAAGCCTGCAGCAGCGAAGAAGATTACCAAATCAACTCCAGCCAAGACAGAGACTGCAGCTGCTCAGAAAGCTGCTCAGCCGGCAATCAGTAAGCAAACAGCAGCCAAGCAAACAGCCGCCAAGAAGACAGCTGATTCCTCAAAGGCAACAGCACCTGCAACCAAGAAATCTGCAACTGTCAAACAAAATTCTGCTTCAAAGACTAGTGAGATAAAAAAGCCAATATCAGAAAAAGTAACTCAACCCATTCACACAAGTGCTCAAGTTAGAAAGCCGGTTACAAACGACGCGGAACCAGCCGCTTTCCAAGTTCCTGATTTTGACCTCAAAGAAATGTTAGAAATTGGGGCGCATTTTGGGCATCAGCAATCCAAGTGGGATCCTCGCATGGCACCTTTTATCTATATGGAAAAAGATGGTGTACACATTTTTGATTTAGTGAAAACTGCTGCGCAACTCCAAAAAGCATATGCAAAAGCTTATCAACTGGGTCACGCGGGCAAAGTTTTAGTAGTAGTTGGTACCAAACGCCAAGCAAAAGATGTGGTAGAAAAAGTAGCCCAGGAGACTGGCGCGATGTATATTTCTTCTCGTTGGTTAGGAGGTTTTTTAACTAACTGGTCGCAAGTTCAAAAGTCACTCCAAAGAATGATCAAAATTGAACAAGGCTTGGCAAATGGAGAATTCGATAATTATACTAAGTATGAACGAGTTCAATTGGAAAAAGAACTCAGTCGTTTGGAAAGGTTCTTCGCAGGAGTTAAGGATTTGCAAGGTAGACCAGATGCTTTGTTTGTGATTGACATTAAGAAAGAGGATATTCCGGTGAAAGAAGCGAAAAGCATGGGTGTATTCACGATTGGGTTGGTTGATAGTAATGCCAATCCAGAAGATGTAGATATTGTGATTCCCGCTAATGATGATGGCAGAAAAAGTATTGAATATTTTGTTAACGCTGTGCTCAGTGGATATGCAGCTGGCAAAGCGGACCGGGGTAAGAAGTAATTTGTTGGCAATAATTTTAAGGTAAAGAAAAGAGGACCAATATGTCATACACTTCGAAAGATATTAAAAAATTGCGTGAGCAAACGGGCGCAGGAGTCATGGATTGTAAAAAAGCACTGGAAGAAGCCAAAGGCGATATGAAACAAGCCGCCAAGCTGGTAAAACAGCGTGGCATGGCTCGGGCAGAGCAAAAATCAGACAGAGAAACAAGAGAAGGCTATATCGCTTCTTATGTGCATGCAACTGGCAAGGTTGCGGCAATGGTGGAGTTGTTATGTGAGACGGATTTTGTAGCGAGAAATGATGAGTTTAGAGTTTTGGCTTATGATTTAGCGATGCAGGTTGCTTCCATGAATCCCAAAGATGTGATTGAGTTATTACAACAGGAATACATCAAAGACTCCGGAATGACAATTGAAGAATTAGTCAAACAATTAAGCGGTAAGATTGGTGAAAAACTCGCTGTGAATCGAATTGTGAGGTTTGAGGTGGGCGATAAGGCTTGATTTAGTTCGAGCTAAAATATCGACAGCTCATTACTATCGACCATACTTTTTGTAAGCATGATTAGTCAATCTGGATTTAATAGGAATGTAACCTAGAAGAGATGATCATGATGAAAGTTTATGCAGTCACCACAGCGGCCATTTTCATTTGAGTTAATTGCGAAACGAGGTCATGCTCGGGCTGGAGTGATACATACTCCGCACGGCCCAGTGCGAACGCCCATTTTTATGCCCGTTGGAACGCTGGGGAGTGTCAAGTCTTTAGACATGGCGGATTTGCATGAACTGCAAGCGGAAATCATCTTGGCCAATACTTATCATTTGTTTTTACGTCCTGGTACCGATTTGATTGAACAAGCTGGCGGGATTCACAAATATATTAATTGGCAGCAGCCGATTCTGACTGATTCAGGCGGTTTTCAGGTTTTTTCGTTGGGAGTGCAGTCTGGACAGAAGAGTGGTAAGTATAATCATGTCCGCATCGGCGCCGATGGCGTTTCGTTTCGGGCACATCATAATGGCAGTAGTTATTTTTTTTCGCCGGAACGCGCGATTGAGATCCAGCGCGCCATCGGCGCCGATATCATCATGACTTTTGATGAAGCCATGTCTGATGATTATTCAAAGGAACAGGCAACGCAATCAGTAGGGCGCACTCATCAATGGGCAAAACAATGCTTTTCGTACTGGCAATCTCAGAACAGATTGAGTAAATATGGAGATTATCAAGCTTTATTTGGTATTATCCAGGGCGGTCTGTTTCCTGATTTAAGAAAAAAATCTGCCAGTTATATCTCAAGTCTTGATTTCGATGGTATTGCGATTGGCGGTGAAACAGTAGGGTATAACATGGCTGCGACCCAAGAATTGATGGATTGGATTAGATCATTATTACCCGATCATAAGCCAATTTACACGATGGGCTTGGGGAGAGATCCGCAGGACGTGATTGATGCCACTTTAGCCGGTGCTGATATGTTTGATTGCGTTGGTCCAACGAGGTTGGCTAGAAATGGATCAGTTTATGAAGGTCAATTCCGAATGGTAGATGGCCAGCCCGCATTTGTTTCTTCTCACAAACACGGTCGGATCAATATTGGCAACCAAAAATATGCCCATGACTTCTCAGTTCTCAATCCAGGATGTGATTGCTATACTTGTCAGAGTGGCTATACCAGAGCATATTTGCATCATTTGTATTGCACTCGGGAACTGAGTTACTATCGGTTAGCCAGTATTCATAACTTACGAACGATGCTGCGAATTACAGATAAATTACGAAAATGGATTACTGCCCATGACGAAACTAAGCAAAAAACGTCAGCCAAAACAAAAAAATAAGCAAATTCATTGGCAGAGCAAAATATGGTCGTTGATGATTTCCATTGCAGGCTTGAGCTTGGTATTTTATTTGCTGATTTTTTTTCTTGTTCCAAATTTATTGCCAGTTGAAAGGAAATTATTGGCGGTGGTTACCACAGCAGGTGGAGGAAGTTTAAACGATCCGCATCCAACCATTTTGATGGTTGGACTTAATCGCGATCCACGTTACAACCAGGCAGTATGGGTGAGTGGTATCACCGATTTAGATCATGATCCTGATCTAAAAGCTAAATTAAGTCACCAACTAGGGATGTTAGTGAGTGATGTAGTGGTAATTGGTCAAGCTTGGCCTGCGGATCCTCATACTGTGCAGTTAGCCAGCATTGTTCAGGAAGAAATTTGGCAACAGCTCAAGCATGAACATCGATTTTCGGTAGATTTGCTAGCGAGTTGGTATTTATTAACAAAAGGAAATTCTTTTTCAAGTCTTACAGACTTATCAAAACTGCCAAAAGAATTTGAAAAAAGCTGGGGGAGTGTTTTGAAAGCTGGTGATGACTGCCAAATTGCAGTTTTAAATTCCACTCATATTACCGGGTTAGCTGGAAAATTGACAGATATCATTGAAAGAAATGGGGGGGTTGTAGTTCGTTTGAAACAATATCCTTCGCCATTAGATAGAACAAGAATCTATGTTGATGACTCCGTCATTTGCCAACAAGCAGTCACTCAACTGCAATCATTACTAATCGGTCAACCGGAAATATTACCAATTGGGGATGCTCAAAATTCATATCGAGCCCCGCTGGTAATTATTTTGGGTTCAGATCAAGAGCAACTCATAACTTTTGGAAATGATAATCAAGTCAATGAGGATAAGGAAGACAGTAGGCTAAATTGAGTAGCGAACAATTCTGAGGAATAAATATCTTTAGGGAAGTCGTGACTGGAGTAGCAAATGATAAGAGTAGGGGGAAGCTCAACTTAAATGAACGGCTGGGTGTCTGTCAAGCAGATGAGGTTTAGTTGCCAAGTTCTGTAGTATCGATGTCGTCAAGAGTTTTTTCATTGTCATTGTCGTGATCAACGATTTGCACCGGAATATCATCATCTTCCAGCAAGAAGCGATCGTCAATATCATTGGTTGAGCCGGCAGTCTTATTGGGTGGAAAAGAGTGGATTTCTGCGTTCCTTTTTGATCTATTAATCTCTTTGAGATAAACAGAGCATTGATTATAGTTGCACGAATGTAAACGGCAAGAATATTTATTGCCGGTTTTGATGAGTTTCGATAGACGGAAGGAAATATCTTCGGGTAAGGCGCCAATATAAACGCCCTGTTCATTTTCAACTGAGATATATCTTTTTTTTAAGTTGAGTTGGCAAGTTTGGCCCACCGCCAGCTGGCTTAAAACTCCTTTGCCTGCCAATCGATGTAGTTCAACAATTTTAGTTCTACCTGGTTCTTCAATAAAATGCTCGCGGTGAAAAGTGGGCATAATCAAGTGATGTTTAGCCTTAATTCGTGCGAGTTGTTTTTTAGCAATGTTATTGGTTTTATCAATTTCGAGAGTTTTTTTGAAACAGTCTCGTGCTTTATTTTTTTTGTTTAACTGCAAGTAAGCAATGCCCATCCTGTTAAAAGCATTGATATTTTGAGGGTCTTGCTCGAGAATTTGGCTATTAATAGCAATCGCTTCTTCCCAGTCGGCGTTTTTGGCGGCGGTAATGGCTTGGCTGCTAAGTTTGGAAAGAATTGTCATAGCTGTTTTCTAGATTTGTTGCGCGGAAAGGATACTGAGTATCAATTCATCTGTCAACAAGCAGAATAGCTGTAGTTAGACTGATATAATAACACGCAGCAACAAACTTGAAAGGATGATTATGGCAGGGCACAGCAAATGGCACAACATCAAGAATAAAAAAGAGGCAACTGACGCTAAAAAAGGCAAGATTTTTGGTCAACTTTCCAAACAAATCAGGATTGCAGTCAAAGAAGGTGGTTCAGATAACTCTCAGTTTAATCCCACTCTGCGGGTGGTGCTTGATAAAGCCAAAGCCGCCAACATGCCGAAAGATAATATTCAAAAAGCGATTGACAAAGGCATGGGGCGGAGTAGCGATGGCTCAACTTTCCAGGAAATTACTTATGAGGCATTTGGCCCGGGGGGTGTGCCGTTATTGATTATGATTGTGACTGATAATTTAAATCGGGCAGGGGGAGAGGTCAAGCATGTTTTAAGTCGTCACAATGCTTCGATTGGTAGTCCTGGTTCAGCAATGTATATGTTTACTCGCGGCGAGGATCAATCTTATCAACCCACGATGCCATTGCATGTGAGTGATGAGGATGCTTCTAAGTTAGAAACTTTAATTTCAGCATTGGAAGAAATTGAGGATGTTGAAGAAATTGTTTCCGCTTTACAATCTTCTACAGGGACCGCTGCCTAACTATTAGGTGAGTGGAGGTGTGATAACAGAAATTATTGGTCGGTTAGTAATTGCAAGGAGTAGATGCGCAGGAGAGAAAAATTTGTATTGGCATCGATTTTTTTGAGTTTGTGCTTATTGGTAGTGCAGTATACAAGTTTGGAATGGCGCTACTACGCTGTGGCAGGTTTGGCGGTGGCAACATATATTATTTCAAGCTTAGCGCTGCTTGACGATTTGCAGAAGCATGAGTGGCTGACAATCGTACCATTTCCGGCTTTTTATGCTGGCGCTGTAGGTTTATTCTATTTTTTACTTCCTTCCAACTTAGTTAGTCGAGTCACAATTTTGGTGATGTTTGCCATCGGTATGTATGCACTCTTGTTGATGTCAAATATTTATTCGGTAGCGAAGGGAAGAACAATTCAGCTTTTACATGCGGCACTCGCAATTGGGCTATGGTTTACATTATTGACTTCATTGTTGTATACCAATAGCATTTTTTCACTCCGCCTGCCGTTTTATACAACTGCAAGTTTGATTGGTGCAGTTCATTTTCCCCTGATTGCCATGTCATTATGGGCAGTAAGGTTGGAAAAATCATTGGATAGAGAAGTTGGTGGTTTGACGCTTTTTATCACCTTGATCATCACCGAATTTACCCTAGTGTTAACCTTTATTCCTTTCTCGGTCTGGTATTATGCCTTGTTTGTGATGTCGGTACTTTATGTTTGCTTGAGCGTTGCCCGCAGTTTTTTAATGGGGAGGTTATTTATGAGAGCGCTACTTGAATATGTGTTAGTGGCAAGCTTTATTTTGGTATTATTCTTAGGCTTATTTCCTTTTAAATAAATCAATGATATATCCAGTAAACGTGTGATTAATTTCAAAAATCATGTGTTGAAAAGTAATTGTAATCAGGAGAGAAGGGGTGTTGCAAAAATATGCAAGAATAAATTGAGAGCAGGGGGGCGTAAAGATTTGGGGGGGGAAATTATGCCTGTGGTCAAGATAGTTTGTATGTAATCAAGATTACAATATTTATAAAATAAAATTGCAGTATAGAAAATTTTTGAAATGATAAATTAATTATTAGATAAATTTGCAGAGTAGAGAGCGAAAAAATTTACAGAAACCCAGGCGGAGGAGGGGGTATGATATAGTTAGATATAGTTAATAACTATAGGACTGTGGATAACTGTGAAAACTATAGGATTATCTAAGCTTAATATTTTTATTTAAACGATTAAACCAGACTAAATATGAGAGTATTTGCAGAGACAAGAGCATGAAGGGAGTGATAACTAAACGGAGGGACGACTTCACAGAGAGCAATATATTCCAGATTATGCATCTGGAAGAGTGCGGGAATAAATAACCCGAAGCCAAGTTCCTGAGACTCTTACATATTTCTTGAGTGAGGTCGCGAGGAGCTGGTATGACAAGAACAGTAAGTAAGGAAGTGACAACAAATAAGTGCAATGGGGACAAAGTTTGGCAGGAAATTAATTTTAATAACTAATTAAGAGATTACACGACTCCACTCTGTTGAATGTGTGACGCAGTGGAGCAATACATTCTAATTTATAAAGTGTCGCACAATATTACTTTTGCGACGCAAACAAAATTATGCAGGTTGGAGTGATTAATCAATGACACCACGTGTCCCATCTTTTGGAGATTCAGTTATCCGTATTTAGTAGTTTAAGTAATGCTTTTTATAGATTTCCCCTGCTTTTTCTCTCAAGTCGATATATTTCTCAACATACTGATTATTTTAGTTGCTAGTTTTTGGATAAACTTGATTTGACACCAACTTGATTAATAATTACCAGGCAAGCACTTGAGGAAATAATAGGATCGTTTTTGGGAGCTTTTAGTTAAGTTTTAAGTGTGCAGATTGATAATTTAATGATTAGTAATCAAAAATTGGTATATTGAAGGAAATATTGATACATCAATTAATACATGAATTAAATGGATGATGAATTGGTAGTTTAAAAAATAAAAAGCCGATTTTGGAGTGTTTGAGAAGCTTGGTTCCCAGGTTGGAAATGTGGATATATCAATCCAGACTGAATTAGCGGTCGTTCCAAGAAGTGAGGGTTAATTAGTTGCGTAGACTGTTGCTTGCAACGAGTCTGGATGTGACTACTTGTTTTTCCGAAAAGTATCATGTCTAAATTGCCGTGCTAGGAAGTATGGAGTGATGTTCATGGTTGCTGGTGCTTGCGCAAGTTGTATTGGTATTTAGTGATGCTGGTTGAAGATCTGGATCGATTGGGATGTGTAATTTCTTCTGGATGCCTGGAATCAATCGAGATAACTAGAATTAGCCGGACAACTAGATTTAGATGAGACAAGTTACATGTTACTCGAAGATTGTGTATGATCAGTGACTGCAAGATCGATGACCGCCTCGATAGGAAGCTAGACTTTAGAAGCTCGACTAGAGATCGACAACTTGATGTGACAGCGGATTATGATCGTGAGCGGATTGAGTGAATTAAGTGGATCACGATTGCCTGTGAATGATAATGGGCGGCAAATTTATTACAACCGGCATGTCGTCTGACAACTTAATATACTATGTCAAATCTATACAAATTATATCAAAATAATAAAATTAATAACAAAAATAACTTGATATGTCCAGATTATAAATCAACAAGCAAAATTAGCACTCCCCTCTCCCCTCTGCCAATTGACCAATTTCCCGAAGCTGGCTATACTCAGTTAATTATCAGCTTCTATGTCTACAACTACTCTCCCCCAGCCTGCTTTAATCAACTATTTAGAACATTTAGAAGTGGAACGCAATGTGAGTAGATTGACGATTCGCAATTACAGCCAGTATTTAAGACGGTTTATTGATTGGTACTTGGCACAAGGGATGACCGATCTGACACAACTTGATCAAGAGACAGTCAGAAAATACCGAGTTTACTTGGCGCGATATGTAGATGATGTAGGTCGGACACTCGGTAAAAAGACACAAAGTTATTACATCATTGCCCTCCGAGCGTGGTTAAAATGGTTGATTAAGCAAGACGCACCCGTTTTACATCCTGAGAAAATTGATTTGCCCAAAGCAGAATCACAACACATGAAGTTTCTAGATAAAGACAAAATTGAATTATTGCTGGCCCAACCCCGCTTGTCATCAAAAACAGGTCTGCGGGATAAAGCAATCCTGGAGGTGCTATTTTCCACTGGTTTACGGGTGAGTGAATTGGTATCAATCAACCGTGACCAAATTAATGAGGATACGCGTGAATTTGGAGTAATTGGCAAAGGTCGTCGACCACGGGTGGTGTTTTTGAGTGAGCGGGCGGCAGATTGGTTGCAGAAATGGCTTCGCTCTCGAAGTGATCATTGGAATCCAGTCTTTATTCGTTTTGCTGGTAAGCGTGCCGAGCGAATGACTGATGGTGAGGAAATGCGACTGACTACTCGCTCGGTGCAAAGGTTGGTTGATAAGTATTGCCGTAAGGCTAAATTGCCGATTAAAATTAGTCCGCACGGTGTGAGGCATAGCTTTGCTACCGATTTGTTGTCTAACGGCGCTGGTTTGCGCGATGTGCAAGAAATGTTGGGACATAAAAATGTGGCCACAACACAAATTTATACTCATGTGACCAAGCCACAACTCAAAAAAGTCCACTCTAAATTTCATACCGATTTTTAAAATCTAATGCTGGAAAAGTTTGAGTTGGAAATGAGATAATTTAACTGATTAGTTAACCATTTGATATTAAATGATCGCATATTCTGCGCCTTGTTTTTCCCAATTGACCACAATACATGATCATAATAATTAGATAGTTATCAAATGATATACAAATATTAATATCTATTTATGTATAAATTGGCAGTCATGGCAAAATATAGTGAGATTCAATCTGTGAGTCAATTTGTTGGTCAACCGCATTTGATGGTACAATAACTAGTCTGAAACTAGTCAGACATGATGGTGTGCTCTTGTCGATTACTCGGCTCTAATTGGAGCGAAACCTGATAAGAGCATTCAATAAAGAGGGCCTGTAGCGCAGTTGGTTAGCGCGTCTGTATGGCATACAGAAGGTCAGGGGTTCGAATCCCCTCAGGTCCACAAACGTCATTCTAAAGTTATAAAAATGGCAAGTAGGTTATTGGTTTTCTTGCCACATGTGATTTCATCTCAGTCATTTTACTACTTCAGCAAAATTATGGGATAACGTCTTACATCAATAATACTTGATACTAGCTTGGGAAGATCATGTTTATTTGATATATGGTGCAGTATTTTGGTTTTAGCCATCTAGTTTTTCGACATAAAAAACAAGAATCTTTTTTGATAGCAGATGATTATCAAAACAGGTGGTTATCACTCAGACTAAGATCAGGTCTGCGGACTATTTAGCAAGTTTATTCTTGAGTTTTTAGTGGCGCAAAGGTGAAGAATAAACCTGAACCGCCTAAAATAAAGATTACACCAAGGATAGTCATCAGCATTGTTTGATCAAAGCCGGTTTCGGGCAACTCAGTATCTCCAGTACCTGTTGTTGGGTCAGTACTGGCGCACTGGCAAGTTTGATCATTGGGACAACGCTCGTCACGGCATACTCCGTTGATACAAGTCAATGTTCCCGCACAATCACGGCTGACTACGCACGAAGCATTGCAAATCGCGCCAGTAGTGTCGTTGGTGCCACCCGCGGTAGGAGAAGCAGTGGGTGTAGGCGTGGGAGTTGTGTTACCAGTGGGGCAATTGGTGGGTAAGATCACGGTCACGCTTTTTGAAGGATAACCACCCTCTGGAATAGCTTCGAGCTTGAGGTCTTCTCCGGCTTTGGGTAAGTTGGCAGTGGCTACGCCGTCCTCATCTGTGATGTCCTCTTTAGTGACATTGTTGTAGGTGAACTTGACTTTGACATCACCTTTTTCGTTTCCACCTTCTTTCAAAATTGCCTCAGCAGTAACCTGATCGCTCTCGCACGATACATCATAATCAAGCTCGGTAGTTTTAGTCATGTCTGGCGGTTCTTCCACAGATACTCTGAGCGAACCGGTGGGGATGGCAGCGATATCGGGTGCAGTTCTTTCTTCTTCAGTAATCGCGGCGGTAACAACTGTTTTTTGAGCATCAAAAGCAATTGTCACAGGGCTTTTAGTGGCTTCTTCACCTGCAATAACATCAAAAGTAAATAAATCGATGAAAGAGGTGGCGGTATAGTGATTAGTGCCCGATGTTGAACATGATACATCAATAAACGTTTCATCATTAACTGTCGTAATAGACTGAGGATTACATCGAAAGTGTGCAGCTGCTTGAGTAGTGATAACAAGATTATCTGCCTCAATGGCGGGATTATCGCTATCAACTGGAAATTTTAATCGCACACTTACCGCCGCAATAGTTGCTCCCTCAGGAGAAAAAGCCACGGTGGCGGTTTTCTTTTCTTCGGGGTCTAAGTCCATTTGAGAAGGTGAAATGCTGAATTTGGCAGTTCCTCCTTGTACAGCTGCTTGTCTTCTGGTGTCTTGCGGCTCAGGCATCAATAGAACTACAATCACGATCCCAACAATCAAAATTACTACGCCCAACATGCTGAGTAACAACGATTTTGATTTTAAGCTAGACAGAGCCATATTGGTTTTCTAGTCACTTACTTTTAGTTTGTGACACCCGTTGATTCTAGGACGATCTCATAAGGTTCGCCATTGACTACCACCAGACTATCTTCAGCAACAATTATATCCTCTGTCCCATCAATTCCGGTAACAGTTATTATTCCCAAATCGATGGCGGGATCAATTGTACTGTTTTTCAAATCAGTTGAACTGAGAGCAAATTCTAGGGAAGGCACATTTAGATTTGAATCTAATATAGATTTATTAATTAAGACTTGCCACGGACCATTTTTGACAGCTTCACTAATTTGGACTGAAGAAAAACTAATGTTTTGATTATGATCGGTTGGCAGAAGTTTTAGGGAAATTCCGGTCACGGTGCTCCCTACCCCATCAATTAAAATCCGGTATTGGATTTGATCGGCGACTGAAGTATCAAGTGGTACCAAGCTTAGATTGACTTGAGGTCTGACTGGTTGAAGATCACTAGTGATTTCATGGTAAATATCAGCCGAATCTTGACCATCACTGGGTTGAAAATCCTGCTGATTAGCATTATTTGGATTGATGTATGAATACTTATAATAAATAGATCCAACTAGCACAAAAAGCATCACACTGATAAAAATTGCTATTAATAAGCGTTGTTTTTTTAGGGCAGGGCCAATGTTCATAAGGTATCTCCCCAAACGACAGTATTGGTGTAGTTGCTGATGACGATACTAATATCAAAGATATCAATCACATCATTGAAATCTAGATCATACTCACGATTATCATCAGTCACAGGTGTATCCAATTGAGTATAGTGATCTAAAATTTGACTAACATCTAAAATAGTGATTTTATTTGATTCATTTTTTCCACTCACTTCTCCCCTTACCAAATCACCCACTAAGAGAATCTTTTTGGAAATAAGAGTAAGCCGATTATTAGTGCTTATTATGGAAATGGCACCCAACTTTTTTCTGAGTGAAGTATCTGTTTTAACAAAAATCTCAATTTGGTCATCCTTAATTTCTCCTGGCTTGATGCCCTTAAGACTAATTGGATCAGAGGTAAAATCACCATTCTCGTTACTGGTTAGGGTTTGTTTAATCGTTAAAGTTTGTGGGTTCAGGTTGGGGCGATCATCATTTGGGGTGTATTTAATTGAAAAGACAAAAGGTAAGGTAATTCCTTCTTTAATGACGCCCTGCATTTGGAAAGATGTGACCAACTCAAGGTCTTCACTTGGTGTCGGCGTAGGTGTCGTAGGTGTTGGCGTCGGTGTCGTAGGCGTCGGCGTCGGCGTAGGAGTCGGAGTAGGGGTGGGTGTAACATTTGGTTGATCGGCAATAGTTAGGGAGGCTCCATTTCCCTTGATTTTAGCGACATTAACTAATTCTTCTTGGGCTGTTATCATTACATCGGGATCAATTGTAATTAGAGTAGATCCGAGTTCTGTTTTTGCCTTAACCTTCATTGTCATAACCAGCACATCTGCATCAGTAACTTCTTCTTCTAAATTAACCAAAACTGCTTTGACGGTACCTGCTGCATTGTCAATTACCGGTGATTCAACCGGAACAGGAAACGCTCCATTTACGAATTGGGGATCAGAAATAGTGATAAAAGACTTATCAAAATGAAGGGTGAAATCCGTACCATTTAGCTTAAGACCATTGGTTTTGATTCTTAGCTCAATGGTTTTTTCTTGATTAATATTTAAGTTACTAGTCTCGGGTTCTAAGTAGATTTCTGCCTTGATATCTGCAGCTGAGGTATCTTGCAAAGTATTGGTTGAAATAAGCTGCCTGGTAGTCATCGCTCCTGCTACCAACACTAAGGCAGACAATACACCAACCACTTGTGCTACAAACGGCACTCTCAGTTTAAATGGAGGAGGAACTTTGCCAACTGATGGTTGGCTGGGACTAGATACACGATCGACAGTTGTCTTTTGGTCGGTAATTTGATGGATATCGTAATTATAATTCATAACGGCCGTCTATTTAGTGCATGATTTATTGTATTGTTCTTTAAATTGATTGAAATCTAACAAATCGATGTAACAATCGCTACCCAATAAGTTTACATTACATTTAAAAGACTTATACTGAGTTTTAAATTGGTTGAAGTCAAGTAAATCGACAGTACAATTTCCATCAAAATCTCCTGGTAGTCGGTCGACTTTGACTTTGGTTACACATGCCACATCATTGCCAATATACTTGCCGTCTTTAGTTACAAAAGTGGCGTTAATTTGTAAATTTTGTGGAACTTTAGGACCATTTGCACCTTGCTTTTCAGTCCAGCTGGTATTCATATCTGGCTTCGAGAGTTCTTCGTAGGTAAATGAATAACTACCAGTTTTGGCACTTGTAGTATTGGGGAGTCTTTGTGCCAAAGTAACTGGTCCGGTATAATCCGACCGTTTATCAAAATCTGGTTTTCCGTTAGTAATGGGAATAGAAGATTCAAACCCCTGATTGTTGCGCCAGTAAATTTCTTTAACGATTGCAGCGTCTGAGCTATCAGTTGCGAGATATAAATCAGTGGCTTCTAAATATCCAGAACCAGGCATCAAGTCGAGTCTCCTCCCTGTGGCAGTGAAAGTCGCGGGTTGATCGGTATTATTGTAATCTGGTAATCCATCTGCTGGCTTGACGGGCAAAGTTCGAGTGAATTCACGACCATCTTGTCGCCAAATAAATTGATAAAAATTGCCCCCATAAATAATACTGGATTGAGCAACTATCTGACCAGTTCCTGGGAAAACATCAGGTTGCTTATTAAGATCAGCTACTTCTTGCGGAGTAATACCGCTAGCATTAATGCCGGATTTATCTTGGTTGTACGGTGCAGTGAGCACATAGCCTTTACCCCCTTTCCAGTAAGAGATTTGAGCTACTTCTTTAGCGGGAATTGTATCGAGTGCATGCACTTCTCCTGTTCCGGGTAGACTAGTTGCAGGAAAAGGAACGTCCCAAGATGCCGACAAAGAAAGCTTTGTCCAACCTTGATTGCCTCGCCATAAACCATAACCTAGTTGATTGTTGGGGAGATTGTAAATACTTAATGACTGTACAAGACCGTTTTGAGTGCCTTCTGCGGTGAGATGACCAGTCCCATCAGGACAACCATCAGCTTTAGTAGTAGCTCCTGTCACACAATACGGCTGAGGTATGCCATCTTTTAAATTGTCTAAGTTGTAAACCTTATAAATAAATTTTCCAATATTGGTGTTTGCGGTGGAGGTGACAATCACTGTTTGGTTAGCTCTGAGCGGTAAATTGTATATGTTTTGAGTGGCGGTGACGCACGATGGCGCTGGCGGAGGTGGAGGAGGTGCTGCTCCCAATGGACATGTAGCGGTAGCGATTTCTTTAAACTTCTGGCCGTGGACACGGAGACCTTCAACGCCGTCTTTATTTTGTCGTAGACCATACTCACCACCTCCAGTATCTCTAATTGCCAGGTACATTGCGCCCGCTATATATGAATATTGATCACTTTTCATTTTGTTTAGTGCATTTTCAACTAACGACGCAGCCATAGTTTGACGGACAGTGCTACTATTATTTTCTTTATCAAATCCTGGCCATTTCAAATCCCAGCCCCACTCTGTGATCCAAATAGGTTTTTTATTTGATTGAGCATTGTAAGCTGCTTCAATTTTGGAAAAATTAAGATCATTTGCTGTTTCCTTTTCATAAGGGTGGATGGCTAAGCCATCATATTTAGCGCCATATTGATCCATCCAGCGAATGAATTGAGTTTGGTCTTTATGCCATTCGAGCTGACCGCCAATAAAAATCGCGTTTGGATCTTCTTTTTTCACTTCCTCGAAAGCAATATTCATCCAGTAAGTGTAATCTTTAGCACCACCTTCACTTGAATCACATCCTTCGCGATTGTTAGATCCACAACCATTGGGTTCGTTACCATAGGTCCAGTACTTAATACTACCCTTATATCTGTTGACTGTAGTTCTCACAAAGCTGCGAAACGCTGCTTCCGATTGGTCTTTCTTAGGTAAAGATTTACCAGCTGCCCAACCAGTATAAGGTTCATTATCCCAAAATTCAGGTCTTTGAGCTGCCCATTTAGGTGTTCCAGAGAGAGATCCAATAATGACCAATTTTGCTGCATCATATTTTGATATAAAAGATTCTGGACCCGAATAATCCATCTGAGCTTGCGCAGGCTCAATGCGATCCCAAGCAAACGTGACACTAGTCATTGTGCCACCTGTATCAGGGATGGTTTGGTCTGCGTCATCTCTATCTGCTGGATTGATTCCAAACAATAATGGTCTGCTAAATCCGTTTGTACATTGCGCATCTCTAACAGCATTGACTGGATTTGCCAATAACAAATAAAAAGTAACGGATGTACTTAAGCCGACGAACAATACAAACAAAAAATAACCAATCAAGCGCAGTTGTCTCATTGCTAATCAGTATAGTTGAACTGAAAAGGAAAATGCAACTAGAGAAATATAATCCAAATTTGTTAATATTGCGTGATCGTGCAGCAATTAAGCAACTATTAACTTGGTTTATTAAGTAACGATAAAAACGTTGGTGTTCCCCTACTCTTTGTCTTCTTTGAGTGTCAGGGCTACCGCAGCAACACGATCGGTATCTTTGAGCCGCATTAGAATCACTCCTTGAGTGGGTCTAGTTAAGATAGGTACGGATTTCTTGGTTAAAGGTAACTTAATGGTTTGGCCGAGTGAGCTACTGATCACTAATTGATCATGGTCATTGGTGACCTTGCGAGCGGTGACGATAAAACCAGTTCTTTTGGTCACGTCGGCGACTTTGACACCCATGCCAGATCGTTTTTGAACAGGATACTGATTGAGCAGAGTGCGTTTACCCATCCCTTTTTCAGTAATAACCAGCAGTTGCCGATTGTTATCATTGGTTTCTCCAGGTGCAATCGCTTCCACTCCTACCACGTAATCTTTACCGCGCAAAGTAATGCCCTTCACTCCTTTGGTATCACGTTGTGATGATTTGACTTCTTTTTCAGTAAAGCGAATTGATTTACCTTCATGAGTGATGAGCATGATGTCATCATTACCCGAAGTGAGTTTGCCCCACACCAACTCATCTTCTTTATTAAGTGTGATGGCAATAATGCCATTTTGACGGATGTTGTCATATAATTTGACAGGAGTTTTTTTAATTAGTCCTTGGCGAGTTGCAAGCGTGATGAATTTTTTGGCATCTGCTTTTTCGTTAATCATCAGGATCGATTGCACGTTTTCTCCCGATTTCAAGCTCAGCAAATTCACGATTGCACTGCCTTTGGCTTGCCTTGATGCCTCTGGGACTTCGAAGGCGCGTAGTTTAAACACTCTGCCCTGATTAGTGAAAAACAAAAGAGTGTCATGAGTTTTGACTGCGAGCAGTGTTTGCACCACGTCTTCAGCTTTCATTTTCACGCCGCTTGAGCCCTTGCCGCCACGAGACTGAGAACGATAAGCAGAGGTGTTCATTCTTTTAATGTAACCAGATTCTGTGAGCGTAATAATGGTAGGTACATTAGGCACCAAATCTTCTTCACTAAACTCACCCACTTTGCCTTTAATGAGCTTGGTTTTGCGCTTGTCACCATAATCGGTGATTAATTCTTGAGTTTCGTCAGCAATCACTTTGAGAATGGCATTGGGGTTTTGAAGAAGCTTGATGTATCCTTTAATTTTTTCTTGAATTGCTTTGTATTCATCTTCAATTTTTTGTCTTTCTAGTGCTGCTAAACGTCTTAACTGCATATCTAAAATTGCGGTGGCTTGGATTTCTGAAAGTTTGAATTTGGTCATCAATCGCGCGCGCGCCACATCGCTATCGGGTGACTTGCGAATCGTCGCAATGACTTCATCAAGATGGTTGAGAGCAATCAATAACCCTTCTAAAATATGCGCTCTGTTGCGCGCTTCAACTAATTCATATTGGTTGCGGCGAACCACTACGATTTGGCGGTGACCAATAAACTCCATTAAAATTTGACGAATGTTCATCAGTTGTGGGCTGCCGTCACTGGATAGCGCCACCATGTTGATCGGGAACGAAGCCTGCAACTCGGAATACTTAAACAACTTATTAAGCACAACTTTGGGTCGGGAATCTTTTTTTAAATCAATCGTGATTTGCATGCCTGTTCGGTCTGAATCATCGTTGAGATCCCGAATGCCAACGATCTTTTTATCTTTGACTAGATCGGCAATTTTCATTAACAAGCGCGCTTTATTGACTTGATAAGGTAATTCAGTGACGATAATTTGATGTCCTCTGCTGCCCTCTTCAATCTTGGCTTGAGCACGCATGATGACGCGGCCCTTACCAGTCCGGTAGGCTTCTTTGATGGCGTTGAAATCATAAATGATGCCGCCGGTGGGAAAATCTGGTCCGGTGATGTGCGACAAAATGTCATCAATAGTTTCTTCTGTCTGAAAATCGCCAGCGAGTTGACTGGGATTGGTTGCAAGCAGTTGGTCAATGACCAAGTTTTGGGCAGCAATTTCATCTGTAACGGTGAAATTTTTTGATGTGACCGCGGTGGAATTTGTAGTCAAAGGCACTGTTGACGATGAATTTTCATTGCGCGCTGATTGAGCATTTGTTTGGCCGGAAGTGAGATCATGTTCATCTGCTGTGGCAGTCTCTATTTCTGCTTTACCATGTTTAATCATGGCAATGATAGCTTGCCCGACTTCTGTCAAGTTGTGCGGTGGTATTTTGGTTGCCATACCGACAGCAATTCCTTCTGATCCCATCAGTAATAAATTTGGTAATTTGGCTGGCAAGACGAGCGGTTCTTGCAGCGAACCGTCAAAGTTGTCTGAAAAAGGAACAGTGTTTTTGTCTAAATCACGTAACAATTCAGCGGTAATTTTGGCCAGCCGTGCTTCGGTATAACGCATCGCAGCTGGACTATCACCATCCACTGAGCCAAAGTTTCCTTGCCCATCCACTAAGGGGTAGCGCATGCTGAAATCTTGAGCTAGTCTAACCAAAGCTCCATATACCGCAGAATCTCCGTGAGGATGATATTTACCTAACACATCTCCGACAATGCGAGCAGATTTTTTATAGGCACTGGTGTGATGAATACCGCTTTTGTACATCGAGTACAAAATGCGGCGATGAACTGGTTTCAGACCATCTCTTACATCGGGTAAAGCGCGCGCCACAATCACGCTCATGGCGTAATCCAGATAACTCTGGCGCATTTCGCTAGAAATTGAGATGTACTTTAGCTTGCCAAACTTGGAATCCTCAGTTGTGCCAATTTTGGTGCTGTTTTCGTGGTTCTCGCCATGCTCAGTAGGATTGGCGGTGATAGTGTTGGAATCAACATCAGCTGAGGAATTGGCTGTAGCCAGTTGTTTGTTTGTCGGTGATTTGATGTCTTCTGCCATGAATTTCTTCTAAAAAATTGCTTGATATTGATCAGTTTTGCTCTTCTTCATTTTCAAATCGTTCTTTCGCAGCTGTTAGAATTTGTTCGGCGGCGACGGCGTCTTTCCAGTCTTTGAGCTTGACCCACTTTTCTGGTTCCAAATCTTTGTAGTGTTCAAAAAAGTGCTTGATCTGATCAAGTTTAGGTTGTGGTACATCAGACATGATTTCCCAAGCACCACAAATAGGGTCAATCTTGGTTTTTGCGGGTACACAAACAATTTTATGATCAATCCCCTCCTCGTCTTCCATTTCTAAGAGGCCGATTACCTTACAATTGATGACAACTCCGGGCGCCACCGGTTGAGAAATAAAAACGAGCGCATCAAGCGCGTCGCCATCTTGGCCAGCAGTACCATCAATCAGACCATAATTAATCGGATAACTCATGGCGGTGGGCATGAGTCGGTCAACGGTCATTTCGCCTGTTTCTTCGTCAAGTTCATATTTGACGCTTGATCCCTCTGGGATTTCTATTAAAACTTTAATATTAGTTGACATATTAATCCTTTTATCAATTCCTACAAATTATCCGTTACACATCGAGTTCTGCCAATTGGGCGTGAGACTGAATAAATTTCTTACGTGGCGCCACGTCATCACCCATTAGGGTGCTAAAAGTGGTGTCAGCGGCTTTGGCATCTTCAATCGTGACCCTTTTGAGCATCCGTGACTCTGGGTTCATAGTTGTATCCCACAACTGCTCAGCGTTCATCTCCCCCAAGCCTTTGTATCTTTGGATGCCAACTTTGGCATTGGGAGACTTTTGTTTAATATCGGCAATGATTTTATCTCGCTCTTCTTCTGTATAGGCGTACCACTCTTCTTTTTTGTTACCAGTTGATACTTTATATAGTGGTGGCATGGCAATATATAAGTAGCCTTGTTCGATGACTTCTGGTAGATGTCTAAAGAAAAATGTTAACCCGAGGGTGGTAATGTGCTCGCCGTCTACATCGGCATCATTCATTAAAATAATGCGATGATAACGTAGTTTATTAGGATCAAACGTATCGCTGATACCAGCACCGAGGGCAACGACCAAATTTTTCAGTTCTTCAGACGCAACAATTTTATCAAGCCTGGCGCGTTCGGTATTGAGAATTTTGCCGCGCAAAGGATAGATGGCTTGGAACTTGCGGTCTCTGCCCTGCTTAGCGGTGCCGCCGGCACTGTCGCCTTCAACAATATAAATTTCTGAATCGGCTGGGATGCGGCTTTGACAGTCGGCGAGTTTGCCCGGTAACGAAGTGCCCTCAAAAACTCCTTTGCGGATGACCGCTTCTTTGGCTGCCCGGGCAGCTAAGCGCGCCCGGGCGGAAAGCATTACTTTTTCAATGATGACTTTTCCATCTTTCGGATTTTCTTCAAGATGGGTTTCGAAAAATTGTTTAAAAACGTGGTAAACCGCCGATTGAGCTTCGGTGTTGTTGAGCCTGGTTTTGGTTTGTGATTCAAACTGCAGGTCGTTAGACGGCATTTTCACAAAGACCACGGCTGCCAGACCTTCTTTAATATCTTCTGCGTTGAAAGATTCTTTTTCTCTTAAGAGCCCATTTTTATCGGCATAGTCGCGCAAGACTTTACCAAGAGCCATCCTAAATCCATTGACATGAGCGCCACCGTCAGGTGTGCGAATGACGTTGACGTAGGATTCCAACCGTTCAGCGTAAGAGTCGTTGTACTGGAGTGAAACCTCAACGCCAATATTTTTACCAGTTTCGCTGTCCGTCCATGTTTCGCTGGTATACATCACTTCATGGAGAGATTTTTTATCCATGTTGAGATGCTCAACCAGTGATTTGACACCGCCTTCAAAATAAAAATGGTCTTCGGAATGATTAATTTCATCGAACAGCTGAAAGTAGATGCCCGCCATCAAATAGGCACGATCTTTAATCACTTCGCGTAAAACTTTACGATTGAACTTGGTGGAAGAAAAAATAGCTGGATCACCAATAAATTTGAGAATCGTGCCTGAGTCATACTTGACGAAATCATTCGCCTGGGTGGGAAAATACTGCAGAACTTGTTGTTGAGAAATTACCTCCACGGGCTTTTGGGGAACGCCTTGAATGTAAGATTGATAATGGAATTTGCCATCTCTTTTTACCACCACTTGGAGGAGTGAGGAAAGAGCGTTGACGGCCGATGAGCCCACGCCATGTAACCCACCTGATGCTTGGTACGCAGTTTCATCAAATTTCCCCCCCGCATGCAATTTGGTGAGCACAACCTGGAGAGCTGATACGCCAGACGAGTGCATATCAACAGGAATGCCGCGACCGTTATCAACTACCGTAATTGATTCTTCGCCCAACTTAATTGATTTGTCCGCCATCTGAGCTTGATCAAGCTCGGTCGCGGCGCTATGGAAAACTTGAATTACTTTGCCGTAGCCTGCAATTGCTTCATCAACCGCATTATCTAATATTTCTTTTGCCAAGTGATGCAAGCCACGTTGGTCGGTGGAACCAATGTACATGCCTGGTCTTTTCCTAACAGGTTCCAGGCCTTCAAGTACTTTTATTTCCGACGCTTGATAATGATTTGTAACTTGTTTCGCTGCCATATTGAACAAACTAATTGGGTTAATTAGGGCTTTTTTTCAAAATTTTAGAACTCACATTTATATCACACTCTGCTTAGGTAAACCAGCGCATTCTAAAGCCTTTCAAGGGCAAAAAATATCGCCGAAGAGACCTTTAAATTATACCTTATTTATCCTTTGATTTTTAGTGAGAAAAGAGGTATTTGCCAAATATAGCAACGTCATTGTGTCGTAGCTTTTAAAAAAATCTGTAGAAGATAATTTCATAAATAAGAAAAATAATTTAAGAAATAGGAAGGCTGCAACCTTCTATGAAACTAATTCTGATGGGCAGTCAATGCTTGTTTACAGTTAAACAAGCAGTGTTCAAGAGTCAATTTAGAATTGGTGTTGGCGGCTAATTGATCATGGGCGGTCAACATCTGTTCAATGACTCGTTGCCAACTTTTGCTGTGTGGAGTAGCAGTAAGTTGTTGATGGGCAGCAAACAGTAAGTCATTTAAATATAATTTTGCTTGCTCTTGATTGCTATTTTTTTCCGCAAGCTCAATTAATTCTCGGTAACTTAATTTTTTAAAGTCCGGCAATGGTTGTTTGGTTTTGTTAGTGATGATTTGAAGATCAGTTGGGGGTTGGTCGAGATCATGTTGCTTGAGATCATGTTGGTCGAAATCATGATTGTTGTGGTCAACATTCGCTTGATTAATATTGGCGTGATCAACGCTGATTTTAAGAGAATAGCAAGCTTGACAACGAGAGCGAATGGTAGGTAGTAATTGATTAGGATAGGCCGTCATGAGCCATATTTGAGTTTGGTTAGGCGGCTCTTCAAGCAACTTTAAAAAAGCATTCTGAGCAGGTACTGTCAGCTGATGGGCGCTTAAAACAACAACATATCGAATCCGATTGGCATAGTTTGCATAAGTTAGTTGGCGAGTTAACTGGCGAATGTCTTCGATTTTAATGCTATCACCAGCTTGGTTAAGATAGGTTACGTCTTGTTGGAAAGGTAGGGGTTGTTCTTGGTTGAGAAGCGTTTGCGCTGCTGTCATCATTATCGCGCTTGGGTCAATGATGATGAGCTTGGGTAGAAAATTTTGATTGATTGGTTCTGGCATTGCGTTTGGTGGTCACTTTCCACTATAGTAGGGATTGTATTACAGCCCATCAGCTTTAGACAGACAAAGATTGTTTGATCTGGTAAGCTTGTTATATATCATGATAGACCCTGCCTCACCATCATCAGCTCAATCCTCTCTGACGGTGCCGCCCAATCAACCTGTGTCTGTGCAGCAAGCAAATAACCCATCGGCTAGTTCCATTTCAGATTTAAATTCTAATTCAACTTCAAATTCAAGTGCAGCGAGTGGATTGGGTGCTCTCCCCTTGGGCGGTAGTGGTATGAGTACTGCTTCGAGCGTGAATATTGATTTGCCAACCGATGCAGCTATGAACCAAGCTTTGGAGCAATTGAAACATTTAGATGAAACCCTGCCCCCTTCTGATGCGGCTGCAGTACCATCACCAACGATTATGCCACCGGCGGGCTCATCGGCACCAACCGAGGATTCAGCACCAAATGATAACTCAGGATCTACTGCAGGTTCAGCGCTAAATAATAATTCGGTGCCAACGGATGGAGTAGCACCAGCTTCCGGTTCAGTTTCAACTTCTGATTCAGAATCAACACCCAACGAAGACGTTGTATCCTCACCACCGTCTGCCATCAATTCGACGGTGACCAATCCGTTTGCAACCACCGATCAGACCCCTGCCCCACCTTCACAGGCGGCATCGCCAGCACCATCTGCCTTACCATCCACTAATGAGGATGCTGGAGTTAGTGGAGATTCAAGTCACAGCTCCACACCATCTCCCAATACGCCGCAAACAGCCATTCCATCGCCCGCCGATTCACCCAAAATTCCTCTTAAATCCGGGTCAGTACCTTTTGCCGAGGCGCCAAAAGAACCTGCCGCCAAACCAAATTCAGCAGCAGAAATGCCCGACTTTAATGATATTTTTGATGTCTTAATTTACATGGGCGAATTATCTCAAGAACGTGTCGAACAACTGCGGATTGAGTTAATTAGCAATGGCATTTCCCCAGAAGAAATCATCGAACAAAAAAAACTTGTGACCGAAGAAGTATTGACTAAAGCTAAGGCAATGCTTCATTCAGTGCCATTTATTAAATTGACAGAAGTCGGTATTTTTCCAGAAGCAATCAACATGTTGCCAGAAGGGTCAGCACGACATTACCGGATGGTGCCTTTCACCATGGATAAGAATGAAAACACATTGTCGGTGGCAATGAACGATCCGCTTGATTTAACCGCAATTGATTTTGCGCAGCAGAAAACTGGCATGAGGATCATCGCTCATTATGCGATGCCCTCGGAAGTGGAACGTGCTATCACAGAGTATTATTCACAAACTTTATCGAGTGAAGTGTCGGCGGCGTTGGAACAAACTAGCCAAGTGGCAGAGTCACAACAAAACAAACAAGATTTGAGTCAACTTTCTGGGGAAACGATCCGTCAGGCTCCAATTACCAAAATTGTGGAAACAGTAGTGACGTTTGCTATCAAGGCGCGAGCGTCAGACATTCACATTGAGCCGCTAGAAGACCGCACCCGGGTGCGCTATAGAATTGACGGTATTCTTCAAGAAAAGTTAATTCTGCCCAAATCAGTACACGAAGCAGTCATTTCTAGAATTAAAATTTTGTCAGGTTTGAAAATTGATGAAAAACGTCTGCCCCAAGATGGAAGGTTCAATTTTGTCGCCTTAGAACAGGAAGTAGATTTGCGGATCTCTACGCTACCTACTGTCAATGGTGAAAAGGTAGTGATGCGGTTACTCAAAAAAGACGCCCAGGTGCCTGAATTGCCAGAGTTGGGTCTTGATGGTTTGTCGTTGAGGAATGTCCAAGACGCGATTAAAGTCCCCCATGGCATCATTTTGATTACCGGTCCAACTGGTTCTGGAAAGACGACAACTCTCTATTCTGTGTTGCACAAAATCAACACTCCTAAAGTCAACATTATGACACTTGAGGATCCTGTTGAATATAAAATGATTGGTATTAATCAGGTGCAGGTAAATCCCCAAGCCGGGCTGACTTTTGCTTCGGGCTTGCGTTCTTTCTTGCGTCAGGATCCAAACGTAATTATGGTGGGGGAAATTCGCGATAGTGAAACGGCTGAGCTCGCCATTCAAGCGGCTTTGACAGGTCACTTAGTCTTCTCTACCCTACACACTTCGTCGGCTGCTGGTGCTTTGCCAAGGTTGATGGATATGGGAGCCGAGCCATTTTTACTGGCGTCATCAATGACATTAGTGGCTGCACAACGGGTATTACGCAAAATTAATCCTGATTACAAAGAGGAGTATAAACCTGAGGCGGCGGTGGTAGAAGATATTAAAAAAGTTTTGGCGGACAAGTTTTTACCTTGGTGCCGTCAACATCATGTTGATCCAAACAACTTTTCACTTTTTAGACCTAAAAACGACCGGCCGCAAAACGAGCCAGAATATAAAGGCCGGATCGCTATTTTTGAAGTAATGAAAATTACCGAGGAAATTGGTAAACTGATTCTAGAACGCAAACCTGCTTCAGAAATGGAAAAGCTGGCGCTCAAAGATGGCATGCTTTTGATGAAACAAGATGGTTATCTTAAAGCACTTGCTGGCATCACCACGATTGAAGAAGTCTTAAGGGTGGCGGAAATTTAGAGTATGATGATAAATAACGAGGTTAAAAGGGAAAAACTATGAACATTCATGACATTATGGCGCAGTTGGTGGCAGTAGAAGGTTCGGACATTCACATCGTTGAAAAGTCACCGCCCACAATGCGTATCCACGGTGAGTTGCGTCCGGTTGAGCACGCGCCCGTTTTAACAGGCAAACAATGCGAAGCGCTAATCTACCCCATTATGACTCAGGAACAGAAAGATTATGTAACCGTTAATAAGGAGCTAGATTTTGGATATCAGTTTCAGGATAAAGGTCGGTTTAGGGTGAATGTATATCATGCCCAAGGATCTTTGGGGGCGGCGATGCGGCTAATTCCCAAACAAATTAAGTCAATCGACGACTTGCAGTTGCCGCCCATTATGAAAGAGTTTGCCAATTACAACCAGGGTTTGGTGTTACTGACTGGGCCGACTGGCGAAGGTAAATCAACAACTTTGGCAGCGATCATTGACCTAATCAATACTACCCGGTCTGAACACATTGTGACGGTGGAAGATCCCATCGAATTTACCTATGAACCTAAAAAAAGCATCATTACTCAGCGTGAGCTTAATCATGATACGCACAGTTGGGAAATTGCTCTCAGGAGCGTATTGAGAGAAGATCCCAATATTGTACTGATTGGAGAAATGCGTGATTACGAAACAATTGCTTCTGCTATGACCATTTCTGAAACTGGGCACTTGGTGTTTGCGACGCTGCACACGTCTACCGCAGCCGAGACGATTGACCGAATTATCGATGTTTTTCCGGCACACCAACAAGGTCAGATTCGACAACAGTTGGCGGCCACGGTAAAGGTGGTTGCTTCTCAACGATTGTTGCCAGCAGTAGGTGGCGGTCGGGTGGCTGCTCTTGAAATTATGATTGCCAACCCCGCCATTCGCAACTTAATTCGGGAAGGAAAATCACACCAAATTGATTCCGTCATTCAAACTCAAGCGGAATCTGGCATGATGATGTTTGAAAATCATTTGCAGCAGCTTGTCCAACGCAATGCTATTACGCCAGAAGTGGCGATGGCGCAATCTTTCCGACCAGCAGAAATGCGGCGGTTGTTGGGCAAAGCGTAGACAAAAGCCTGAGTTCTCAAGTTGGAGTTGAGGCATGGGCAAAATAAAACAAAGGTTAGTTTATGCCATACTTTCATTACACCGCTAAAAATGAATACGGTGAGTCAGTCAAAGGTAAGGTAGAAGCCCGCAACGTTAAGCAGGCGGCGGTGGAATTAAGTACGAGACACTTGTTGGTAATAGATATTAAGCCGTTAACGGAGGGTAGCTTTGCTTTCCTAACCGCCGCCCTTTTTGGTATCAAATTTAATGACGTAGTGAGTTTTACTCGACAGCTTGCGACCATGATTTCTGCTGGTTTACCCCTGGCCTCTGCTCTCTCCATTTTAGTACAGCAAAGTAAATCAGAAATGTCGCGGCTGGTGGCACAAATTTTGCAGGATATAGAGGGCGGCGACACTTTTGCGAAAGCACTCTCCAAGCATCCCACCATTTTTGATTCAACTTACATTCAATTGGTGCGGGCGGGCGAAGTTGGTGGCGTGCTCGACGATATTCTCAACCGCTTGGCTGACAACATGGAAAAAACCAAGGCCTTTCGCTCCAAAACCAAAGGGGCGATGATTTATCCAGTGATTGTGATCATTGCCATGATTGCAGTGGCGTTTATCATGATGATCTTTGTGATTCCACAATTGACGGCCATGTATGATGACTTTGGTGCGGAACTACCGCTGGCCACTCAAATATTGGTTTCGATTTCAAATTTTATGGTTCAATTTTGGTGGCTAATTTTGTTATTGGTAGCGGTGGGGGTAGTGGTGTTTCGCAAGTGGGTCAAGACCCATGACGGCAAACTCATGGTGGATGCTTTTGTGATGAAAATCCCCATCCTGGGTGATTTGCTGAAAAAAATTGCTCTCACCGAGTTTGCCCGCACGCTCTCCCTACTTCTTGGGGCTGGCATCTCGGTTTTGCAAGCCTTAGATATTGTAACTGATGGGATGAATAACTTAATATATAAGGAAGCTTTACAAGATGTGTCATCGCATGTAGAAAAAGGAGTGCCTATCTCCAAAGCATTATCACGCTATGAAGAGTTCC
This sequence comes from Patescibacteria group bacterium UBA1388, assembly GCA_002305355.1. Taxonomy (GTDB): domain Bacteria; phylum Patescibacteriota; class Microgenomatia; order UBA1400; family PJMF01; genus UBA1388. The sequence continues at coordinate 137,727 of DBQS01000036.1, forward strand.
CTCCAATTTTGCACCAAATGATGTCTGTGGGCGAAGAAACAGGTAAGCTAGACGAAGTGTTGGGTAAGTTGGCGGCCTATTTTGAGCAAGAAAGTGAGCAGGCGGTCAAGAACTTGACCACCGCTATTGAGCCATTAATTATGATTGTGTTAGGTATTGGTGTGGGTGCAATGGTGATTGCCATTATCATGCCAATTTACAACTTAACGAGCCAGTTTTAATAGTTTTGATTTAGTTTAATGTTATTACAAATGGTGTCTTGAGTAGAGTAAATAAATTGACTCTTGCGTAGCACCTATAAATATGTGTAGAGTAATAATGAGCACGCGAAGTGTAGTTGAGAGTTGGAAATTGAATAACTTTGGAAAAAGTACAAAGGAAAAATTATGCAAATAATTTCGCAATTATATCGAAAAATGACTGCCCTGCGAGGAAATAAAGGATTTACGATGATCGAGCTTTTGATTGTCATCGCAATCTTGGGTATTTTGGCGGTGGCGGTGCTCTCGGCGATTAATCCAATTGAGCAAATAAATCGTGGGCGTGACACAGGCAGCAGATCTGACGCTGAACAAGCACTTAATGCAATTGAACGTTTTAATGCTTTTCAAGGGTACTATCCATGGCAAGAGAATGCCAATGATACTGCGCATATTGCTCAAGAGTTAGCTCCTTTTGATGAAACTTTAGATATTGCTAGCATAGATGTGGGAGATTGCAATGTCTTGAAAAGACTTTCGACGGGAGACACTGGAGTAAGTGGCTGTGTGGCTGCTCAAGAATTAAAAGAGTCATTCATAGATAGGATTACTAATTCAGCTGGAGCTCGTCAATTGTACATATATAATAGAGGTGAGCAAGGAGATAGTACTTATGTTTGCTTTGTTCCTCAGTCAGGAGCTTTTGTAACTGAAGCAACAGCTAGATGTGAAGAAGGACTTCCAGACGATTTGATAGAAGAGGTCAATGAAATCTGCAACGGTAATGGAGCTGGCACGGAAAATAGTCGCACTATAATTCAAGAGGGTGATGAAGCTGCTATTTGTCTACCATAGTCAAAACTTAACTTGAATCTTAAAACCCCCTGCTTGTCAGGGGGTTTTTGTTTATATGCCTAACTTGGATTATGTTTATGCTCGACATCAGCTCAGTAGCTTTAATTATTTAGACAATTTTTCTTCCACCTCCCCCACCCCCTTTTAAGACACGTAATTTTACTTGACATTTTGTGCCTGAAATGTCAAGTATTATTGACTTAAATCGCGCGTTTCTATGGCAAGTGTGTAGTGCATGCATAGTACGTGTGAGCGAAGCAAATCTTAAATTATCTTCTGATCCCTCGCCCTGTTTTCAAACCGGGTAATTATCGTTTACATTTTGGTCCTCAAATGTAAACTTTATTTGCCCCCTTTCCAGTCAGTTACCCGCTCTACAGTTGGCTTAAGGTTGTGGGGTTACAACAGAAAGTAATGACAAGCAAACAGCAATTATTTCAGCAAAGTAAAATAATTATAAATAACCACTTTGACCTCGCATCAACGGTGTAGTTGAACGATTTAACCGCACCGTTCAGGAAGAGTGTATTAACAGAAATCTAGATATCGTCTATGATAGTGAACAATTCGGAGAAGAATTACTTGAGTATCTAAACTGGTACAACTATAGACGACCACATGCGGCGCTCAATTATCTGTCGCCTGTGAATTTTATACAAACATATTTTCCGGAATGTGGGTTACCTATACAACAATTGGTAGTTATTACTCGCTTTTAGTATAATACATCTATGTTAGAAGACTTCCCTATCCAGGCAGAAAAATATTTCTGGGGTGATGATCTAAATCAGCTTAATTGGCAAGATCATCACCGATATATTACCCAAACTTTGCTTGAAAAAGCAGATACTGAGGCAATCGCATGGCTTTTTAAGCAATCTTCAAAAGATCAACTCCTTAATGAACTGGAGATTCTAAAGCTTTCTCCAAAATCAAGAAATTTTTGGCAAATATATTTATCATGACAAATGCTTTTTTCCCCCAAACTCTACCTGAAAAAACTGCCAGGCTATTAGAGCAAATTAGGCAGGCAAGACCATCGTTTATCAATTCTTTTTATCTTTCTGGTGGTACTGCATTGTCTTTGCAACTAGGTCATCGGGAATCTGAAGACCTAGATTTTTTTAGTCAAGACAGCTTTGATCCTAGAACACTCGAACCAGAACTATTCACGTTTGGCTCTTTAAGTCAAACAGAGCTGGCAAAAGGTACTCTTAATACATTTATAGACAGTGTTAACTTGCAGTTTTTGGAATATCCATATGATCTGCTTGAGGCAACTATTGACTGGAATGGTATTAAATTGAGTTCGATTGCAGACATAGCTTGTACCAAACTGCAAACAATTGGCATGAGAGGTAGTAAAAAAGATTTTATTGATCTTTACTTTTTGTTAGAGAAGTACTCTTTAAGTGAGTTATTCAAATTAGTCCAAAAAAAATACCCCCAAAGTGATTACAGTCAAATACATATCTTAAAGTCACTAGTCTATTTTGCAGACGCCCATCACCAGCCTATGCCAAGGATGCATAAGGAAATAACTTGGGAAGAAGTGCAGCAAAAAATGATCGATGTGACCAAGTCATTTCGTTTTGAATAAGTGCGCTGAGTATGCTCCCCCGACAAGATGTTACACGAACTGATTTAGTCTGGAGAGAAGAAGTGAGAGGAAGTATTATGGGATGGTGTGATCAATGAATTTTACTCTGTGGC
>DBQS01000017.1 GCA_002305355.1 Patescibacteria group bacterium UBA1388
ATATGACTAAAAATCAACAACATATCACAATATTGATTGGTAGTGATCATGGGGGTTTTGAAACAAAACAATCTTTGGTTGCGGCACTTCAAGATCGAGGTTATGAAGTTATTGATTGTGGTGCAGAAAACTATAATCCAGATGACGATTACCCCTCATTTGCCTTTAAAGTTGGCGAAGAATTAGTGAAGTTACTGCATCAAAACAAATTGGCACGTGGAATCTTGCTTTGTCGGTCTGGTGCGGGGATGAACGTGGCAGCCAATAAGGTGAATGGAGTGCGAGCGGCAGAGACCAACTCCATTGAGCAAGCCCAACATGCTCGCAGAGACAATGATGCGAACATCGCCACCATTGCAGCTGACTGGCTTGATATAGACGCGGTGTTGCAGATCGTGAGCCATTTTATAAACACACAATTTTCTGGAGAAGAACGCCATATCAGAAGAATTAATCAGATTAGCGCCTATGAAAAAAACAATTAATCAAGTTCGGATTTATCCAGCTTTGTTGAGTGATCAATTGGCTGATTTGCAATCGCAAATACTCAAAATTATTGATATGGATACTGATGGGGGTTCTGGTTCAAATTCATCTCATGTCGATAGAGTCGTGCAGATCGATATTATTGATGGTAAATTTGCCGATAATTTGACTTGCACTCCCACTGATTTGCTAGGTTTCAGTTTTGGAGAGTTAAAAATAGATTTTCACTTGATGACAGAAGATCCGATGGACTACGTTCATGAGTTGATTGATGTGAAGAGTGAGTTGCCTGTTCGGGCAGTGATTGGTCAGATAGAAAGAATGACGAGTCAAGCATATTTTTTGGAAGAAGTACGACAACAACAATGGTTGCCGGGATTATCGTTGAATCTTTTTACGCCGGTTGAAGCCATTGATGAAAATAGTTGGGAGAGTTTAAAAGTTGTCCAGGTAATGGGAGTGACAGCTGGTTTTCAAGGTCAGCGCTTAAATACTTCAGCACTCCAAGTCATTGCTGAGTTGCGCCCGCTTTGTACTCAGTATGGAGTGGAATTAATTGTTGATGGGGGAATTAATCTAGAAACTGTATCCGCAGTCATCAGGGCGGGCGCTGACAGTGTGGCGGTAGGCAGTAGCTTATGGCAATCAGCTGATATTTCTGACACAATAATTAAGCTGAAAACCGAAGCCACTACTTGATAAGTCGAGCGAGTTGACAATCTACTCGAAATAGATTATTAAAGTAATTATTAGTTAATGAGAACCCTGCCTATGAATACTGATTTTAGTTTATCTCAAAATAATGCTGGACAATTACCAAAAAGCAAACTTCCCAAACAAAATAATAGTAATCACAAAGATGACAAGCAAAATTTACAGGATCCCATTACTGCTCAAATTTTGATTCCCCAAATGAAAAGGCATTGCGACATTAAAAATGTGGCAATTTTTGGGAGTGCAGATATTGATGAAAACCATCCGTTATACAGTGAGGTGTTTACTGTAGCCAGATATCTAGCCTATCACGACAAAGTTATTATCAATGGTGGGGGCCCTGGTGTAATGGATGCCGCTACTAAAGGAGCTCAATCGGCAGGTGGTAAGTCACTAGTTATCACTTTTTATCCCAAAGACATGCCGGAATTCGAAGGACGTTATCGTGAAAATCATGCAGACAAAGAAATCAAGACCGCCAATTATGTAGAGAGAATGTTTGGTTTGATTGAACATGCCGATATTTTCATCTGTTTTCAGGGGGGGACAGGTACTCTTAGCGAGTGGTCAACTGCTTGGTTGCTTTCGCATTTATATTATGGTAATCACAAACCCCTCATTTTGTATGGTGCTTTTTGGGAGAAAGTGATGGATGTAATCGATGATCATTTCTTTATCGGTGCTAAAGAACATGAAGTCTACAGAATTGTGAAAAATGAAGAGGAATTGATTCACGCTCTTCGTTTATTTGAAGAGGAACTTCATGATCGTTGTCGATTGCCGCATAGTGATTCAGCAGACCAATCTCAGCCACAGGAGAAAAGTACGTCATCTCAACTTTAGCTAATTAGACTCTCTGGCTAGAAAAACATTCATCTAGTCAATCTTCACAAAATCATTTACCATGATCCTATGCACGACGTAATTGCCATTGGCTCGAGTTTGGTTGATGTTTTTATTAAATCAAAAGATTTTCAATTTCAACGGAAAAAAGGTCAAGTCTGGTTATGTCAAATGTATGATCGTAAGCAGGAAATCGACGAACTTACAGTTTTAACGGGTGGAGGAGGTGGTAATACGGCGGTTGGTTTTGCGCGTGCAGGTTTCAATACCGCGGTAGTCTCTGAAACAGGTCGTGATGATCAAGCTCAACTTATTTTGGAAAATTTTCATCAAGAAAAGGTAGCCACCAATTTTATAGTGCAGGAAAAAAGAGAAAATACCGGTGGTTCTGTGATCATGGTGGGACAAGACGGTGGCAGAACAGTGATGGTACATAGGGGGGCTTCTTCTCAACTTGACCCACATGATATCCCGATGCGAGCCCTAAAAAAGGCTGATTGGGTGCATTTGTCAAGCATTGCCGGCAGGAAATTTACACTGTATGCCATTGCTGCTGCTTTACGTGAAGGTCACACCAATTGTTCTTGGAATCCGGGTCATCAAGAGCTGCAAATGTTAGCGTCCGGCAAAATTGCTCCAGATTTAATACCTAGTCAAATTTTGTTTGTGAATAGTGCCGAGTGGAAAATTTTGCAACCTGTGCAGCAGGCTTTGAAGCGTTATATTCCAGAAGTGATCGTTACCCGCGGTGATAAAGGCGGTAAAGCTTACATTCAAGGCAAGAGAAATGTATTACAATTTAAATCAAGCGTACATAAATGTATAGATAGTACTGGAGCTGGGGATGCATTTGGAGTTGGTTACACGACTGCACGCATTTATGGGGAAGATCCAGAGGAAGCTTGTCGTTGGGGGGTAAAAAATGCTGGTTCAGTAATTAGATATTTTGGAGCTAAGCCAGGTTTGCTAACACATCATCAATTGTCAAATTAGGAATTTATGTTCATAATGGAGCGGATATGAAAAAGTTTATTATTTCTTCTGTGTTTGCTGTGATGATGATGGTTTTAGCAGTGATTCACGTTTCTGCGCTCACGCTTGACAATATTGGTGTCACTTCAAGCGCAGATCAAACCTTTACTACTTGGTCTTATTTAGGTACAAATCCCAGGCTGATGGGTACAGCAGATCCTAATGAAACAGTGACTATTTCCATTGATGGCACTGCTTATACCACCACCGCCGATGCAGATGGTGATTGGGCGTATACACCCACTACGTTAAATACATCTGGAGATTATGAAATATCCATTGCTTCTGGTACAGAGACAATAGCTTTTACTTT
>DBQS01000024.1:0-15092 GCA_002305355.1 Patescibacteria group bacterium UBA1388
GATTCCTTGGCAAACAAGTCTTGGTTACTGCTCTTGCCCTTGATTTCTTTTGTTATCACCCTCCTTCAATTAGTCATGATCTGTATCTTCAAAGATTTTGCCACTATTATTCTCAAACTTTATGCCTGGATGACAACTTTTATCCAAGCAATTTTATTACTTGTTGTACTTCGGATTATTTTAATCACCGTCTAATGCTAGCACTCTTGTCTTTTATCATATCTTCTTTGCTGGCGGCGCTCATCACCCCGATCGTAATATGGATTTATCATCGAAGAGGTTGGCTTGATGACCCTCAAAAAGAGTATCATTTAAAAAAACTTCACACCAAACCCATTCCCAGAGGAGGTGGAATTGTCATATTTTTAAGTGTACTTTTTAGTAGCGCCCTATTTATTCATTTTGATTATCATCTGATAGCGATTTTGGTGGGAGCTTTAATCCTGACCGTAGTAGGTATCCTAGACGATATCTTTGATTTACACCCCATCATCAGACTCATCACGGGTCTAATCGCAGCTCTGGTTGTGGTCGGCTCTGGGATCGGGATTGCTTTTGTGAGCAATCCACTTGGTCCTGGAGTAATACATCTCGATCAGCCCAGATTGACTTTCATGTTGTTTGGCATCGAAAGAAGTTTGTGGGTTTTATCTGACCTATTTGCATTATTTTTTATGCTGTGGAACATGAATATTGTCAATTGGTCAAAAGGTGTGGATGGCCAAATGCCTGGATTCGTCGCTATTGCATTGATATTTGTCGGCATCTTGTCTATGCAATATGTCAACGATCCAACTTCTTTCAACACAACTGTGTTAAGTTTTATTACAGCTGGTGCTTTTTTGGGATTTTTAGTCTGGAATTTTTATCCACAAAAAATTATGCCTGGTTATGGAGCTGGTTCTTTAGCTGGTTATTTTTTAAGCGTGTTGGCAATTTTATCCGGAGCTAAAGTTGCAACGTTGCTAATGGTACTTGCCATCCCAACCGCAGACGCAATTTTTACGATTGCAAGACGAGTTTTAGCAGGTAAATCTCCTCTCTGGGGTGATCGTGGTCACCTACATCATAAATTGCTGGATGAATTTCACTGGACAAAAACTCAAGTTGCAGTATTTTATTGGTTAGCGACGCTCATGATGGGCTTTCTTTCTTTGTATTTGAATACTGTTGGCAAGTTGATTACAATACTGGCAACTACATCCTTGGTGTTTGGCGTATTGATATGGGCAAAAACTAAACATCTCAGGAAAATAAAGGAGTATAACACACGTTGAAATCTTCGATGCCTTACTTAATCCTTAAATCTGCGCGACCCAGGCAGTGGATAAAAAACTTTGCTGTCTATGCTGCCTTAATTTTTTCTGGGTTTCTTTTTTTTGATCCGATTGATGGTCCACCATATTTTTTGACTGTCAGCTTGGCATTTCTGACTTTTTGCCTGCTTACTTCCAGTGTATATATTATCAATGATTTAATGGACGTTACCGCAGACCGCGCTCATCCATTTAAAAAGAAGCGCCCCATTGCAGCTGGCGATCTAAGTGCCAAATCTGCAACTATTGCCATCATTTTCTTGCTTGGCGCAGTGATTGTGCTATCACAGTGGTTATCCATCTTTTTTAAGATACTCGTCCTAGCATACTTCTTACTGCAATTTGCATACGCCAAATACTTAAAACATATTCCCATTATGGATGTTGCAACCATTGCCTCTGGTTTTCTACTGAGAGTTTATGCAGGAGCAGTAGTAGTTAATCTCCATATGAACGTCTGGTTTTTACTAACGGTGATATCGTTATCAATGTTTTTGGCAGTGGGCAAGCGCCAAAGTGAACGCACTTTATTGAGTAGTATTGCTCAAGATTCCTTGGGCAGCACTCGAAAAATTCTCAAGCGATATAGCCAAAGATTGCTTGATCAATTTACAGCGATGTTTGCCACTGCCACCTGGCTCACATATGCTCTTTTTACTTTTCAAAATCNNAAATTATTAATGCTGAGTCTGCCATTTGTCATTTTTGGAGTGATGCGTTATTTACAGTTGATTTACGAGAGTAATCAAGGTGAATCACCAGATCGCGTATTATTAAATGATAAAACTCTATTAACTACAGTATTTCTGTTTGGCTTATCTGTACTGGTAATTATATATTTGCTATAGTAGGCGCGCCGCTTCTTTAAATCGTCATATGAAACAGCGCCAGCCCTCAACCAAAACATCTTCATTTGCTGTCATGCTCCAAAAATATGCGGGCTCGATTTTGCTCGTCATTCTGGCTGGCGCGTTTTTCAGTAGAGTCTATCGCCTGCATATCCCAGAGAAATATATGTTTGATGAGGTTTATCACGCGCTCACTATTAAACTCATTGTCAATAATGATCCCCGAGCCTATGAATGGTGGAATAAACCAATCGAACCAGACACCGCAGTTGATTGGTTACATCCCCCTACCGCAAAGCTCATCCAAGCGGCTGGCGTCAAAATGTTTGGTGCTACCAGCTTTGGCTGGCGTGTGATGTCGGCTATCACAGGAGTGATGGTGATTTTGGTCGTTTATCACTTTGCCAAGTCAACTTTAAAAAATATTCCGATTGCTTTGCTGGCTGCTTTTCTCGCCAGCATGGATGGACTTTTGCTTGTGCAATCCCGGATTGCAATGAACGACATTTTTGTGACCCTTTTTGTTTTGTTGGCACTGTGGCAATACTGGGCATTTCTTGAAACAGGTGCTCAATTTAAAATTTGGTTTACCGGTCTACTTATTGGTTTGGCAATTAGCAGTAAGTGGTCTGGCGTATTTGGCTTAGGAGTCATTTTGGGGTTCGAGACTATGCGGGCAATTTACGTCTTACTTGCACAGAAATGGCGTCGACGTGACCGACAAAAAATTTGGTTGCAATGGATTAGAAACGTAATTCAAGTGATAACAGCCTTATTGATTTTACCCGCGGTTGTTTATGTGTTGTCATACTCCCAAATGTGGTTACAAGGCAAAGATTTTGCTCATTTCAAAGTAATGCATCACCAAATTTGGTACTATCAAACTCATCTTGATGCCACTCACCCTGCCCAATCAACACCACTTGAATGGGTGTTTAACCTTAAACCTGTTTGGTATTATGTTGACTATCAAACACCCACCTATGCTTCATGGTTAAAACCACAGCCATATCGAGCGGACATTTTTGCGTCTGGAAATTTTGTGCTTTATTGGTTAGGTTTTCCAGCCGTGATTGCGAGCTTAACCCTAGTCATCACGCAACTATGGAAAAATGTTCGCCCTGTGATCCGAGGTGTTATCACTGCCCCTACATTATCAAATTTCAAAACCCGAGCGAAACAATTAACGATAAAAAGCTTGCACCATTTATCAACTTCGCCGCTTTTTTTCATTGGTGTCGCCTACTTTGCGGTTTGGCTGCCTTGGATATTTTCTCCCCGCATCATGTTTTTTTATCACTACGCTCCAGCGGTACCTTTAATGAGCATTCTACTCAGCTATTGGTTGGTTAATTTTTTCACTCGTCGGTCGTGGTGGCTACAATATTTTGTTGGTGTGATCTTAGCCGGTATCGTGCTTTGTTACCTTATCTGGTATCCAGAATGGACCGGTATTAGTGTGCCATTAGCGTGGAAAAACAACTTCATCCTTTGGTTTCCCAGAATTTAGTTGCTACCAATATTTAAATTATTTTAGAAAAGTGAGCGACCTGATTTCTGCCATTATTTCTCTGATTAGATCTTTTAGTAAACTCACATCCTCATCTAGCAATGTAAATTTTCTTTGCACAAACTTGCCATTATCTTTTGGTTCCACGAAGTCAAAAATAGCTTCGGTCACTTGCGGCACAAAATTTTTATCAAGCTCAGCAAGCAGTTTGTAAAATAGTAATTGGCGTTTATAAGGGCCCCTGATCGATTTGGGTAAAGATAGCTCTCGGTCTGATAAATTGGCAGAAACTGTTTTTCCTTCAATTTCGTTGATAGATTTTGGCTTGCCGGTTTTATAATCAATCACTCTTACGGTTTTTGATTGCCGATCTATCCAATCCACCCGATCAATTCTGCCTGACAAAGGAACGTCATCCAACCAAGTTTTGGCAGATCCCGAACCAAAAAATTTTTCAATGTACAGCACCTGATTATTCTTTGGAGAAAATTGGTGTTCATAATAAGCAGCCAACGCTTCTTGACCTTTTTGCAACCGACGACGGTACTCATCCTCGCTCAACAATTGTTTGCCTAGCATAGTTTCAAAATAACCAACTAACTCTGATAATTCCATTCGTTTCTGTTGCTCCATCCAACGTTTAAATAATTTTTCCAACGCAGCATGCATCGCCACTCCGTAAGCCATGTAGCCCGGTTGCGGTTGCGGCACATTTAATAAATAATCCTTAACAAACTGCTCGGGATCTTTCAAATAACTATTCAATCCGGAAACAGACAATTTATAGCGGGCAACCAACTGAGCAAACAGCTCACGTTCACTATTTTTGAATAAGCTTTTGCTTGGGGGAGACAATAATTTGTTAAGGTATTCTTCTTGTTTTTCAATCAATGCTAAATTTGATGATTTTTCAGTCTGTAAATAGTCCTCTATCTCCATTAAGAACATCGATTTAGTAACTTCTTGAACTCTTTGGTTGGTGATGATTGTTTTTGGATAGCTGCAAAAGACTTGTTTTTTTGCTCTAGTAAGAGCCACATAAAATAGCCGTCTCTCATCTTCATTTTGTTCATTCTTTAACTCTGAAGCATGCTGTAACAATGACTGAGGCAAAGGTAATAATTCCTGACGCTTGCGATTTCCCCAGCGACCATCTAAGCAATGAACCAAAAAGACATACTGCCACTCCCTACCTTTGGCTTTATGAACAGTAGAAATCCGGACTGCCCCATGATCAATGTTTAAGTCCTCAGGATAAATACTTAACCCATGATCAATCATGACGTGTAAAATTTGAATAACGTTTGCTAATTTCAGCCTGCGATCGGTGTGTGCCAATTGAGTAACTTCTTTATGAAGCGCATTGATGTTCAACGTCAATTCCACTTGATTTGGTTCTTGGCTAATCCATGCCAAAATTCCAGATTCAGCCAATACTGTTTCAAACCACTCTGGAAAAGGAACTTGAGCATCAAGAATTGACCAAGCTTCAAGTTTTTTCATAAACGCGAGCAATGGCTCAATTTCTAGTGGAGTCAGATTAAACTCATTATCTTTTTTAACAATTGCGTCAAATTTTTCAATTACCTGATATAAAGGGATTTTATTTTTACCTGCTATTCTCGCCAATTTATAAACCACATCCGTGGGTAATTCTAACCAGGGATAACACAGCACTTCAAATAATTGAAAAGCTGGTTGACCATTTTTGATGGCGTCAATCACCTCCCAAAATTCCAAAATTTGTCTAATTAATTCTGTCTTTAAAATATCTTTACCACCATCAATTTCGTAAGGAATCCCCCAACTCTCAAAAATATCCTGAATTGTTGCGGCTTCAGCGTTAGTTCGGTAAAGAACCGCGATTTCTTCAGGAGGAATCTTTGCTTGTAACAATGAGTGAATTTTTTCTGCCACCTGAATTAATTCTAAATATTGTGAAGGAGCAATCATTACATGGGGAGGGGTTGTAATTTTCACATGACTGTCTAATTTTTGGTGAAACACCTGAGCAACCGTGGGGATCTTGTTTGTCAGTACATCTGTCTGCTGATTGTTGCTAATTAATTGATGAGCAGCATCATAAATTGGTTGCGGACAGCGATAACCTTTATCCAAAGTCACCAAGGTTAATTGGGGATACAACTCCACAAAACTGAATACATTTTCCAGTGATGCGCCCTGAAAGCGATAGATCGACTGATGTGGATCACCAACTACAAAAATATTAGCCTGTTCCCCCCAATAGCTACTTAACAAGTTCACGACCTTGTTTTGGGCCGAATTAGTATCCTGATACTCGTCAACCAAGATGTATTGCAACTGCTCTTGATATTCAAGTAGCAATAACTTATCGTTACTAAAAGCCGCCACCACCAATGAAATCATGTCATCAAAGTCAAATCTTAAAGTCTGCCTCAATCGTTCTTCATATTCCTGATAGATCATCAATAATTCTTCATTTTTTTGCTTCTGTTTAGCAAACCTCATTTGTTCTACCTTGGATTTTGAAGCTGGAGGATGCCCAAATTCTTTCTCAATTACTTTTCGAAAAGCACTCGGATCTACACCTTCACGCTTAAGATCAGAAAGTGCTTTCATGACTTCTTTAATGTAAAACATTGGTCTGTTGAGTGGTTTTAATGCTTCGAGCGATAATTCTAATATAATATTTTGCAACAGATTAAATTTTTCCAGATCAGTCAGAGGCTGACTATCTCGATCAATTGGAAACGACTCAGGATGAGTTTCAATCACAGCTTTGCAAAAAGCGTGAAAGGTAGCAATTTGAACATAATATCCGGGTTGGCCAATCATCGCCACTACTCTTTGTTGCATGTTTTTAGCAGCTGAATCAGTAAATGTTAATGCCAAAATATTGTGAGGTTGAACATCAGTTTTAAGCAACATATTAGCAATTCTAGCCGATAAAACCTGGGTTTTACCTGTTCCCGGTCCAGCCACCACCATCACTGGACCTTCAATTGCATCAACTGCTTGTTTTTGAGCAATATTCAATTGCTGATAAATTTTTGAAAAGTTGGTTTGGCTTAAGTGATTCATGTCAATTATATTTAATCAGCTGTTGCGAAATGTCAAAACAAAACGTAAACCTTTATGGGCAGCTTACTCATCAAATAATGATTTACCAGCAGATATCTGCGCGGTTTGGGTTGACTCTAGTTCTAATTGTTCAATTTGAGGAAGCGCTCCCCCAATAATCCCTTGTAAGTCGCCATAGACACCGGATGTGCTCAACATCACTTTGTCTAGCTGTTTTTCTCGTTTGCTCCAAATTCTCACCAAAGACCTTTTTTCTGCCTCAAGATCCTCTTTCATTTGTATGAATGTTAAAACTATATTTTCAATTCTGTTGCGAAATTCATTGCCAGTCAAATATTGATGTAACAAATCCATTTTGGCATCTTTACCTTTTAAAGACACCTTAATTTTTGCCACTTCTGTGAGATGAAGTCTTAAAGCAGTTGCTAATGGGATCACAAATTTTGGCTCAACAATCCATATCCCCGACTTAATCCCAAAGTGAGGCAAATCCTTTGGCAAGACACTAGAAACCAAAATTGCTAAATTGGCTTTGGTAGATTCTTGATCCTGCTTAAGCTTTGGCAACCAACTTTCGGTAAATGATTTGGTGTTTTTTGATTCCCAAAGTATGGTGGCGGTGGTAGGACCGACTTGAGCATTGATTCTTTGGATTAGATCTGCACCCTGAATGCCTGTGGGAACATCATCAATCACATCTCTTGGGAAATTGTTCGTCAAAACATCTTTTAAAGCATCCTCACCCACTTCTCCCTGAATTTGCATCGAACCCTGCTCTGACTGGCGTTTCAAATTTTCGATTGTCTTTTTCATAATCTCAATTTGTTTATCTTTTTCCTTGAGTTTGTTTTGTTGAACTTCCAATTCTTGTTTTTTAGCTTCAGCTCGGATTTTGGCACGTTCTGCGTCTAGCTGCCTTTCCATCTCTAGTTTTTGTTTTTGCGCCTGTTCTTCAAGTTGTCTAGTCTTTTTACGAAGCTGTAGCTCCATATCATCGGCAGCCTTGAGCTGCTCTTCCTTTTCTTTCACTTGAGCCATGAGATCTTTTAATTGCTTGCCCTGCTTTTCCTCAGCCTTGGTTTGAGCAACAGCCCACAATCTTTTCTTATCATTTTCCAATCGTTCTTCAAGTGTATGCAGTTCTCGCCGATGGCTAGCTTCTAAATCGGCACGGATATGTTTGGAAAGTTGGGCAGTTAGAGCTTCAGTAAGGGGAATTTCCTGATGACAATGCGGACAAGTTACAGTTTGGTCAGCCATAATGGGCGTCAGTATATCACTATTAATAAGGAGCGTCTTTGCTTGAATCCTGGAGATTTTTAATTCTGTTTTCTGCAATTTGTGCTTTGCGATCATAGTATGATTGCAAATCAGATCCGGCTGCTCCCTGTGCTCGCGCCAGTCGTTGCCGATCTCGAATCGCAGTTTGGAGACGTTCTTCCATTTTAAAAGCTCGTTCTTGGCCAAAAGTAGTCGGTTTGGCTTGCGCTGCTCCCGGCTCATGCTTGGTGTATTGCTTAGACTGATGCATCCCCATTGTGTATTGAGGATTTTCATCTTTTTTGCCAGATGAAAAAATTTTTGATAAGAGATTGAATGACATATCAACTATCGATTTTTTAACTTAATTATTTGGCTGTTTGTCGGGGAGACAGGACTCGAACCTGCGACCACCCGCACCCCATGCGGGCATTCTAGCCATCTGAACTACTCCCCGTATCTATTGCCATAAATTCTGACTGCGACCAACCACCATTATACAAGACATTTCAAAATTGAAGCCAACTGTTATCTTCATTCGTCTGGCCACTTCACAAACAAATTTAAGCAATTAATCTACCAGACTTGCGAGGAAAAGTGATATATAGCTCAATTAAATGAACCGCGATACCTAACACCAAAAATAGTTCACTTATTTCCTCCCAAGCACTATATTTCCAAGGCCCATGATTGCGTCGTAACCAAACATATAATGCAATCAACCCGAAATTTAAGAATAAATGACCCCCCGGCACTACTATCCTTCTCCAAATTTGATATTTTTTTTCTTGAAATAGGAAATCTTCTGTCAACCAATTGACCAGCCACATTCCTATCCCATATATCCCGATCACAGCATAAGCGGAGTAGACAAACGGCCACAACGCTTCAGAATTATGGAGATTAATCTCACCCTGACGATTTTGATCGGCAATCACAGCTGGAGTTTCCAATCCCAACAATCTCTGGCCCCAGGAAATTTCCTCGCCTGCTACCAAAAAAAATGCTACCGCAGCTAGCGTACATCCAACCACAAAAATTTTTCTTGGCCAGTTTTGGAGAAAGAATGCTCTTTTTTTACTTAATAGCAACGCAAATATGCCGCAAATCATATACAAGATTGCCGTCAGGTATTCCACCACCCCGTCCTCTGCCACAAATTTTTTATACTCCACCTTTTCAATAGTGTGCCAACTACCTGCCGCTAAAATTAAAATGAACATTAGCAAAAAAAAGAGTTGTCGCCAATGCAATTTCCAAAAACCAAGCGTAGCGTGAATCAACCCAAAGGTTATCGCTGGAGCGGCCATCCACAATAAAGAAACGTAATGTATCTTAAAATTAGTGAAAAAGTAGTTCGGAAACAACAACCCGTATTCTTCTAAGTAGTAGGCTAAGCCACCAAAAAACAGTATTAGCGGCGCAAAATAATACAAATTGAAAGCGACGAAACTAGTATGCAGTCTTTGTTTTGTGAAATAAATCATCATCACATGAAAAATCAATCCCAATCCTAAAAAATTAAGAGGTGTTAAGACAAAATGATTCTTTACGAAGCCAGCATAAAAAATTACATCCAACAGAAAAATGCCAATCGTCATCAAATATGAGAATTTGAAAAGCAGTTGTCCAAATCGAGAAGATAGCTTTACAAAATTTTTCAAGTTCATATCATCATTCAATTTGTTTATTCTATCAGCTGATTAATTACTTGAACAAGATTGTTTTCCTAGATGAATGGTAAAATTTCCAAACCATTCTCTTCAAAGGCAAGCTGCCATTAATCCTAAATGGAACAGATTCTACACTTTACGAAAGCTTCAGACTGTAATATACATTAATCACCAAACTAAAAAAAACCCAAAACAGCTAACACTATTAATCAGAAAGGACGTGTAATGCCTAAGCAATCTACTCTCAAGAAAACAGAAACACCCAGTAATGATGGTAAGCTCAAAGCGGTTGATATCGCTATGCAGCAAATTGAAAAAGAGTTCGGCAAGGGATCGATTATGAAACTGGGTGAATCGCTACGCAATACAGAAAAAATTCCCGTCGTGAAAACCGGATCACTGTCTCTTGATTTAGCCCTTGGCGTAGGAGGTTATCCAAAGGGCAGAATTGTAGAGATATACGGTCCAGAGGCATCCGGAAAAACAACTCTCTGTTTACATGCAATTGCTGATGTTCAAAAACACGGTGGTGTAGCTGCATTTATCGATGTAGAACATGCCCTAGATCCATCCCGAGCAGAAAAAATTGGTATCAATCTGGAGGATCTTTTAATCTCACAACCAGATTATGGAGAACAGGCTTTAGAAATTGCTGAAACTTTAATCAGGAGCGGAGGCGTCAATATTTTGGTAATCGATTCAGTTGCGGCATTAGTTCCAAAATCAGAAATCGAAGGTGAAATGGGTGATTCCCAAATGGGCGTTCAAGCACGATTGATGTCGCAAGCAATGCGCAAGCTCACTGCTGCCATCAATAAAACCAAAACATTGGTTATTTTTACTAATCAAATTCGCATGAAAATTGGGGTGATGTTTGGTAACCCAGAAACCACGGCTGGTGGTCAAGCCCTTAAATTCTATGCTACTCAACGGTTAGATATTCGAAAGATTGGCAATATTCAAGAAGGAGAAAAGATAGTCGGCAGCAGACATCGGGTTAGAGTCAAGAAAAACAAGGTTGCGCCACCCTTCCGAACAGCTGAGTTTGATATGGATGATAATGGTATTTCCTTAAGCGGAGATGTAGTTGATTTGGGAGTGACGTTTGGAGTAATTGAAAGAAGCGGTAGCTTTTATAAAGCTAATGGCCAAGTGATTGCTCAAGGTCGGGAAGCTACCAAAGCTTACTTTGAAGAACATCCCGCTGAACTAGAAAAATACCAGAGGGAGATCTGGAAAAAAGTTCAGGAATCTAATTGATTTTTAAAGACTCTGAGAGTAGAATAACGCAGTGCTCTAACAAAGAGACAAGAACTTAAGTAAATTATTAATAAAAATTGTAGTGATTATTAGTTGTAAGTATGAATATTATCAATTACTTACCCCGTTTCTCGGGAGAAAAGTTGGTTGGAATTAGAACCAATCTCACCAGAAAACGAGTGAAGCCGTTGTAAGTTTTAGCTGGATTTTTTCACTACCCCCACTTGTCATTGTTGAGCACGCAAATGCTGTGTTGGTGTGCTATTGTCAAAAAAATTTAGTGTCCAACAATCAGCAAGAGAATTAAGGAGAAACTATGACATTTTTCAATAATCTATCAACCCTCTTTGGGGCGGAATCAGGTGAGCACAGACACCAGCAATCCGCTCCTCAAAATTCAAATCGACTGAAGCCGCCTTTTAAAAAAGATAAAACTCGTCGCAGACGCAGGCCTCGTCATGTCAAACCGCAAAAAATTTCACCTCAGTCACAAAAACCCCAGATTACCCCTGCGATGATTTCCAAACAAGAACTTGTCCGCGAAGCGGAGGCAAAAGCCAGAGAGATCGTGGTTGAAGCCAAGTCTGAAGCTTTATCTCTGCGCAGTAAAGCTGAACAAGAAACTAAAGAAATGGCTCGTCAGTTAGACACACAACAAAGAAAACTTGAACAGAAACTAGATCGGTTAGACCAAAGATTAAGTCAAATGGACGAGCGAGAAGAAGAACTTGAACATGATCGCCAAAAAGTTCAAAAAGTTAAACAAGAGTTAGCTGAAACCAAAAAGAAATTGCTCGCCAAACTTGAAAAAACTTCCGGTCTTACTAAGGATGAGGCTCAAACACAAATTTTGAATACGTTAGACAAACAACTAACCAAAGATAAAGCACTCCTGATTCGACAAAAAGCAGAGGAAGCAGAAGCAGAAGCTGATGAAAAAGTAAAAGAAATTTTAATCGACGCCATGATGCATGGAGCAACAGACTATGTACCCGAATACACCGTCTCTGTGGTTAATTTGCCTTCTGAAGATGCAAAGGGAAAAATCATTGGCAAGAATGGACGTAACATTAATGCGTTTGAGCGCGCCACCGGTGTAGATGTTGATCTAGACATGTCTCCCACCGAAGTCAGGTTGTCTTCATTTGATCCAGTGCGCCGCGAGGTGGCGCGCATTTCCCTTGAGCGATTAATCAAAGATGGTCGGATCCAACCCAGTAGAGTGGAAGAGGTGGTACGTAAAGTTAAAACGGAAATAGACAAAACCACCTTTGAAGCTGGCAAAAAGCTATGTCATGATCTGGGCATCTACAACTTACCAATAGACTTAATGAAACTGATTGGCAAATTTAAGTATCGTTTTTCATATGGCCAAAACTTAATTGCTCATACGCTGGAAGAAACGAAGATTGGTATCAAATTGGCTAGTGAGTTAAAGCTTGATGTCAACACAGTTAAACTTGGCTGTTTGCTGCATGATATTGGAAAAGTTTCTGAAGAAGAAGAGGGCAGCCACGTTGAACTGGGTGTGAAGATCGCTAAGCGTTTTAATTTATCTCAGGGTGTAATTGATGCTATTGCTCAACATCATGAAGATGAACCTTTTTCTGGTCCTGAACAAATGGTGGTTTATATTGCTGATGCTATTTCTGGTGCAAGACCAGGCGCTCGTTATGAGAATTATGATGAGTACGTGAAACGCTTACAAAGCCTGGAAGAAATAGCCACTCAACATAGTATTGTCAAACAGGCATACGCAATTCAGGCAGGACGTGAGGTGAGGGTCATCTTGCACCCAGAACAATCAAAAGATGAGGATGTGACAGTTTTAAGTACTCAAATTAGAGATGAAATTAAAAATAAACTCACTTATCCTGGCACTGTGACTGTGACCGTGATTCGAGAAACCCGTGCCCAAGAAATTGCCAAATAGTGCTTGAAGTGCAGCAAGCGTTAGTAAACAAAGCTAAGTGACTCGTTAATCACGCTGGTAGAATGAAATCAAGCTACTTGAAATCCGGATGCGCTCAGCCTCATGTGATAAATAATTTAGTCAACCTGGGCTTTACTTATCATGTAAAATAGGAGAAATAATAATGCAAATTTTAATTACAATCCAAATTGTACTGAGTGTCCTCCTTGTAACTTTAATTTTACTGCAGTCACAGGGATCGGGTTTAGGATCAACCTGGGGTGGTGGAGGAGAAACTTACCACACCAGAAGAGGATTGGAAAAAATAGTTTTTTACTTGACAATTGTTTGTGCAGTTTTATTTGCTGTTTCGTCAGTTTCTCTCCTCATTTTCCAAATTTAAATTGTTAGAGGGTTTTTGTTTTTAGCGGTGAGGATATAATGGATCTTGAATATTGCTACAAACATGATGCGTAAATTGTATTGGTACTTGACCGCCTATTTCCACAAGCACGGCTTGATCGTTTTTAGTTCTCTTATAATTGGCTTATTAATTTTTTGGTTTTTTATTCCTAGCTTAGCCAATCTCGTAGAAATCAGAAATCGGCACTACATAGGCGTGATTGGGGAGTTTGATTTATCTTCCTTACCCGATCTTATCACTCACCAACTGAGTGTTGGTCTTACCCAAATTAACGAAGATGGTTCTGTCAGTCCTGCTTTGGCGGAACGCTGGAGCGTGGAACAAGACAATACCACATATCGCTTTTTGCTCAAAGATGGTTTGGTTTGGCAAGATGGTCAACCACTCTCTCCCAATGACATTCACTACTCTTTTCCAGAAGTAGAAACCATTCTTAATCCTCATGATATTGTTTTTAAACTCCCCGCTCCATTTTCACCTTTTCCCACCAACGTTTCTCAGCCAATTTTCAGGGAGGCTAAAACCCAAAACCACTTTATTTCAAAACCAACTCTCATTGGGATTGGTGAATACTCAATCATCGATTACACCAAGAAAGGAAATCGTTTGACAGAATTAATTGTTGAAGGCAAAGGAGAACGTTTCATTTATCGTTTTTACCTGACAGAAGACGATGTAGTTACCGCATTCAAAAGAGGTGAGGTTGATATTATTCCAGATTTAGTAAGACAACACGACATTTATGAGTGGCCAACCACCATTGTTGAATCGACACTTGATAAGCATCGTTACCTGGCTGTGTTTTTCAATACCAAACATCCATTGTTATCCAAAAACGTACGCCAGGCACTTTCTTATGCACTTGTGAAAAAGGAGGGGGAAGAACGAGCGGTTGGACCCATCAGCCCTAATTCGTGGGCATATTTGCCAGGAGGAAAAACTTACAATCTTGACTGGGAGCGAGGATCAGAAAGATTGCGCGATGAAATCCCCAGAGAACCCCTCAAATTTGAGTTAACAACTACTACCCTTTTCGCAGACAAGGCAGAAGTAATTAAAAAACAATGGGAAGAATTCGGTCAAAAAGTTGCAACCGATTGCCTCAATGATGTTGACATCACAGATAAAAGTCTTTGTGAAAATGTCAAAATTGATGTCAGTATTCGCGTGAGCAACTTCCCAGATTTAAACAACTTTCAATTACTGCTCATTGGTCAAGAAATTCCACCCGATCCCGATCAATACTCTATATGGCATTCAGATCAAAGCACTAATTTTACTGGTTACAAAAACACCCGTATTGATAATTTGTTAGAAAAAGGAAGACAAGAAATTGACCAACAAAACCGCATTGAAATTTATCAAGAATTTCAACAATTTTTTCTCGAAGATCCGCCGGCAATTTTTCTAGAATATATTTGGACAAACCAAGTTCGCAGAAAAACCACACCGTCTTTATCTTTAAATCCCTACTAGTATTAATGCTCATTTCTTTACTCAGTCTTGATCGTTTTTTAGTTTAAAATTTCTGACAATAGATCCTTGACTCTCTTTTTAAAACTCATATACTGACCTATGTGAATTTACGAAGTTTGTCTTTCATTTGGATTTTTTTTAGCGGGATTGTATTCGTCTCATGTTCACCCCCAGTAGATCAGAACGCACCCTCCGTAGAATTACATAATGGCGAGATGTCACTCGAAACAAGTGATTCCCAAAGTTTTGATTCAGACACCACTCACTCCGATCCTCTCAGTTCTGCAACTAGTAGCACGAGTAATAATTATGTGCTTGGAGAACAAACCGAAACCAGCCAACAACAATCC
>DBQS01000024.1:15200-19966 GCA_002305355.1 Patescibacteria group bacterium UBA1388
CATCGCGTGATTGAAGATTTTATGGCTCAAGTTGGTGACCCTAAATCTAAAGATCCTTCACTCCAAGCGGAATGGGGCACAGGTGGACCGGGATATACCATCGTTGATGAATTTGACCCAGCGCTCAAACACGACTCAGCTGGGATCGTTTCTATGGCAAACGCAGGTCCAAATACAGGGGGAAGTCAATTTTTTATCACTTTTGGCCCTACCGAGTGGCTAGATGGCAAGCACGCTGTTTTTGGTAAAGTCACTGCAGGCATGGACGTCGTCAATTCATTAACCATTGGTGACACCATCCAGTCAATCAGCTATCAATAATTTTTCTGAATCGATTTATCATTTGAGCTTGAGAGGCCTACCTGTTGTCTGAGTTGCAATTGGGGTATATTACCGTTATGTCGTTCGTACAATTACAACGTCCTAAATTCTCAGCGATAGGCATGTTTTTTCTCGGATTGTTATTAATCAGCTTTGGGCTTCTACTCTTGGCTGGTTTTTTTACTAACCAAGCAATTGTCACTTTTTCCCAAGGGAAACTCAAGCAAGCTAAATTTTATGTCAGTCTAGCAGACCCAATTGTAACATCAATAAATTTTGGCAGTATGCAACTTTCACCAGATTTGAAATGCTGGTATCATGCTTTGGTAATTTTAAAAAACATAATCCAGATCACAAATTTTAGCGAGCAAGCCAACGCGCAAATTTCTGGCTTATCCCCAAATCATACAAAGATTGATTTTTTAGCTTTTTCAACAATTCTAGACGACACGCATGCTTATCTCTCAGAATTTAATCAGCACTACTCACACACTTGGCTGGTTAAGCGCTATCTGTCACCGGAGGTGATAACTTCTCTGCAGACTGCCGAACAACTTATGCCGGCTCTGAGTGCAGTCGCTCTCAATTTCCAAACAGATCCCGATCAAACTTGGATCATCCTCCTCCAAAATAGCGATGAAATTAGAGCCACGGGAGGTTTTGCTGGATCTTATGCTCTCCTCCAAATTGATGATGCCCAACTTACTGATTTGACTATCGAAGATATTTATGACGCAGATGGTCAGTTTAACGGCTATATCGACCCGCCTCCAGGAATCAAGGAGTATACCAGCGGCAACAATGGTCTGCGTTTGCCAGACGCAAATTGGTGGCCAGATTTTCCAAAATCTGCTCAAACTATGCTCCAATTTTTCGCTTTTGGAAATCGGCAAGATATTTCTGGCGTGATTGCGATCAATTTACCACTCATAGCAGAACTTCTAGAAATAACCGGTCCTGTTTGGCTGCCAGATAATCAAGTTGAGTTGACCAGCAACAACATCCATCAACTCTTACGATCAGAACGTGACGATTTTTTTCCTGGCAGCCAACAAAAAAAACAATTACTTAGTCACGCCCAAAGTATGCTTTTTCACCACATTAATCAACTCCCTGCCAAGAAAAAGATGCAGGTTTTTAGTCTGCTGCTCAAATCAGTCCAGCAAAAACATATTCAAGTTTACGCTACCGATCCCTCACTTGAATCCAAGTTTGTGTCTGCTCAAATTGGCGGCACGCTGAGTCTGCAATCACTCATACCTCCAGCTGTCATCCAAGATTGCCATTGCCAACCCAGACTGATCATGCAAGTTGAGTCTAATGTAGGGATCAACAAAGTTAATGCTTTTGTGGAGCGTACGAGCAAAATGGAGTTTACCGCCAATCGGTTGCAAATTAATACTACTTTCTACAACTCTGCTCCCCAAATTGGGCTCTCTTCTTTAGGTAACTTAGTAACTAATGATCAAATTACAGCTTTGACAACCAAAGACAACCAAAATGGGTATATTAATTACCATCGGCTTTATGTTGATCCCACCTATCAAGTTGAAGAAATCTCGATCAATGGTCAGCACATCAAGCAGTGGGATGAAAATTTGTTTATTAGCAGCGATGAGATGGCGTTACGAGAAATAGGTGTTTTGGTGGCTACTCCGGCAAAACAACACACTACTCTCCAAATTACATTCTCCACTCCAGACGGATTCACTCCACCAATCATCATTTTACCCAAACAAGCAGGTATCCCCACCTATCAATACCAAATATTTACACCAAATGCCTCTTATACTCGTTCTCATCACCAAGATGTATTCCTCCAACTGAGATGAAGTGGTTTCTGATACAATCTACTTGATGCAACAAACTCAAAAAAATGAAGTTGACCAATTGATATCTAAAGCTACTGACTTACTTGCCGGCTTTGATCGTAATGCTCTCTCTACCCAACATCAGCAGTTAGAAAAAAAATCACTCATGCCAGACTTTTGGCAACATGCCGAGGCGAAAGAGGTGATGCAAGAACTAGCAGATATCCAACAACAAATAACCCATTATGATCAAGTGACAGCGTTGGTTGCAGATCTTCAAGCTGCGATCGATTTACTTAATGGGAATGATCAAGAATCTCTCGATGCTGGTATTACACAAGAACTATTCAACTTAACAAATAAGTTGACCAAGTTGCTCAACCAAATTGAGTTGCAACGTTTTCTTTCTGGAAAATATGACAAAAAAGGGGCTTTATTCTCTATTCATTCCGGGCAAGGTGGCACTGAAGCAATGGATTGGGCAGATATGTTGCGCCGGATGTATGTTCGATATTTCGAAAGGCAAGGCTGGAAACACACGCTTTTATCGGAATCTCAGGGTGAAGAAGCCGGCATCAAGGCTGCGGAATACGCTGTTGAGGCCCCTTTTGCTTACGGTCTTTTGAAAAGAGAGCGCGGTACACATCGCTTAGTCAGGCAAAGCCCTTTTAATGCTAATAATTTGCGTCAAACATCATTCGCCTTGATCGAAGTGATGCCTCTCCTTGAGGATGTTAATCCTGATATTGTCATTCCAGACTCAGATTTGGCATGGAATTTTTCCAGATCCGGAGGTGCTGGTGGCCAAAACGTCAATAAAGTAAATACCGCAGTTGAATTGACTCACTTGCCAAGTGGAACAGTGGTGCGCTGTCGCGAAGAACGTTCTCAAGCCCAAAATAAAGAGCGAGCTCTTCAAAAATTACGCGCTATTTTGGCATTGCAAGAAGAAGCAGAATTTGAGCAAGCATTGAGCAAGGAAAAAGGCACTCATCAACTTGCTAGTTGGGGCAATCAAATTAGAAACTACGTGCTTCACCCTTACAAGTTAGTCAAAGACACAAGAACCGAGGTGGAGACAAGTGATACCACTGCCGTTTTGGATGGCCAAATCGATGAGTTTATTCAAGCAGAAACTAGACTCAATGTTTAATAATTGCTTTCATTTGCTGCTCAGAAAGCAAGCTGCTATACTTTATCCATTAACTACTTCATGTGCAGAAATCACTTTATGCCAACCACATCCGCCACAAATCAAGCAGAGCACTCAAAATCAACTACCGCCACAGGTCATAGCCAAAATCTGCCTCATAATCAAACAAAAACTGTTGTTGACGAGAACACTGCCATCGATGATAATAATCAACCTCAATCGGTGATACATCCACTCACATTTGATAAAGATAAATCAGCTATGGCAAAATCTCCAAAAAATTCATCAGTCAAGTTCATTATCGCCGGCGTGATTGCGATTATACTTGGTGCTGCCACTGGATATGGAAGTTATGAATTGTACGCTCGATCAAATGGAGCTGCTTTTGAGGAACCAATTGCTAAAGTTGCATCCGACCAAGTCCAAGCTGGTGATGTTTTTGGGAGTGCTAACGTTGAGGACTTTCCCAACCAAGCACAAGGTTATTTAGAAGCTGGTGGCACAGATGGTGAAGGCACACACACGCTCTTACGACCAGGTGGCCCCTCTCAATCGGTAACTTTAACCTCATCCGTCACCGACCTTGATAAATTGGTAGGCATGGAAGTGGAAGTCTGGGGCGAAACTTTCAAAGGTCAAAAAGCGGCTTGGTTAATGGATGTCGGCCGAGTCAAAATTGTCAAGGTTGAGGGTGAGAAACCACTTGAATAGAGTAGTTGTTCTAAATTTCCTCGAGTTTTTGAGTTCTGTTTTTACTTTGTCAGTCTGGCGAAGTCAACCACGTCAGCTTGACTGTTGATTTTGTATCCTATATAATTCACGGCTCTATCAATCACATTTGAAAATATGACTGAACAATATAAACCAACCGTTGAACAACGTTATGGTCAAAAACTTGATGGCTACGCCGTCAGTATGACTGTTGATTTCATTACTAATAACGGCAGATTGTCAGTTGAGCAGAAGAATATTGCTACCAAAATTGCTAGAGATGCAATTTTGGACACTACAAACTCTCCACACCCAAATCATCTACGCCAATCTTTGGAAAATTACATCGATAAAGAGCGCCAATTTGCCCTTCAACAAATGATAAATTGTTTAAATCCCTCCTTTTCTCAAAACCTGAGTGAAACAATGAACGAGTTAGATAGCTTAGATGGAGCATCCGTAGACCTGATGCCAATCGGAATCGATGAATTAGAAAAGCAAATTCGAGAAAACGACTCCGAAGACTTATTTGAACCACTGATACAGTTAGTTCCTGCAAACAACAGAATAGTATATAAAGCATTCAGAAGACAGTACCTTGATCTTGACGTAGTCGAAAAATTGATACCACAAATCATGGAAATCTGCTTTCCACATCTTTAAGCTATATACATACTAGTTAACCATTTTTCCTTAAACTGATATACTTAGATTGACTGGAGAGAATCTTCAGTACAGGTTAAGATAAGCACTATTGTGTCAATCGTACG
>DBQS01000024.1:20080-20862 GCA_002305355.1 Patescibacteria group bacterium UBA1388
CACCATCATCGGCGAAGAATTGGTGTTGTTTTCCAAGATTACCGACTCATCCCAGAAATGAATGTTTGGGAAAATATTGCGTTACCACTGTCTGTTCTGGGGAAAAAAAGTGCTGAGATTGAAAGTCGGGTCACCGACCTTTTAAAACTCATTAAACTACCAGACAAAGCGTTCCATTTCCCTTCTCAACTCTCGGGCGGAGAAGCCCAACGAGTGAGTATTGCGCGCTCGCTTGCCATGGGTCCAGAATTAATCTTTGCCGATGAACCAACCGGTAATCTTGACTCTACAACAGCACGCTCGATTGCGAAGTTGCTCCACAAAGTTCATGAGTTAGGTACCACAGTTTTGATTGCAACTCATGATCAAGCAGTGTTGGGACATGATGACACGTACCGGAGAATTGAGCTTGATCATGGCAAACTTGTTGGTGACAGCAAAAGAAAAAAGGGTTCTCTATCTCGGAAAATTAAATCTAGTAAATCGAGCGAAATCAAGACAAAAAATATTGAGCAAACTTCTCCTCAGCAAAAATCAACTGCCATCAAAAAATCTAAATCTGCCACCGCTTTAAAATTATCTCAAGACGACACTCCTAAAACAGATCCTGATATTAAAAAGGATCAAGATAAGGCTCACAATAAGGATCATATGAGAGACTCCACATCGGTTGCCCCACCCAATGACGCGCATGAAGCTAAAAGCCGCCTGCATGACTCCCATCAAGGATCAATTTGGTCCAAATTTTTCCGGAAACCAAAGAAGTCCTCAAATGAAGAAGA